>DAOWIS010000023.1 GCA_030640805.1 bacterium | reverse complement strand
TTGCTTCTGCTCCGTTAGAATAGAAGAAGCCAAACGTTTTATTCCGGTATAAAACAAAAGTAAATGATTCTGGAAAGCTTCTTTTATTTTAGGCGTTAAATAAACTGGTTCAACTTTTACTTTCCCGTCGGGATTAAAATTAATTAAATTCATTCCTCCAAAAGCAGCAATATATTGATCTTGTTTGCCAATCGGCTCTTTTAGTTTATTTATTTCTATTTGACAGGCCTTCTCAGCCAAATCTCCAACTGGCATATTTTTATTTGAAAAAGCGTATAAAGCGTTCAGTAATCCTACAGTGTAACTACTGGAAGAACCCAAGCCCGTACCTGCCGGAATATCAGCCATTGATCCTATCTCTATTCCTTTCTCAATTCCTGTTTCTCCTAAAGCAGCTTTGACTCGGGTATGCTGAATTTTATCTCGATGATCTACATTTTCTGTCCTGGAATAAGCAATTTTAATCATTCCATCAAATTTCTTCTGGGTATTTATATAAATATATTTATTGATGGTAGTACTTAAAACTCGCCCGGGATATTGCCGGTAAAAATCTTCCAAATCCGTTCCTCCTCCGATAAAACTTATTCTTAATGGCGTTTGGGAGACAATCATGTCTTAATAGAAATTTATATTATTATCTTCACACTAAAGCGTAAATTAGTCAAGGGCGCCTACTGTCTCAAAAATTTCTCTGAATCTTTGTTCGTAGGTATGTTCTCCAATTGTTCGCTGGTAACCTGCTTGAGCAATGGCTTTTCTTTCTTTATTATGGGCTAAATAATATTTTATTTTCTCAATTAATTCATCGAAGTCATTAAAAATGCCAATTTCTTTATTAAAAAGATAATAATCCTTTAAATTGTCAGCTGGCCTAGTAAGTAAGAAACCACCACAGCCAGGAATTTCAAAGTTGCGGCCTTTAATCTCTAATCGTTTTGCTAAAAGCGATTTAATATTAGCCAGCCAATAATTAGGATTGCGGAAATGGAGAGAATTATCGCTTCTTCTATTTAAAAATATTTTTAGAAGCGGCTTCCAATGGAAGCCGCTTGAACTCTCGGTCAGATTAAGACTAATCTTGCTCTGAGAAAAAATTTTTATCATTTCCTCCTGGGAAATCCGGCCCTTGGGCCAACCCGAGCCAAAACATTCAATATTAATACCGGCTTTTTCTATTTTCTCTATTATTTTTCTTCTCCGACCATGCGCCTGGCCCACAAAAGAGATATCTATCGAAGTCCGACTTCCATAGTTGGGTTTATATAAAAAATGGTTGCAGGCCCATTGAGTTTTAATGACATTTTGATAACCGATTTTCTGATACTCTGGCAAGGCAGTAGAGGCAGTAGTGGAAATCCAATTGAAACAAGGAGCCCAAAACTTTGAAAAATTATCAAATCGCCAGTCGTCATCGCAAAACCAATTAAAAGTAATAGTTTTTCCGCTCTGACTAATTTTTTTAATGGTTTCTTTTTTGATTTCATCAGTAAAGAGACAAAAAAAACAAAAATCGGGTTTTTCCTTTTTAACTATTTCTAAAAGATATTCATTCATTTTATCTCGACCAACCTTAATCATTATTTCATCAAAAGGAAAATAAATAACCTGATGTCTTCCTCCGTCCATTTTTAGTAAAGTATCATAAAAATTATAATGTTCAAAAGTATAACCCTGCTCGGGCTTACCATAATCATATTTCATTGCGATATAAAGAATGCGCATAGATTAAGAACTAAAAATTATTTTTTTGAGATGAGATAAAAAAGGATTTAACCGTTTTCTGATGCTATAAGGCATAAAGGTATAAATATATTGAAGCCAGACAGAAAATATGGCTTTTTTAAAATTGGGGTAATCATTTTTGTATCTTCTGATTATCCAAATTCCATTTCTTAAATGCTGTCTCTGTTTAACAAAGGAAGTGCTTTGAGGACCCATCAAATAATAAATAAGATAATCCTGAATATTATAAAGTTTGCCTTCTTTGCCCATTTTTAACCAAAATTCCCAATCTGCCGCATAGCTAAAACTTTCATCGTTAAAGCCAATTTTTTCAGCTGTTCTCCTCCGAAAAAGAGTAGTACTATTAGCCATCGGGTTGGCAAAAAGTGCTCTTTGTCTAATTTTCTTATCAGTTTCTACTTTTGATTTTAAAAGACGAGTGATTTCTTTACCTTTTTCATCTATAACAATCAATCCGCTACCAACGCCAACATAATCAAGGTGAGTATCTAAAAATTTAATCTGACGTTCTAATTTATCAGGCAGGGCCCAGTAATCGTCGTCGTCAATTATAGCAATGTATTCTCCTTTGGCTTTTTTAAATCCTTTATTAGAGGTTTTAGAAATTCCTGATTGTTTTTCATTTCTTAAATAAATTATTCTTTTATCTTTTCTCTGCCATTCTCTAATTACCTCCGCCGTATTATCTTCTGAAGCATCATCTATAACTATCAATTCCCAATCTTGAAAAAATTGGTCTAAAATACTCTGGATTGCTTTGCTAACTAAACGAGCCCGATTCCGAGTGGCTAAAATTATAGACACTTTAGGCTTTATCATAGAAAATTATTTTTGTACTACCCCTAAAGCTTTCATCCGCTTATATGCCTCCTGGGAAAAATCTTTTTTGCCGGTTAATTTTTTATACCAAGAAAAATAATCTTTAATTGAGTCTTCAGGAGTATATTTTGGCTTCCAACCTAACTTTTTTAATTTTCTAACATCAGAAACCGCATTCCGAGTATCGCCTACTCTAAACTCGCCAGTTAGTTTTATTTTACCCTGTAACACTTGTAAAGTATTACAGGGTTTGACTATCTTTAGAACCAACTTAGCAAAATCTGAAACTTTATAACTTTTATCTCCGCCAACATTAAAAATCTGAAAATCGGTTTTTTTATTTTTAAAAACTAAAAGGTTGGCTTTGATTATATCTTTAATATTCACGAAATCCCGTTTTTGCTTGCCATCTTCATAAACAATCAAATCCTGATTGTTAAATGCCTGGCTAACAAAAATCCTTAAAGCTCCAGAATAAGCATTAAAGGGCGACTGTCGGGAGCCCTGAACAATAGAATAGCGCATAATTACAGTAGGAACATTGCATCTTTTTCCTAAATTCAAAACTGCTTGTTCAGCTGCTGCTTTAGACATTCCGTAAGAATTGTGAGGCTTTAATAAATCATCTTCTTTCATCAGTAAAAATTCGGCTATTCTGTTGTTAGGACATTTATAGTCCCATTCTTTATTTTTTAATTGTCTTAAATTTCTCTGCTCGGGATAAAAAATCCTGTTGCCGCATTTATACTTCCCTTCTCCATAAACGGCTTGAGAGCTGGCATAGATAATTTGTTTAATTGGCAGTTTTTTAGCTTCTATTAATTCATATAAAAGAACAGTGCCAACGGTATTAACATTAAAAAATTTACTGAAATCAGGCAGATAATCCTGATAAGCAGCAAAATGAAAAACACAATCAACCCCTTTTAGGGCTTTCAACCAATCTTTCTTTTCTCTAATGTCTCCTTTTATTAATTCGTATTTTTTGGAAAGATATTTAGGCCAGTAACTATTATGAACCGGTGGAGTTAAATTATCCAAAATCCGAATTTTATAGCCAAGTTTAAATAAAGCATCAGCAGTGTGACTACCAATAAAACCAGCTCCACCAGTTATGAGTATTTTGTTCCTTGAATTCATTTTTTTAGCGGATCTAAATTAAAAATTGCTTTTTTAAAAACATCTTTTTGGGGTTTAATATTAAACATTAATGTCCAAAAATTTAAAGACTTCTTAAACCAGGCTCCTCTTTGAGGATGTTTTACTACTTTCTTAATTTTATCTCTTGAATATGTTTTAAAAAGCCAATTTAAATCTTCCCAAGTGCCGTAATTTAAAGTTTGAGTGATAATATAATCCTTGTCTTCTTCTAAATCCAAACTTTTGATATCATATGACCAAAATAGCCATTTCATCTTTGGAGAAATTTTTGATTTTACTTTAGGCATTTTTCTTGATATTTTCTTATTTCTTTTATTAAAAATTTCTTGACTTCACTCCAGGAAACAAAATGAGTTAAATATAATCTTCTTTTCTGCTTCTTTTCGGCATCAACAAAATAAGTCAAACCCCTCAAGCCAACATAAATGTTAAAATTAGGATATTTCTTTTTTACGAATTTAAAAATTTCTTCAAGCGAAAACTCCTTTAATAAAAAATAAATATCAATAAAATCTCTTTTAGTGCCTCTGTCTGATATAGCAATTATTTTCATTGCCGCAATATCTTTTTTTGAAGCAAGATTTACTCCATCTATTTTTAGGAACGAGGATATTAATGGATAAGGATAATGAAAAAAACTAACTTCTATATCATTAATTTTTACAATCAAAGTCTGCTCGGGATTTTGAATTAAGATTACATCTTTAAACTTCTCTTCTAATTCTAAAAGAAGCTTCCTGTTATCAAATTTTTTCTCTGTATAAAAATCAAAATCTAAAGAAGTTCGGTGGTTCAGTTGAAGAGCTAAAGCAGTGCCACCTGCAAGATAAAAGCCATATTTCTCTAAAAAAGACAGTTCAGATAGAAGTTTTCTTCGTTTTCTGTCCAAAATATCCTGGTAGATTTTTATCTGATTTGTCATAAATTCTATCTTATTTTATCATATTTTGAGCCAAAAATAAACCCTCACTACCAAAATTTGGTGTAAGGGCAAAACTCCGATTTCTCGGAGATTTAATTTTACAAAACAACCTGATTGTTACTTAATTACTTTAAATTTTGATTTTAATCTTAGTTTATATAAAAACAAAAGAAATTTTGAAAAGATATTCTTTTTACTTATAAGGTTGCCGACCAAAAGTTTTTTTCGCCAAGATTTTCGTAATCTTTCAAAGGGATATTTTTTTCTCTCCTCTGATTTCAGCCAGGATTCAATTAAATCCAAAAGTTCTAAAAACTTTTCGGCTGTTTCTTTTAAATAAAGTCCTTCGGCTGACAAACTATCTTTATGAACTCGATAATAAGCTAAAACTTTGTCTAAATAACAGAATCTTACTTTGTTAAAAGCCAATTTTAACCACAGATATTGCTCATCGCATCTTCGCCAACCATCTTTAAACTCTCCGTATTCATCAAGAATTTCTTTTTTTAAAAGAACAGATAAGGGATTAATGAAATTTTCTTCCAATAATTTATCAAAAATTAAGCCGGAATAAGTTTTAACGGAAAAATGAAATAATTTATCTGGTTGATTACTAAAAAAATGATAATTATCACAATAACAAAGACCGCAATCAGGATGATTTTCTAAAAAAGAAACTTGTTCTTCTATTTTTCTTGGCAGAAATAGATCATCAGCATCCAAAAAAGCAATATATGTGCCTTTAGCTTTTCTAATCCCGGTATTGCGAGCGGATGACTGACCTTGATTTTCCTGATAAATATAAACAATCCGAGGATTTTGAAAAGATTCAACAATTGCGGCTGTCTCATCGATTGAACCATCATCAACAACAATAATCTCTATATTCTTATAGGTCTGATTAAGAGCGCTTTCAATTGTTTCCTTGATGTATTTCTGAGCATTATAAACGGGAATAATTATTGAAACTAAAGATTTCATTTTTATCATTATTTAACTAATTGAAAATTATATTTATTTCTTTTCTGGTCAAAAAAGAGCATAAAATTCTTAACAAGTTTTATTGGTAAGATTGAAAGTTTAATTTTCAATATTAAGCCCATCAATTTACTCCACCAAATAGACAAATGAGAATCAGAAATAACTTTCATTATCTCCTGACGAGTATTATATTTCATCAGAAAAAGCAAAATCTTTTTTATTTTCAATTTTTCCATCCGAGCCAAGAGGCTAAATTTTTTAATTTCTTCTTTTGATAAATTACTCAACCATTTTTGGTAAACTCTCATTGAAGAATTCTTGCATTTTATTCGGCCAGACACACTGGCACTATCGCTATTTTCGGCTATCCTTCGATAAACCAAAACTTTATCCAAAAAACCAAATTTAATCCCCTGCCGGGCAATACTCAACCAATAATCCCAATCTTCGGAACTATCAAATTGAGAATTAAATCTAAATTTCTCAGATACCTTTCTCTTTATCAGAGCTTGGGAAGGATTACAACAAGGACCATATTTTATTAATTTATCAAAAATCAGACCGGAATAATTTTCTCCCAAACAGTGATGATATTTTTTACTTAAGTCATCATTAAAAAAATAACAAAAATCAAAATAAACCAAACCATATTGAGAATTTTCTTTTAAAAATTTTAAAGATTCTTCAACTGCTCCTAAAAGCAAAATGTCATCATGGTCTAAAAATAAAATAAAATCTCCTTTGGAGAGATTAAAACCATTATTCCGACCAGCTGACTGACCTTGATTTTCTTGATAACTATATCTAATTTTATTTCTTTTAATATAGGGTTCTAACACCTGCTTAGTATTATCAGTTGAACCATCATCAACAACAATAACCTCTATGTTCTTATGGGTCTGATTTAAGGCACTTTCAATTGTTTCCTTAATGTACTTTTGGGCATTATAGGCAGGAATGATAATAGAGACTAAAGAAGAATTCATAAAGTATTATAAATAGAAATGGCTTGTTCAACTCGATTATGATAAGTGTGGTCTCGCAAAACCTTGGCTGTTCCCTTCTTCTGAATTTCTTTTCTTTCCTTCTCATGAGTTAAGTAGTAGTCAATTTTTTCAAAATACTCTTCATCACTTTTTGGCATAACTATCTCTTTATCTATTTCAAAATGATCTTTTATTAAAGGGATAAAATCTACTATTTGAAATCCTCCCGAAGCAGGAATCTTAAAAGTCCTTTCGTTTATATCCGAAATATATTCTCCACCCTCTAATTTCTCATGAAAATTAAGGCAGATCTTTGCCGAGGAATAAATCTTTCTTTCATCCTCTAAAGAAAGTTCTTTTTTCAATCTTAAATTATAAAAGTAATCGGTGCCTAATTTCTTTCCAAGTCGAGTCAAAAAATACCAGAAGTATTTATCCTGCCGGGTCCAACCTTCACCAAAAATTTTAACCTTATATTTTTTTGTTAGTGGCAAAAGTCGCCGTTTAAAAATTTCTTTTTTTCTTGGTAAATTTGCACCAACAAATGCTATATCACACTCATATTTTTTTTCTGGCGGCGTGGGGAAATACAAATTTTTATCTGCAGCCAATGATATAAGATGATAGGCTTTACCAATTATCAATTCAAAATTTTTCATCCCCTTGGGATTATAATTACCATAATAAATGTCAGCGAAATCCGGATCCTTTAATATAGCCAATCTAAGAGGGTCTTTATCAAAATAAGGGTTTAATCCCATAAAAATTTTAACATCTTTCTTTTTATATTCCTTAACAACATCTGTATCTTGGGGAATTTTTAAACATTCAAATGAGGCAAAGAATAAATCTGGCTTTGTTTCTTCTAATTTTTGACCTAAATTATCTTTCTCGGTAAAAACAAAAAAATCATGCCCCTTATCTTCCCAAGCATATTTATAGCCATTATAAATAAATCGGTCAGCTCCCATCCCTCCTATATAAGGAATATGAAGTAAAATTTTCATATTTTTTATTTGAAAGTTTTGGGTTTTCGACAAATTGCAAGTAGTCCGCGTGTGCGTTCAACTTCAGTATCAACAAATACAATGTTCTCCATTTTTACTTTATTATTGTATAAATACTCAAGCCATTTTTCTTTTAACCGCCGCCCATCCACAACCATATCTTCGCCTTTTATTGCAACATCTTTAAAATACTCACTTAATAACTTCTCAAATTCTTCTTTGTTCAATTCGTGTAGATGAAAGAGATTATTATCATTTGTAAGTATACACTCAGATGCTTCTCTATTAGGACATCCTATAAGAAGTGTTCCAGATTGCCTCATAACCCTTATGATTTCAGATATAAAGTTTCTCTGGTCCTTTTCCGCAATATGTTCTAACACATCAAATGAAACAATTACATCAAAGTAATTATCCCTAAATGGTAAATGCAAGGAATTCGCTGTTATAAGTTTCAAATTTTTGGCTTGATAGCGGCGTTTTCCCCATTTTATCGCATCGAATGAATAATCAATTCCTACTGCTTCGGCAGCGCCGTGTAAAACAAGATAATATGTTCCACAACCGGCACCGCATCCATTATCCAAAACTTTAAGTCCCTTAATAAATGAGGAAGCCCATTCATATCGGTTTATATGGGCCAACTGTCCCCAATTCCAATAAGATTCTTCTCTATTTCTGGCTTTTTCCCAATTGTGGATTATTGCTCGCTCGCCTTTACCTAGTACTTTTGCATAACGAAAATTCCTTGCGATTTGTATAATTAACTCTGGGTGTCTAATAATCTCAAACACTTTTTTGGGGTTGGTGATGGCTTTGATTAGTTTGGTAAATAATAATTTTAAAATCATAAATCAATTTTCCTGCACATAAAGGCAATTAGCTTTTTGGCATATTCCTGGTGTTTTATTACGGACTATCATTTTTCTTAATGCCTGATATTTTTCCCCCTTCCAAATAGTATTTATATCATCAGTAAAAATGTTTCCAAAAGAGACGCTTTCTCTTGATCCTTCCCTTGCCCAGAATACACCAATATTACAGCAAGGGTAGATATTACCATTAACATCTATAAAAATACTATGAAAGGGCCAATCGCATTGATCTATAGCATAGAATCCTTTCCTGAAACCAACAACTAATCGTATTTTTCTTTCTTCTGCTATTTTTTTTACTACTTCTATTTCTCTTGCAATTTTTTCTTTTTTTCCTTTTAAATGGGTAATTTCCTTAAATGGAATCAAATCATCAAAACAGACATTCTTAATTCCTAAATCGTCTGCCAGTTCTATTAAATTCTTCATATCTTTAATGTTTTTGTTTATTATAATAAATTTTATCTCAACCTCCGCTGTCTTTCCTTTCAAATTTCTCTTTACTTGCATAAACCTTCTGATATTTTCTATAGTCCTTTCAAAAGT
>DAOWIS010000038.1 GCA_030640805.1 bacterium | reverse complement strand
ATAGAAGAAGAACTTAAAGAAAAGAAATTATCTATTGAAAAATACAGCGCAATTTTGGCCAGTCCAAAGAAAGTATTAAATGTAATTAAAAAAGAGTTAAAAGAACTAAAAGAAAAATATCAAGATTCCCGAAGAACTAAGGTTTATGTCCAAAAAATAGGAGAAATGTCTACTGAAGATCTTATTCCTGAAGAAGAAACCATAATTACTATTACCAAGGGTGGCTATATCAAACGAATCTCTCCTTCTTTTTACAAAATTCAAAAAAGAGGAGGAAAAGGAATTTTAGGAATAACCACTAAGGGAGAAGACATCGTCCAGCACTTTCTTACTGCTTCAACCCATGACAGTGTCGCATTTTTTACTGCTTCGGGAAAAGTTTTTCAAACCCCGGTCTATGAAATCCCTGAAGCTCACCGAGTGGCTCGAGGAAGAGCAATAGTTAATTTCTTAGAAATAGATTCTCAGGAAAGAATTACAGCCGTTTTTTCTTTAGAAAAGAAGAAAGCCGAGGGAGCAAAATATTTGGTGATGGTTACTCAAAATGGTATAATAAAAAAAGTTGCCTTAGAAAAATTCTCTCAAGTAAGAAGGTCAGGACTGAAAGCCATTACTTTGGCTAAAGACGATACCTTAGACTGGGTAGCTCCTACTTCAGGAGAAGACCAGATATTATTAGCAACCTCTTCCGGTAATTCTATAAGATTTAAAGAAAAAGAAATAAGGTCAATGGGAAGAACAGCCGCTGGAATAAGAGGAATTAGATTAAAGAAACCTTCGTCCCGAGCTCAGGTCGAGGGAGAAGATAAAGTGATAGGAATGGACATTGTAAATGCCAAATGCCAAATGAAAAATGAAAAATTTAATTTGTTGGTGATTACAGAGAATGGATATGGAAAAAGAACGGACTTAAAATATTATCGGCTTCAAAAAAGAGGAGGGAAAGGAATAAAGGCAGTAAAAATTACTCCAAAAACTGGAGAACTATCCTTCATTAAAATTCTAAAAGGAGAAGAAGATTTAATAATTACTTCTCAAAAAGGACAGGTAATCAGAATGGAATTAAAAAATATCTCAATTTTAGGAAGAACAACCCAGGGGGTAAGAATAATGAGATTAGATAAAGGAGATAAAGTGGCTTCGGCCATATGCCTTTAATAGAAGCAGATCGGTCGCTTCGCTCCTTTCACGCTGATAGCTACGCCGATTGACGCTGATTTCAGCGTTTATCAGCGTTGATATTAGCGTATATCAGCTTCTACAAATATGCAATTCCCAAAAGGAACCGGGGGATTTCTCAATCCCGGAAAAATAATCAAAGAATTTGAAATAAAAGAGGGAATGAATATAGTCGACTTTGGTTGTGGCCATGGTTATTTTACTATTCCTATTGCTAAGTTAATAGGAAAAGAAGGAAAAATTTGGGCTTTAGATGTTCTCCCCTCTGCCTTAGAAGCCATTAATAGTAAGGCAAAAATAGGGAAATTAGATAACATCATTACTCAAAGATGTAATCTGGAAGTTTCTGGCGGCTCAAAATTAGAAAGCGATTCTCAGAACTTAGTGCTGGCAGCCAATCTTTTATTTGAATGCGAAAATAAAAAATCAGTTTTAAAAGAAGCGAAAAGAATTCTAAAGCCAAAAGGGAAACTTATTATTATTGATTGGTTTCCTGAAAGTTCTTTTGGCCCAAAACAAGGATATAAAATTTCTCCTGATGAGACCGTGAAATTAGCCAAAGAAGAAGGATTCAAATTAGAAAAATCATTCGCTGCTGGTCAACACCACTGGGGAATAATGTTTGTTAAATAAATGACTAACTCAAAATACATCGTCATCGGAGTAATTGGACTTGTTATTATTGGTTTAATTGTAGTTTTAGTTTTTGGGGGGAAAGAACCACAGCCATCAAAAGCTGAATTAGAATTTTGGGGGGTCTATGACGACTCCGATGTCTACAGAGATTTAATTCGTGCCTTCAAGCAAAAGTATCCATCTATCAGAATTGAATATCGGAAAAAAAGTTATGAAACATATGAAAAAGAATTAATAGATGCTTTAGCTTCTGGTCGGGGACCAGATATTTTTATGATTCATAATTCCTGGCTCCCCAAACACATTGATAAAATTGCCCCTTTAACACCAAAAGAAATTCAAACTTTTAAGGAAACCTTTGTTGATACAGTTTCTTATGATTTTCTTAGAGGAGGAAAAATTTATGGAATACCTCTTTTTGTTGATACTTTGGCTCTATACTGGAATAAAGACCTATTCAACAAGGCAGCAATTCCTCTTCCTCCTCAAACCTGGGAAGAATTTTTAGAAGACGTGGAGAAATTAACTCAATTTGATGAAAAAGGAAATATTGAGATTGCCGGAGCAGCATTGGGCACAGTTAAAAATATCAATCGTTCCACTGATATCCTCACACTCTTAATGCTCCAGGGAGGAACCCAAATGACTAATGAAAAATACACTAAAGCCACTTTTGACCAAAGAGTAAGATTGGAGAAGGAAACTTTCTATCCCGGGGTAAGAGCTTTAGAATTCTATACTGACTTTGCCAATTCTCAAAAGAGGGTCTATGCTTGGAATAAAGCTCTGCCTTATTCTATTGACGCTTTTTCTCAAAAAAAAGTAGCCATGATGCTCAATTATTCCCATCATCTCGAAACTATCAAAAAAATGGCTCCTTATTTAAACTTCGCGGTTTCTTCTCTCCCCCAGCCAGAACAAGTAAGTATTCCTGTCAATTATGCCAGTTATTGGGCATTAACTGTTTCATCTCTTTCTTCTCATCCTCAACAGTCCTGGACTTTTATCACTTGGCTTAACGAACTGGAAAATGCTAAAAATTATCTCTTAAAAACTAAAAAGCCTACTTCTCAAAGGACTTTAATTGATTGGCAAAAGGCAAATCCAGATTTAAAAATCTTTGCTGAGCAATCCCTTTCTGCTAAGAATTGGTATCAAGCCGACAATGTTGCTATTGAAAATATATTCGCTGATATGATAGAATCAGTAGTAGATGGAGAAATTAGTCCTATAGATGCTATAAAAAAAGCTGCTGACCAAGTCACTCTATTGATGAGATAAGACGCGACACCAATTACGAATGACACACGAATATACGAATATTCGTAAATTCGTAGAAAATAACATGAAAAAGATTATTTTATTATTAGTAACCACTATCTTATTTTTAGGAATAGGCGGATTTTGTTTAGCTCAAGATCCCACCGGACCAATTTCATTTCCAAATCCTCTCCAGGCAGATAGTTTTATTGAACTCTTGGACAATGTCTTTAGTTTTTTACAATATATAGGAATTGCTTTAGCGGTTATAATGATTATCTGGACAGGAATTAGTTTTATGACTGCTGGCGGCGACCCGGAAAAAATAAAAAGAGCCAAAACCTTATTGATTTATGTTCTAATTGGCTTGGGAATAATCTTAATAGGCAGAGGAATTATATTCGTAATCCAAGATATTCTTAGCCCGTAAATTAAATCTTAATAAAATCTCAAAGGTCGAAATTGACACACACCACTAATCAACACTAATAATCACGAATAAATTATCCTTCGATAAACTCAGGATGGTGAACCTGTCGAACCATTAGTGAAATTAGTGGTAAATTCGTGAAAATTAGCGATTATATAAATATGAAAAAGATTACTAAATTTCTAAGTTGGGCTATACCTATCACGATAGTATTTTCGATGGCTTTGCCGATTTCTGCTCAAATAATAGAACCAGGTTTGTCGACAGCGGATGAACTTTTTGTGCTAATCGATGATATTATGGCTTTTGTAATGCTAGTAATAATAATTATAGGTGTATTTGTTCTACTTATAGGTGCAATACACTTCTTGACTGCTGGTGGAGATCCAGAAAGAACCAAAAAAGCCCAAAGCCTAATTTTGTACGGAGTAATTGGAATTATCATTGGTCTCTTTGCTAAGGGCTTGGTCTGGGTAATAGCTAATATAGTAGGAGTAGATGTTGGTAACATTTACTGGTAGTAAAAATTCTAGTAAAAAACTTTTATAGTAAAGTAAGGAGTCTATTATTTCTTCATTCAATTTCTATAATACCTAAATTGGTTTTATGAAAAAAACTGCTAAAATTTTAAGTTTGGTTGTATTTATTACAATAATAGTTTTAGTTAGTTTACCGGTTTTAGCTAATGATGAAGGACCAACAACAGTAGACGAACTTTTTGCTCTGATAGATAATATCATTACTTTTATGGTATATGCCTTGATAGTTGTTGGTGTAATAGTATTTATTATAGCTGGATTTACTTTCTTGACCGCTGGCGGAGATCCGGAAAAAGTGAAAAAGGCCCAAAATATGCTTTTATATGGAGTAATTGGAATTATCATTGGTCTCTTTGCTAAGGGCTTGGTCTGGGTAATAGCTAATATAGTAGGGATAGATATTGGCGAAATCAGTTGGTAATTTTATAACAAATCAGTTGGTAATTTTATAAAAAAATGCTGACATTTTGTGTCAGCATTTTTGGTCGATTGATTAGTTCGATCGATAAATTTTAAACTTCGCAAAAGAACCGTCAAGACCACATCTGTCATGGGCCCAAATCATAATATGATAATACAATCTGACGGACAAGGAGCGATTAGATCTGTTGATCACTAAAACATCGATCTGACCTCTCGGAAAATACTCAACCTGCTGAGGATTTTCTATCTCACCAAGGATAACTACCACTCCCACTGACGGAACACCAGGAATATGAGAAAAGCGGAAGTCATTTCGATATTTCCTATTATAGGAATTAGCACCCCACACTTTCCAACTTTGAGTCATCTTAGCCTGTCTGTTGTAATAGGTTATCTTTCCACCTTCCCAAATTACCCGAGCACTATCCCCAGGTTGAAGAACAACTTCGGAGTTCACACCCTTTATCTCGTCGCCTCTTAGCCGGACCCAAGCCCCCCATTCGGTTTTCTCAACCACCATGAAGGGTTTTTTGGCCTTTTTTTCTGGAATTAGTTTTTCTGGAATTAACCGACCACTTAAAGCTACAAATATCAATACCAGGGAAACCATCAGAAAAAAAGTCCTCCATCCCGTAAGGGTTTTTGGTTTCTGTATATCCATTTATTTCCTCCTCCCTTATGTCGGCTTAAACGCTCCGACAATCTTTTCAACCAAGCCTCGGGTTTCTGCTGAGATGTTTGCTTTCACTTCTTTAATTTCCTTCTTTACCTTGCCTCGCTCAGTCTGGAGAATCTCCAAGGCCTGTTCGTTGTTAATTTTTAATTCTTCCTTTAGTTCCAGAATCCGATTTTTAACATGAGTAAGTTCCAGCATCTCTGCTTCACGCTCTTTTGCTTCTTTCACTTTTGCTTCGGCAGCAGTTTCCAGAGCAGTGCCTGGCTTGATGATGATCTCACCGATGTTAAAACGGTTAAGAATAATCCCTAACTGAGAAATTGGCTGAACTCCATTTCCTCTTTTAATATCTCCAATAATCCGCATTCTTTCTTTTATCTCTTCCCTTATTCTCTCCCTTCCATCTGGTTCTTGATTAAGCGCCTCCTCAAGTATTCCCCAATTCTCTCCCCATTTTTTAGCTTCGCTCGGAGTAGGTTTCTTCTGAGGTTCTGAAAAATATTTCATAAGAATCCAAGTGGGGATAGAAGAACTAATCTTTTTTAGGGCTTCTCCGGCAATCGCTTTAACTAGAATAGCAACTGCCTCCTTTTGGGCTTTCATTGCTTCCTCAAAAGTCTGAGGACCTTCTTCCACCGCAATACCCCATTCTCTTATCCTTTCTCTGACAATATCAGCTAAAATATTCCTTACTCCTTCTTCTCTCCCGCAATTCAAAAACTCAATAAGATGTTTACTGTCTGGAGTCCAGGTAAGAGAAACAGGAACCTCTAATACTCCTAGGTCAGGAGTCCTTACGGTTTGAGGTTTCAAATCCTGATTTATTTTGGTTACCTCCACTAAAATAGCGCCACAAAGAGGCCGAAAAGGAAAAATTCTCCAACCTTCGTCCTTGGTTATTGAAGTTCTTTTACCAAGAATTGTCAGAACAGCTTTGTGGGGCGGATCAGCTGGAATCTTCATCAGGGACTGAAAAAACAAAGCAATTAACAAACCTAAAATCCCTAAGGAAATTCTTAAATCTATTACCCGAGATACTGTTAGAGATATTATTACTATAGTAATAACGATCAGCAACCCAATGAAAAGCATCGTCGGGATAATCTGAAGAACCTTTGAAGGCTTTTTCTTTTTTTCTTTCTTTTCTTCTTCCACTTTCTTTTCTCCTCTCTCTTTTTTCTTTTTCTGGAAAAATCCCGAAAGGAATTCTGCCACTATTAAAAACCCTATTACTATTCCTGCTAGCCACGTCCAATTCAAAATTCCTATCGTTGACATCAGAAACAAAAGGACTATCATTCCTAATACTACTATTGCTACTCCTTTCATTTTTTTTACTCCTTTCTAATTTTTAAGGTTCAAGTTTATTTCAATTTACTCTGAATTATATATCATCTGAAATAATTTGTCAAGTCCTACTCTTTTATTTTTTAAAAAGATATGCTAAAGTAAAAATACTTATGAAAGAGTTAGTAAAAAATTTATTAGTGGCTTTTTTGATTTTTCTCTGTATTGCTGGAATTTTCAGTTTACTTACTACTCCTAAAGAAGAAAAAGAGATAACCTTTACCCAGTTAGTAAATCAAATTAACGAAGAGAAAGTAAAATCAATTATTGTCAAGGGAAATGACTTAGAGATTACTCTCTGGGATGAAACCCAGCAAAAATCCCGAAAAGAAACCGAAACCGATCTAACCAAATCCCTAATCAATTACGGGGTTACTCCAGAAAAACTGAAAAAAGTAAATATAGACTTTAAAGAAAAATCAGGAGCCCTCCTTTGGATGATTTTACCTTTTCTTCTTCCTTTTATTTTGATTGGCGCTTTCTTATGGTTTATGTTAAGACAAGCCCAAAAGGGAGCTGGCCAAGCTTTAACTTTTGGGAAAGCCCGAGCTCGTCTTTATGGAGAAAAAGGAATTAAAGAAAAAATAACTTTCAAAGATGTAGCTGGACTTAGGGAGGCAAAAGAAGAACTAAAAGAAATTGTTGAATTCTTAAAAAGTCCTAAAAAATTCCTGGAAATGGGAGCAAAAATCCCCCGAGGAGTTTTGCTCATCGGAGCGCCGGGGACAGGAAAAACTCTCCTTGCAAGGGCCGTCGCGGGACAAGCTGATGTTCCTTTTTATTCAATTTCAGCTTCAGAATTCATTGAGATGTTTGTAGGTGTTGGAGCTAGTCGAGTAAGGAGTCTCTTTTCTACTGCTAAAAAGAATGCCCCTTCTATTATTTTTATTGATGAAATTGACGCTGTGGGAAGATATCGAGGAGCTGGAATTGGTGGCGGCCACGATGAGAGAGAACAAACTCTAAATCAGATCTTAGCCGAAATGGATGGCTTTGAGAGAGATACCCAGGTTATCATCTTGGCTGCAACCAATCGCCCTGATATTTTAGACCCAGCCCTTCTAAGGCCAGGGAGATTTGACCGCCGAGTAATTCTTGATATGCCTGATATTAAAGAAAGGGAAGAAATCCTGAAAGTTCATGGTCGGAATAAACCATTAACTCCTAATGCTAATT
>DAOWIS010000043.1 GCA_030640805.1 bacterium | reverse complement strand
TCTGATTGTTTAATTTTTTCAAAATGTTCCTTAATCGCATTTTTTTCTTTTTTGAGTTCACCAAAATCCTCATTAGAAATATTTAAATAATCAACTCCAAAATTGACTGGCATAAAGACCTGATGTCCAAATTCAAGAAGATTTTTCTCAATCTCTCTTAGTTTTTCAAAAATTGACATTGAACCACAAATTGTAATTTTCATAGTAAAAAGTTTAAGATTATTCTTCTTTATAGCCAACTTCTGTTAGCATTTCAACTATTGTTTCTAAGGGAATACCTCCCAAAAGGTTATAATAACTTCCCTCTATTCCTTGGATAAATGACGAGCTGATGTGCTTTATGGGATCATAACCCAAAGCATAGGTATTAAAATGAGGATCTTCATCAAGATATTTGTTAATCTCTTTTTCTGAAAGATTCCTCATAAAAACTTCTGTTTTAACAACTTTTGAAATCGCCTTATTCGTAGCTGTATTCACTACATAGACTCCTGTATAAAATTGATGGTTATTTCCAGAAAGTTCTTTTAATCTTTGGAAATCTTCTTCTTTTGATTTTGGTTTCTCAAAAATTTGGCCATCAAAAAAACCAACGGAATCCATTCCAATTACAATAGCATCAGAATGATTTTTAGCAATCGCTTCTGCTTTTAACTTAGAAAGATTTTTTACTAATTCTTCAGGATTATTTCTTTCTGCCTGAGATTCATCTGTATTACTTCCTTCTGCATTAAAAGGGATACCTAAATATCCAAATGTTTCTATACGATAAGGAGAGGTTGTAGCTAAAATTACTTTAGGCATATCAAAAAGATTTATTAATTTAGAAATCTTATTTTTTCTTTGATTTGCCCTTGTTTCTATTTCTTTTCCTTGCTTTTCTCTCAAGCCGTTTTTTATTTGCCCACCCTATACCCATTTTTTTTATCTTTTATTTTTTATTACAGTTGTGACCTTTTTAACTTAATTTGCTGGCCATCGTGAACGACGTTAGAACTATATTCCAGAGGTCAAATGAGTATATTTATATACCAGATTTAAGTTGCGGATATAGTTTATAAGAAATATCGTCATAAACAAGCCAAATTTCTTTAAATCCTGTATTCTGAAAAAACTTTTTTCCTTGATTTCTTATAAAATTCAATCTGTGTATCAGATGGTCTTCTGAATCTGAAAAAGTATACCAACCATTCAGAAGTATAATTAAATCTTTTTTAAATTCGGGAGCATAATTTCTTTTAGCTGATTTTTTTAAAATTGGAGATTTTATTGCTTTTTCAATAAAACTTTCTAATGGGGATTTATTTGTAACTCTTGAAATGCCTTTTGAAAAAGTTCCCCTTGGAAAACCTTTCTCGGTCAAACTTGGAGTCTCTAAACCAGCAGTTAATTCAGGATCGGCAGCCGTAATTTGCATCTTTAATATAACTTTTGGGTCAGATTCTCTACAAGATAAAGCATCTATTCCATCATCTTTTGGAGGATAATAAGGAAAACAAAAATCTTTACCCTTGTCTTTATTAATGTATCTAATAAAATGCCAAGCTATTTTTAATTCATCTAATTTTTTTCTTTTATCTGATGATAAAAAGTCTAAACATTCACCTTTCATCAATTCCTCCGTCATCATAAGATTGTAATTCTTGATTTCACTATAAGAAATTCTATGGGTTAATAGTCTTTCGTTAATTTTTTCCCATTTTTCAATGAGTTTTTTACAATCTTCTTTTTTGTAATCCATAAATTCGCTGGCTACGGCCCTTGGACGACGTTAGAACCTGTTTGGTGGGTAGCTTAGGTTAAAAATGCCAAACCCCCTAACAACTGTTAAGGGGATCGAAAACAATATAAATGGCCTTTAAGATGAAGTGTATGTGTAGGGTTCGGGGTCATTAAGCTCTAATATCATGCGTCTCAACTCTGCAATTTCATTGATTTCGGCAGAACTCTTTTCATCTTCGTCTACCACTAAAGAACCTTGATTGTCTTGCGACTGGTCTATTTTTTTGAGCTCCTTATAAATTATTTCGAAGTTATCAGTCATATGTTTTATATTATTGTTTTTTTAGTTTGAGCCTCGATTTGCCTCCTAAGTTTAAACAAATTGTTTTCTGTCTGGCAATGTGGACATTTGTATTTATTGTCTTTGGGAAATTCAGAACAACCCTGCTGCAATGGTTGATTCCCTTCTAAATTGGCTTGGATTTTTGAATGTTTTTTACATTTATGACACACGAAATCAATGATGACATTCTTGGCGCTCACTGGATTAGGTTGTGGAATACCCTGTGCCATAAAACGATAAATTTGGGAATTTTGAGTTTCAAATACTTTATAGATATTAGTCCCAAATGTCATTTGCAAAAGAGTATAATATCTCATTATTGCATCGTTTAGGGGTGAGTCTTGAGTATAATCTATTATTTTAACTTTCATTTCCTCGAGATTTTTTAATTTGATCGATCTCGCATGCGTTTTCCAGTATCCGTGATCACATAACTTTGCAGCTATTTCTTTGGCCCTCTCTTTTTTTTCTTTGAGAGTTACCGTTTTTTTGTTACCTGAATGAACATTCCAATTTTTGAATTTATATTCAATAAGCCATTTTTCAACTAATTCTTCTGCAAAACCCAAGGCATTTTCCGCATTTTCTATTTCGCCGGGGGAAATACCTTGCAAAATGGGAATATAGGCTTTATTCAATACTCCAGTATCTTCTATTTCTTTTTTAATTTTCTTTAATCCCTCTAAAAGCGCATGGGCAGAAAAATGCTTACCCTGCCAGGTTAATTGAGCATCTATTGGGCCCAAGGCAGAAATCGAGCCCATTAAAATCTCGTTGCCAGACATCGCAATAATTGTCCCGGCGCTCTTTGCCCATCCGGGGATGATAATGCCTACATCATCGTATTTATCATGTAATAATTTCACTATATCTTCTGCCACCTCACCGGAACCACCAGGGGTCTCAATGATTAGATCGATTTTTTTTCCCGTTAGGTTTGATAATTGATCGCTGATTGGTAATAAATCTGAATAATTTATTGAAATTAAGTCTGTCCTTTTATTGAGGTCTGCCGCATATACTAAAATGTCTCTATCCCCCCGAAGTTTAGAAATTATTCCAAGCTGCTTTTTACGTTCATCCGTTATCCCTTGAAAATCTAATTGCTTATTTAGGTATTCGCTATATGCTCCCATATGTTCATTTTGAATTTGAGTTAGTTAACTTTCTTGTTTTATTATAACAAAGACTTATTGTCAAGTATAGTGGAAAATTAAAACTGCCTGGCAATAAGTTTTTTTTGCTTACTTTTAATTTTTGTTTTCTTGATATAATTTTGAGGATTTTCTCTTATATCAATTTTAAGAAGTAAATCAAAAAAGCCTACGAGGTTATTTACTGCTTTAGTTGCTTCGGCAAAAGATAGTTATTACAAATCTGCTTTTTGGGTGCATTGATAGTCGTAATAATACTCATAATCCAAGCTACTAAAGAAATACCCTGGGTGATAAGTAGACTTGGTGCACCAAGACACTACTTTCTGTGTGCAAGCACTATCCCAGTAGCGATAGTTGCCGTCCCAATATTCGCCAGAATAAATTGGGGATGGTCTACATATCCTTTCTTTTTGGATACACCGAGAATCAGAATAATAATCAACCCCATTAGTAAAATATCCTGGGTAACTCGTAGCTTTAACGCACCCTTTTACCACTATTTGATTACAACTACTGTCCCAATAGAGATTCGCCTCGTTGGGTTTAGTATAATATCCTTTATAGGTCAGACAATAAACTAAGTTATTGCATCGGCTGTCTGAATAATAATTACTACCATCGTAATAATAACCAGAGAAATCTGGTGAAACATAGCAAGGTTTTATATATTGAGGATAGATATCAGCAACCTTACCAGAAGGAATTTTTATTAGGGTTGCACGAGTATTGCGATATCTATCAGGAATTTCTCCACCAGCCCAATCTTTGCTCGTAGTTTCAATATAGTAATAGCATCTGCCATCAAGCTTATAATATGTCCCAGGGGTATCGCAATCCATATAGACACCCACTGCCATATGTCCTGGCAACAAAATAAGAACAGAACCATATCCCATTGCATCAATAATAGAAGCAGCTAAATAACTGGTGTCTTCACAATCTCCATTCTTTTCAAAAAAAGTCTCAATAGGATATTTAGGATATTCATCATAACCAGTAAAAACATCGTCTACATACGGTAAATTTTGCACAAAAGATACAGCTAACCAAACTTCGCCAACATCACTCTTAGCACCCTCTGAAATTCTCTTGCTTATCTTTTTAATAAAAGGGTCATCACTGGTAATATATTCTATGCTTTCAAGAGAACTTCTCGGCTTTGCTTTATAGTAATCATACCAATCTTCTTGAATTGAAATTGTCCAAGTCCAATTATAACCGCCGTAACTCCAAGCAAATGTTTGAGGTATATTCCGCCCTCCCCCTGCTGGATGAGTGTCCTTACTATCAACTATTCCATCGCCATCAGAGTCCGAGTTCAAATCAGAAGTTCCTAATTCTAATTCTCTTCTATAAGTTAAGCCATCGCCATCATTGTCGGCATTCATTCTTTTTTCTTCGGCTTCTTTTTCCGATAATTTCTGTTCGGCAATTCTCCTTTCTAACTCTTCTTTGGCTCTTTTAGCTTCTTCCTCAGCTCTTTTCGCCGCCTCTTCTTTGGTTTTTTCTTCGGCTTGACTTCTTTTAATTGCTTCTTGCTGAGCCTTCTCTTCGGCTTCCTTTTTAGCTATTTTTGTCTCTCCAAGCTCTTCCTCAACGATTTTCCTTTTAGCTTCCTCAATTTTCAGTTGAGTGTCTTTATAATAAAAAGAGTTCTCAGGAATTTCCGAGAACAAATCTATGGCTTTCTGCCAATTTGCTTCGTCAAATTCTTCAAAAGCTTGAGTAAATTTTGATTTATCTTCAAGGTTTCTTTTATTTTCTTCTATTTTTTCATTTATCTTATTTCTTTTTAACCCCAAATCCTTAGTAATCCATCTATTTTGGGCAAGTTCTAATTTTTCAATCGCTCCATCGTATTTCTCTTCCTTCGCCAATTGTTCAGATTCTCCTATTGTCTTGGAAGTCTTATGATATTCAAATGCTCCGTAACCAGTTCCTGCAGTTACTACAACAGAAACTATAATTGCTATCAATAAAGGAATTTGGATAAAGCCTTTTTGGGTTTTAATTTTTTCTTCCATTTTCATCTTTATTTTTCTTAATTTAAGATTATACCTAAAAAGTAGAAATATCAAGTCAAATTGACTCTTACATTATTGGCTTTCTCTTTTCTAATAAATCCTTAACTGTAATTAGTTTTATTTCTAATCCTTCCTTGTTTTTAATCCGTGCTACTTCCTCATAAGCACCTTTAGTAAAACTAAAGGCAACAATATAGCCTTTTTTATATTTTGCTCTTTTAAGGGCTGTCTCAAAATTATCTACAACATTACGCCCTACCTTCTCGCTTTGTTTTACCTGTATCCCTGCTTCGTCGTGATATAAATTCTTTGTAAGGTATCCGTCCAATCCCATATCTCCAACTTTCTTTCTGCTTGCTTTAGCCCTCATCTTATCTATTACTACCCAATTTTGAAATTCAAATGGTTCTAACTCCCTCACTTCTTTTACGGTAGTCGGCATACCAATAACTACATAGTTGATATCTTCTATTACTCCCAAAAATTGCTTTAATCTTTTTTGTATTATTTTGATTGCTGTTGATGATATATCTATCCCTATCCATCTTCTCCCTAACTGTTGAGCTACAGCTACGGTTGTTCCACAACCACAAAAAGCGTCCAAAACTATCTCACCTTTATTTGAAGATGCTTTTATTATTCTCTCTAAAAGTGCCTCTGGTTTTTGGGTAGGATAGCCGGTTCGCTCTTTTGCAGACATTCGGGTTGCAAAAGATGGAATATCTATCCACCAATCAGGGCAAGCCTTTCCTTTTAGCTTTTGCTCCCATACCTCCCCATCTGGTCTTTTAAAGCTTTTTCTTTGCCAAGAGCCATCTTTAAAAGGCATACGAGGCATATTGAAAACCCACTTATCAGATTTTGAATAGAATAAAATGGTGTCGTGTAACCGCTTAAACATCTTATAGGCAGGATGAGCCCTTTCATAACACCAAATTATCTCATTTCTAAAATTCTCCTCACCGAAAATCTCATCTAACATAATTCTTATATGGGCGTTAGCGTGCCAATCACAATGTATATAAAAAGAACCAGTGGGTTTTAAGAGTTCATACATTTCTTGAACTCGTGGTTTTAGCCAACTAATGTAATGCTCTACTCCTCCTTCCCATCTATCTTTATAACTCCTAACTTCTGCTTCGTCGCCCCAGACTACTTCATATTGTTTATGGGTAAAGAATGGTGGGTCAATATAGATCAAATCTATACTCTTTTTAGGAAGTTTGGCTACTTCTTCTAAATTATCACCACAAATAAGTTTATTATTTTTCCAAAGTTTATTTTGATTTTTCATAGTTGTCGCAGTGGATTTATTGAACGAGAAATAAACAGAAAAGGACTCCCGCTCGCCGATAGTCCTCACGGAACTACCCACTACCTTTCGGTAGGACCACTGCGACATGATAGCAAAACGGAAGCCCGTCTCTATGTCGCAGTGGATTTTCTATGCCATATCCTATTAAGACTTAGGCAATTTGTATATTCAATTTTTACAATTAAAGAATAGCATAAATTAACAAAATTTGGAAGCATCTTAATTGAAAAAATAGCTAAAATATGGCAAAATAAGGTAAATTATAATGAAAATTACTATGACCCCAGAGGAAAAATTTAATCAAGATGTTTGGTGGATTTTACAGGAAATAAAGAAAGAGGAGCTCCTTGCTTCAAAAGGAGAGAAGATTGAATTTTCAATTAGGAGCTTACCTAAACCTCGCAGTATCAAACGAGAAGATGTTGATTACGGCTTTCCCAGTGAAGAAACACAGCAAAAACTCTTATACAAATTAAAAGGATGGAAAGCTATTGATAATTTAGAGCCAACTGTTTTTGATTTTAATAACTTTTTTAGTCCACCAAGAGCTTATTCTCTCACAATTCGTCAACCTAAATTTAATAACCTCTACTATAAATATAAAGAAAAGAATGCACAAGACAAATTCCAAGATTTACCTAAAAATAAGGGGGTAATAAATGAAGAATGGACAGAACAAGAGATATTAGAAATAGTATTACTTGAATTAAACAAAATTGCATCAAGACACATCCAGAAAAACACCTGTAATGTAGAGATTACAATTGCTCCTTTAGATAAAAGTATAGTTGACCCCAAAGAAACAGCATTGAGGAAAAAGGCTATATCTTTTTTAAAATCACAAGGAATAATTCAGGATTATAAATTGGGTAAAAGTAATGAAAATATCATCTTTTTTAATTATTTAAAGAATAAAAATCCAGAAGGAGAGCATATAAAAATGGGGGTTCTGATAGCGAACTGCAAAGTCAATCCTCAAAAAGTAATTGATTATGCTGTAAAAGTTTTTGAACCTAAAAAATCATACTGCGAGAAGTTGGCTGAGTTATACGCTAAACTTATTGATATTGTAGAAATATACTTTGCAAGACCGATTATAAGAGATAGGAAATTAAATAACTTTTACGCTGTGTTGACTGAAAATATAAAAGAAATGATAAATGAAGATTTAATTCCCCAATTCAAATTAAAAGATTGGCAACCATTTACTAATCTTTTTTCGGCGGAAGAAGAAATGAAACGAAAGGGTGTTAATTTGAAGGAGACGATTCAAAAAACGAATGCCTTTTTAGGAGAAATATATAAATTCATTACCATTTTTGATGTAAAACCAAAGAAAGAGAAAGAAAAGATAAGAGATTTAGATAATTACCTTGCTTTAATTGGGTCTCAAAAAAGAAAACAAAATAAAGAATCTGCGACTTCTAAAATGGAAATTGTGGGCTGGCAAGACGGATTAAAAGTAATTACTCAAGCCAACAAAAAAGATAAAAATAAATTTCCTTATAAATTGCCACTGGGAACGAAATGGGAAAATTTTACTATCAAATTTGAAGATAATGAAAATGTTTTTATTCAAGTAAAACAATTTAAGCACAATGCCGATTACAAAAAAATGGGAATGGTTGGACGGGGCAAAAGCCCAAATCCAAGTGAAGTGTGGATATTTATGAAAGTATTAGCACAGGTCAATGGTGAGCTAACAATTAAAGACTCTCAAGCAAGAGATAAATATAAGAAACAAAAAGAACTGTTAGCAAGGGCACTTCAAAACTACTTTTCGCTTGATTATGACCCTTTCTACCCTTATCACTCATCAATAGAAAAAAGCGGGAACTCTTACAAAATTAAAATTACTCTGATACCGCCACCAAATAAAAAAGAAAAGGCTGATACTAATAAAGATAATAATGATGATTTAGGGATAGAAGAAGAATATAAAAAACAAACTCCAGAAATCTACGATAAATATCAGTAGCGAAGTTTAGTTTAAGTTACTATCACTGAAAACTCCTCAATTTATGAGGAGTTTTTTAGTTTCTCTACTAATAGAGTGAAATTCGCCATTGATTATAAGAAACATAAATTAAAATTTTAATGATTATGAACCAATATTTCTCAACTTATGATTTAGGACTGGCTACGGTTTTAGTAACACTTGGCTATAAATTATTGGAATTAGATAAAACTAACAGTAAGAAAGTGAGATTTGTGTTCAGAGAAGAAAAAGGTATTAACCAAGCAATGCTTGATTACTGGAATGACGAAATAAAACTACCAGCCCAAACATTATTCAATAACCAAAAAATGTTAAAAAACCGCATTTATTCAGATGCGTAATTTTTATTATGCTATCGGACGAACAAATTAGAAAATTTCAAATACTTTATAAAAACCGCTTCGGCAAGGAAATTAGCCGAGAGGAAGCGTATGAAATGGGAGCAAAACTCATCCGTCTTGTTGAATTGATTTATAAACCAATGACAGAAGAAGAATACAAACAACTGCAAAAACGCCGAAAAGAAACTTAAAAATTTCACTTGGAGTATTCCCAGAAATAACAAGACAACAAATTAACCAATAAAAGCAACTATGAATACTCCAAATAAAGCAAAAAGTCAAGATTTTATGCTTGATACAGTAGCTATAAAACTAAAATACCCTGCATTCAGGATTACCGAACCTAATTTCTTTACCCCTGCTTTAATTATAAAAGAAGATATACAACCTTTTAATTTTCATTATGGACGTCATAGATTTATTAAGTATCAACAAAATCCAACCCTACAAGATAAACAAAAGGGTATATATAAGCCACACTTGACGGCTTACCAAAGATTTGAAGAGAATAAGCCAATTTATAAATTGCATATTGAATTCTCTATACCAAAACTGCTATTTCTAAACAGTATACAAGAGTTGGGAGAAGAAGATTTCGGAAAAACTGTAAGATTTTTAAACCAACAACTTGTATTAATGGGTATAGAAACTTCAGAGGAGAATTTACGCCATGCTATCGTTGTAAAAGCCCATTTTGCGAAGAACATACCGCTTCCCTACCCATTAACGGCTCAAGACGCCATTTCTGGGCTTTATAAAGCAGATTTAGGCAAAAGGAAGGATATAAATATAAGACATTATGGGAACGAGGGACAGAGCCTTTATTTCTACGCTTCGTCTGTAAATATCATCTTTTACGATAAACTAAAAGATATAGCCACAACCAAGGCAAGAGCTTTAGATAAAGACAAATTGAAACAGGAAAAAGAGTTATTAAAAAGGATGGATAGTAAAACACAACAAGAAATCCTACGATTTGAAGTAAGATTTAATAAACAACAAAGCCTTAATGCTTTTCTCTCAAAAGTATTAGGTGAAAAGATTACGGGTATAACTTTTGAAAAGATATTTAATAAAGAGTTATGCCAAAGAGCATTACTGAAAAATTGGGAAGGAATAATAAATACACCCGTGAGCCAGCTTGCCTTGAAACTTGAAAGGCCCCCAGAAGAAATTTTTGATGCTATGATAAAAGCCCTAAATCCAGACCAAAAGAAAAAAGCTCATTCTCTAAATAAAATACTGATAAACTTCGGACTTTCTATGCTTATAAGTCATTATGGTGCTCGGAAAATACGAAATAAAATTGAGAAAAATTGGTCAAATAAAAGCTGGATGCGTCTCTCTAAAAAAATTAAAGAATCTGCAAGTATACTTAAGGATATGCCAACCCTAAATATTATAAGCGATATACAATCAGCTTTAGAAAAATTTGAAAAGTATGATTTGTAATCTAAATAAGTTATCAACTTGCTTGCTATGCAGGTAATCCTTATAATAAAGGTGTTGCCCATATCACAGCTTAATCCGAAGAGTTTTTTATGCCTCGTTGCCTTAAAGGGGCGGTCTGCCAATGAGGCTACTCTTCGGAGCAAGTGAATTGGGCAACAAGACCGTCCCTTTGAGTTATGAGACAGGATGCAACCAAAATTAGATACTTCCTTTATGCCAGAAAATCATCGGAAAGCGAAGACCGACAAGTTCAATCTATTGATGACCAAGTCAATCGGATTAAACAACTTGCCAGTGATTTGAATTTAGATATTAAGAAAATCTACACTGAAGCAAAGTCAGCTAAAAAACCGAATAACCGTCCCCTCTTTGAGGAAATAATCCAACGAATTGAAAATGGCGAAGCTGATGGAATTTTATGCTGGCAAATAAACCGACTATCCCGAAATCCCATTGATAGCGGTAAGATAAGCTGGTTGTTGCAACAAGGAACACTTAAATCAATTCAAACTATAGATAGGCAATATCTTCCCGACGATAATGTGTTGTTATTTAATGTAGAAAGCGGAATGGCAAATCAGTATATTCTGGATTTGAGAAAAAATGTAAAAAGAGGAACAGAAAGCAAACTCCAAAAAGGATGGAAACCTAATCTTGCTCCACTTGGTTATCTAAACGACAAAGCCGAGAAAACAATCATAAAAGATCCTGAGCGATTTAATCTTATACGCAAAATGTGGGACTTAATACTGACAGGCAACTACACCCCACCAAAGATCTTAGATATTGCTAATAACGAATGGGGATTTAGAACAAGAACATTTAAGAAAAAAGGTTATGGTGGTAATCCTCTTTCCAGAAGTAGTATCTATAAGATTTTTAGGAGTATTTTCTATGCGGGTATTATTGAATACTATGGCACGCAATATGAAGGCAAGCACGAACCAATGATTACTCTTGAAGAATATGACCGAGTGCAAATGCTTCTTGGCAGAAAAGGAAGACCAAGACCACAAAAGCACGAATTTGCCTTTACAGGAGTTATTCGTTGCGGAGAATGTGGTTGCCTCTACACAGCAGAAACCAAAAAGAAATTTATTAAAAGCACGGGAGAGATAAAAGAATACACCTATTATCATTGCACACGGCGAAAGAAAAGCGTTAACTGCTCCCAAAGAAAAGTTATCAAGAATAATGACTTAGAATTACAAATTGAAAAAGAAATAGAGAAATATACAATTTTGCCAGAATTTTTACACTGGGCTTTAGAGGGTTTAAACAAAAAAAATGATACCGAGATTGAAGACAGAACTAATGTTTATGAAATGCAACATAAGACATTAGTTGAAACCCAAAAAGAATTAGACGAACTTACAAAAATGAGATACCGTTTGCTAATTGATGACGAACAATTCCTCAAAGAGAAGAAATTACTTATAAGTAAAATCAATCAACTTAAGGGAAAATTAAGAGAAACTGAAGCCAGAGCTGAGCGATGCTTAGATCTAAATGAACGAACCTTTAACTTTGCTACATACGCCCGCAAGGCGTTCTTAATGGGTGGGTTAGAACTAAAAAAGGAAATACTAATGACATTGGGTAAAACGCCGATAATTAAAGACAAAAGGCTCTTTATTGAAGCAAATGAGTGGTTTGTTCGTATAGGAAATGGCTATCCTGCCTTAGAAAACGAATATCTAAGGTTAGAACCAAGCAAAATGCCAATGAATAAAACAAAAATAGAGGCTATCGCCTCTATTCGTGCAAGGTGGCTGCCGGGCTTGGATTCGAACCAAGATTAACAGATCCAGAGTCTATCGTCCTACCATTAGACGACCCGGCATTAAATCATCAACGAGACCGGGTCTCGTTGATTAAGATTAATTAAATTTTTAAATATCTTCGAATGGCGATGAAACTACTGAGTACTCCTAAGATTATTCCAACGCCTAATTCTAAAAGGAAAATACTAAAAATGTTTGATTGAAAATAAGCAAAGACGTTAATCCCCGGGAAAAAGCCGGAAAGCCCCGGAGAAAAATAACTTAAAATTCCCCAAGAAATTCCTATCGTTATCAGGGCTGAAAATATTCCTATAAGTATTCCTTGCATCAAAAAGGGACCAGAAATATACCAATTACTTGCTCCTACTAGCCGCATAATTTCGATTTCTTCTCTTTGGCTATAAATAGCCAGCCGGACAGTATTTAAGGTAACTAAAAGTGTTATTGCTAATAAAACTACGCTAAAAATTATACCGGCCCTATTGATGCCTTCGGTAATTGAAAAAAGTTTATTAATAATCTCTTGATTTTGCCAATAATTTATTTTAGCGACTAATGGCTTATATTCCTCTCTTTCTAAAAACTTAGCAATGGCTTCGTATTGAGAAGCCAGGGTGGCTTTAATATTTAAACTTGCCTGAAGCGGATTCTCTTCTATTTCTTCCAAGGATTCCAAGAGAATGGGATTGTCCTGGTGCCTTTTTTTAAAGTCTTCTAAGGCCGTTTCTTTAGAAATATATTCAATATTTTTAACTCCGTCTAATTCCCCCAAATCACTCTGAACTTTTAAAATCTCTTCTTCGGGCGTATTTTGCTCAAAATAAACACTAATATCTACTTTTTCTCGAAGATTTGCTACTACTTTATTTTCTACCTGTTTTAAAATTAAAAGCCCGGTGAGGGTAAAAAGAGTAATCACCACTATAATTAGAGTAGCAAAAGAAACCCAGGAATTTCGCCAAAAAGCGACCCAACCCCATTTTATAACTCTGACAAAATTAGTAGTAAACATGATATTGATTTAGAATTTTACAATGTATATTTTCCATTCTTTTCGTCTTTTATTATCTGGCCTTTTTCTAAAGTTATTACTCTTTTATTGAGAGCATTAACTATTTCTCGATCATGAGTAGCCAAAAGTACAGCATGTCCTATTTGATTTATTTTTACCAAGAGATTAACAATATCCCAAGTATTAATGAAATCTAAATTGCCAGTTGGCTCATCGGCTACAATTATCTCTGGTTGCTGGGCGATTGCTCGGGCTAAAGTCACTTTTTGTTTTTCTCCACCAGATAGTTCAGCTGGAAAATTATCGGCTTTATCTCTTAGGTTAACCAACTCTAAAACTTGAGGAACATCTTCTTTAATTTCCTGATTAGTCCTTCCCTTTACCTCAAAAGCTAAAGCAATATTTTCATAGACAGTTTTTGTTGGAAGTAATTTAAAATCTTGAAAAACCGCCCCAATTTTTCGCCGAACTAAAAGAAGTTCCTTTCCTTTTAATTTATGAACATCATGGTTTTTAAAAAGTACTCTTCCTTCGGTCGGCTTTTCTTCGGCTAGAAGTAACTTAAGTAAGGTTGATTTGCCAGCCCCTGAACGGCCCACCACTGAAATGAACTCTTTGGGTTTAATCCGCAAAGAGACATTCTTTAGGGCTATAGAATTTCGGGGATAAATTTTTGAAATATTATCAAACTGAATCATGAAACATGAAACACGAAACCTAAAACATAAAATAATAATATTTAAAAAATAAAATGTTTCAAGTTTTAAGTTTTAAGTTTCAGGCTTTAAGGGTCTTAATTCGGCCTCGATAAATTTTTCTAAATTCCCGTCTAAAACACTTCCCACATCGGATGTCTCAACACTGGTTCGTAAATCTTTTACTAATTTATAAGGATGGAGGACATAAGACCTAATTTGATTTCCCCACTCGGCCGAAGGAATTTCTCCTCGAATTTCGGCTATTTTATCTTTTTCTTCTTTTAATTTTTTAGCAAAAAGTTTAGCCAAAAGAATTTTCATTGCCTTTTCTTTATTCTCTCCTTGAAGCCGCTCCGATTGGCAGGAAACACTAATGTTAGTGGAAAGATGGGTAACCCGAACCGCTGATTCTCTTTTGTTGACATATTGACCTCCCGGACCTGAAGCCCGGAAAGTATCTATTCTTAAATCTTTTGGCTCAATTTTTAATTCTTTTTCTATCTCTTTTTTTCTGCTTAAATCTGGCAGAACTTCCACTAAAGCAAAAGAAGTGTGACGGAGAGATTGAGCCGAAAAAGGAGAAATTCTAACTAATCGATGAACACCGGTTTCATTTTTCAAAAAACCAAAAACATAAGGTCCTTTAATTTCTAAAGTGACAGATTTGGTTCCAATTCTTCCTTCTGGTCCTCCTCCTTCGCCAAAAGATTGGTCTAAAATTTTTGTCTTAAATCTTTTTCTCTGGCAATATCTCTGATACATCCTTAAAAGAAGAGTAACCCAATCTTGAGCATCTGTCCCTCCAGCTCCTGAATAAATAGAAAGAATGGCATTACCTCTGTCGTATTTTCCTGAAAGAAAAACTTTAAATTCTTTGTCTTTGATTTTTCTTTCTAAAACCCGAAGTTTTGCCTCAATTTCTTTTTGAAACTCTCTATCTTCACTCAATTCTAACATCTCCAACAATTCTTTCAACTCCAACTTGATTTTTTTAAATTTATCTACTTCTTCTTTTAATTCAGCTAATTGTTGAGAAATCTCAGTGGCTTTTTCTTTATTTTCCCAAAAATTTGGCTTTTGGCTTTCTTTTTCCAATTCTTCAATCTTTTCTTTCTTTTTTCCTAAGTCAAAGACAGTCCATTAAATGATGGAGCTTACTTTCTAAATTTTTAATTTTTTCTCTTGTGATGTGGGAGTTCATCTTAAATTTTTACCTTATCTAAAACAAAGTTTTTAATTTTCAGCGCTTTTTTAAAAGCTTTTTCAGTATCCTTAAAATTAAATTGAGGGTAATCGCCGGGATAACGAGTAGCGATATAAAAATCTGTAAGGTGTTTAGCGTCGTTTTTAATTTTCCCAAACTCAGAATCTATAATTTTACACAATCTAACCAACTTGTCTAAGTCATGAATTTTGGGAAACCTCCTTTCTTTAAATACTAGATAACCTTTTAGAGATTTTTCCGCTATTTGCTGGCTCAAAAAACAAACAGTACTGGCAGCACCTTCTCTGTCTGTTAGAATGTCTCTATCCGATAACTCATCGTCTTGGGCTTTCAAAAACCATTCCTTGGTTAATTTTCTCAAACTTTTTTGGTTATTTCTTTGATTTTTCATAAAGAGGTTTGCCTTTTCTAACAATATCTCGATAAAAGAAATCTCCTAAAATTAATCTTTTTTTTACTTCTTCCGGCGTTCGGACTAAAATATCAACTGGCAACACTCCATCAATAATCTTTCTTACAGCGAAGTTTCTTTGAAAAAAGTCTTGTTTAGTTTTCTTTATAATCAACAAATCAATATCAGAATCTCTATTTGGCTTTCCCCAAGCAAAAGAACCAAAGAGATAAATTTTCTCTGGTTTGTAATTTCTGGCAATTCGCCTGACAATTTTCTTAATTTCTTTTTGACTTTTCATAATCTGGGTATGTTTAACTTAATTTAACATAAAATTTTCCAAAAGTAAAATAAAATCTTGCGAAGTTCAACTTCCTTAATGCCAATGTTTAGAAGTTGAACTTCTAAACATTCGATGACGGGTAATTTCATTTAATTCTTTTAAATTTTGCTTGATTTCGTCTATCACTACTAATTAATATTAATGGTTTTCTTTAAATAAAAGCAAGATTAAATAAATTTTAATAAATAAAAAACCCTCCAAAGCTTTTGGCTTAAGAGGGTTTGTGATGGGGCTAGTTTAGGATAAACTACTTTGGGATAAAACCCAGTCCTATCCCATAGAAGTTCTCTTCGGGGGTAAATTTGGTTCTGATTTCGGGGATTAGAGTTCCAAAAGAAGATTTAATCCCTTTTGAAGCTCTAAAAAACCAAGTTTCGTTGCTTTTCTGAGAGGCGTAAGCTATATCTATCACAACTTTTCCACTATATCTTATGCCGGAGATGAACTTTCCACCTTTACCCTTTGAAGTAGTGGTGAAATACAGAGAGATAGGATTTAGATTTAATCGCGGACCAAACTTGGCAATTCCGCCATTATCAACATCCAATGGCGTAATAACTCCGAGTCCAAGACGCTTATAGCGAAAATCAATTCCCACATCCCCGCTAATCTTATTTTTACTTATCTCAATGTTAAAAATTATGTCCAGATTAGCGGATATCTGTCTCATAATTCTTGCTTGGAGAAGACTCTCCGTGTTCTTCTCGTTTTGCCAAAAGCAAAAGAAAAAACCTGTTTTTTGGCTTCCAGTTTTCAGAAAATCATCTAAGTCTAACTCGACAACTGTATTACCTGGAGCAGGGATACTGGCAGAAAACCATCTTGGACCGCCATCATAGGCTGCCTTAAAAAATTCTCCTGTCCGAAAACGGTACAAAAATGTCAGATCCGCCGGGTTACCCGCCCATGCGAAGGAACTAAACCCAAGAACGCCCACCAAAATAATCACAAATAACATCCTGACCTGTTTCACTGTTTTCTCCTTTCTATATCAGAGGAAATTTCCTCTGACTGTTTAAATAGAAACAATTTAAAACAACCTACGGGAACATTTTAATTCTTTCTATTACATAATCTCACCTCCTTTCTTGAAAGATTTCCACTTTCTTCACATTTTGGTTTCAAAGAACTACAATTATATGCTATCACACCTTCCTATTTTTGTCAAATTATGGAGGTTCAACTTCCTTAATATTAATGTCAATGTTTGGAAGTTGAACTTCTAAACATTCAGAAGATTTGTTGGGATAGAAAAAACCTGTCTTTTAAAAGACAGGTTTTTAGATTTTTGGAGGTGGGATTACTATTTATCACGATTAGATCCCCACAGCCAATTTACTATCATCCTCTCAATTGGTTCAAAAAACGCCTCACTAATGCCCGTATACACAGAGAGTAAATAGATTACCCTACAGACTCCTATAAACCATATAATCGGCCAAATAAGAGAAAAAAAGGCACGGCGCACAAGTAGATCTAGACCTTTTTCCTTTTTTTTGCCATCCTCCCATGATTTCCAACTCTGTGGAGCCATATATAGGTATAGTAAGGTAATAATATAACCCACCGAATAACAGCTTAAAATAAAATGTATGTCCATTTTATTTCCCTCCTCTTTTAGGTTAACGGTTTAACTTCCCATTTTTGTTTTCCAAAGAACTAATCATTTTCTACTTATATTATACCATAATAAGTTTATGGTTGTCAAGAGCCGATGGGCAGAATTGAACTGCCGTCGGTGGTTTACGAAACCACTGCTTTGCCACTAAGCTACATCGGCAAAGATGAGATTCAACCTCCATAGATATATCCTATATCAATTTCTCTAATTCCTGATAAGAATAAGGATTTTTGAAAATTCTTTTTTGCCAATCTTTTTTTCCGTCTCGGTTTAATTTGGTTTTTATTCTCACACTCTTTTCTTTTAATGAAGAGTTAAGAGGAATTTCGGTTAAAACCTCTTCTTTTTCTAAAACAACTCTTTCGGATTCTAATAAATTATACAAAAGTGCGTCTTGACCAAAAAAATCTTGGGTCCGACTATTTATAACCAAAGCGTTTTTTATCCTCAGATTCTCTGACTTTACTCCAAAAACTAAACTATTCTCAATCTTTCCTTTAACTTGAGAGTCAATGACAATGGAATTTTTAATTTCGGTATTTTTCTGGCTTTTTGTTTTTATAAAAAATCTGTCTAATTCAAAGAATTTTCTTAAAATTTTTCCTTCTAAATTTTGACTTAAAGTTTTTATTAAATTCTTTTGATATAAAGATAATTGGCCAAAATCCCACCAAAAGGTCTTTTCTCCCAAATCTGTTTCTTTAATTAAAATTGAATTCGGGTTTTCTCTCTCTAAAAATCTTTTTAACCTTTCAATCCTTGTAAAATGAGCACTGCCCCCTCCTCTTTTTAAATAATCTTTTTTTGAAGAAGTTAAAGGCATCCAAAGATGAAAATCGGTTTCTAATCTACCAACTTTTTTATTCAATTCAATTTTAAATTCTTCTAAAAGCTCTTTAAATAAGACAGAAGATATGGAAAAAGAACCCACGCTCTTTCCTACCAAGTTTGTTTTAAACTTTAAAAACTCCTGCCAAGGAATTTTTTCTCTTTGGAGAACTCCTCTAATTTTGGCGGGAATTAATACACCGTAAGATTGCCAATTTTTCTGCCACTCTTTTTTGGTAGTCGGAGATTTTTGCCAAATACTAAAAATTTCTACTGGAGAATCTTCTCCAAAATTTATTTCTTTTGAAGGAATAAAAATTTGGTCTCCCCAAAAGACACAGAGACGACCTTCTCTGGTCGAAGCAAAAATTTGGGTAGAATAAATAGCAGTTTCTAAAATAGTGGCTGGTACTTTCTTTTTATTGAGCTTAACTAATTTTGGTAATTTAATAGCCGGTTTATTTCCTTTTTCAGAGAAAGATAAAGGAGCAATTCTTTTTCCTTGACCAGCAGTATGGTAAATAGCAATTTTTTTACCTCTTCCCAATTCTTTCAGCAAATCTATTTTCTGACTGGCTTTCTTAAAAGCATAAAGAGTGCCTAAAAGTTGACCGGCACCATCTTGCCAATCCTCTTCTTGGCAAAATATCTTGGTATTCTTCCCAATAACCTGTCCTTTTAAGTATTGAAGACGATTCTGCCAAAATTTTGCCTGTTCTTTGTTTGAAGAAACTACAATAACCCAATCAAAACCATTTCCTTTTTTAACAGCTTCTTTCATTTTTTCAATTGTTTGAAGATAGTTTTTCATGGTTAAAAAATTGGAGCGAGAGAGGGGAATCGAACCCCCGACCGTTCCTTGGGAAGGAACCGTTTTACCACTAAACTACTCTCGCCTATTTATTTTCCAAAGAGAGACTTTAGCCATTTAAATAAATCGGAAATTTTTGATGTCTTTTGTTCGCTTTTTTCAGTTTCTTCTTCTTGGCTTTCCTTTCCTTGGTCACCGGCTTCACCCTCCTCTTTTATTATCACTACTTTTTCTCCTTCCTTTTTAAGATTTAGGCGGCTCTTGGCTTCTTTTTCTAAATGACTAGGAATATTAAAATATTCGATGAGATTAGCTAATTCTTTACTTTTGTCTTCCAAAGATAATATTTCTTCTTTTAATTGACTAATCTTCTCATCAAGATGACTGGCTTCTCGGTTTTTTCTTATTACTATTACCCCAAAAAAGATTAAAATTATCAGCAAAAATAATATAAAAATCCTTGAAGAGAGCATTTTTGCCAATAAACTTTGTCTTTTTCTAATTTTCATTGTATTATTTTATAATGAAGAAAAAACAGATAAGAATAATTTGGATAATACTGGCAAGCTTGGTAATAATAGGAATGATTGCTTTCCTTTTTGCCCCTTTAATTTGGTAATAAAGCCCTGCTATCCTAACATAAATCTAATTTTTAATAAAGGAAATAAAGACCTCAGGGGGAATATTTACTCCGCCATGAGTTTTTAACTTCTTTTTCCCTTTTTTTTGTTTCTCTAAAAGTTTTCTTTTCCTGGTATAATCTCCTCCATAGAGAGAAGCAGTCACATCTTTTCTTAGGGCTTTGATATTTTCTCTGGCAATAATTCTTCCTTCTATCTCGGCTTGTAAGGAGACCGAAAAAAGTTGAGGAGGTAAAATTTCTTTTAGCCGTTTCAGCATTGATTTGGCAACAGAATAAGTGCTGTCCTTGGGAACAATTCGGGAAAATGCCTCAACTTTTTTTCCGGCTACCAAAATATTAATTTTTACTAAGTCAGCTGGTCTCCAATCTAAAACTTTATAACTAAAAGAAGCATATCCTGAAGTAATACTTTTTAGGCGATTATAAAAGCCACCAATAATTTCCGAAAGAGGTATTTCAAAATTTATTATATTTTTTACCCCTAAATACTGAGTATTCTTATATTTGCCTCGAATACTTTTTAAGAAATTCATAATTTGGCTTAAATATTGAAAAGGAGTAATTATTTCCAATCCTATCCAGGGTTCTTTAATTTCTTTGAGCTGAAAAGAAGGAGGTAGCTTAGCAGGAGAAAAAACCTCCTCCTCCTTTTCTTCTCCTTTTCGGACTATTTTATAAGGAATAGAGGGAGAAGTAATAACTAAACTTAGTCCGTATTCTCTTTTTAATCTCTCCTCAATAATCTCTAAATGAAGGGTTCCTAAAAATCCGCAGCGAAAACCTCTTCCCAGCCCTTCTAATCTCTCTGGTTCAAAACTTAACGAAGCATCGTTAAGTTTGATTTTTATTAAGGCCTCTTTTAAAAAATCGAAGTCGCTATCTTTATTAAGATAGAAACTAGCAAAAACCACTGGTTTTGGTTCCTGATAACCCGGTAAAGGTTCGACATCCATAACTTTTGCCTTTTGCATTTTGCGTTTTGCGTTTATAATCGTATCTCCCACTCGGCATTTTTCAATATTTTTAACTCCAGTAGCAATATAGCCAATTTCGCCGGCTTGTAATTCGGAAACAGGAGTAAAATCTGGCTTAAAATAACCAATCTCTAAAACTTCCCCTTTTTCTTGAGAAATCATCAAATAAATTTCTTCTCCTTTTTTAATACTGCCATCTACTACTCTTACATAAGTAATTACTCCCTTAAAAGGGTCATATTGAGAATCAAAAATTAAAGCTCGGAAAGGTTTCTTTATTTCTCCTTTTGGAGGAGGAATTTTTTCTATAACTTTTTCTAAAACCTGTTCTATGTTTAGATTCTTTTTAGCAGAAATTAGTAAAATTTCTTCCGGCTTAAAGTCAAGAAGATTAGCCATTTCTTTCTTTGTTTCCTCTATTTGAGCATTGGTTAAATCTATCTTATTTATAACCGGAATGATGGAAAGATTCTGCTCTTTGGCTGAATTTAAATTAGCTAAAGTCTGAGCCTGAATTCCCTTGGTGGCATCTACCAATAAAATCACTCCCTCGACCGCCGCCAAAGAACGCGAAACTTCATAAGAAAAATCAACATGGCCTGGTGTATCAATTAAGTTCAAAATATAAAATTTTTTATTTTTTTCATTTTCTTTTTGATTTTTGATTTTTGATTTTTGATTTCGATAAAACTCCATTTTTACCGGTTGGAGTTTTATCGTTATTCCCTTCTCTCTTTCCAGGTCCATCATATCCAGATATTGCTCTCGCATTTTTCTTTTTTCTATAGTCTGAGTTAATTCTAAAAATCGATCCGCTAAGGTCGATTTTCCATGGTCTATATGAGAGATGATAGCGAAGTTTCTAATCTGATTCTGGGTCATAACTTTCTTCTAACAGAATTTATAATTATGTCAAGTTCAGGGAATCTAAATATTTTAGCCAAGAGACAATAGAAAAAGATTCCGACTAATCCCGCTCCAAGGGCTTGAGTAAAGACCCCTAAAAAGGTCTGCATATTTACGAAAGGAGCAATAATTCTAAGAATAAAATAAACAACTATTGCCATCAATAGAGTGGCAGTTAAAATTCTGAAAAAAGATTTTAAAATCTTTTTTAGTCCAAAATCGCCTATTTTTTTGTAAAGAGCAGTAAAAAGAAAAAGTAAATTGAAAATTCCGGCAAGAGAAAAAGCCAAAGGCAGTCCCACCATTCTAATATCCTCTATTCCTAAAAGCTTTAGATTATTGGTAATAAAAAAATAAAAATTATTAGGAAAACTTAAGGCCCAAACTAAAATAAAAGAAAGAATAATATTAATAGCAATACTGACTAAACTTATCTTGACCGGTGTTTTTGTGTTTTGAAAAGCATAAAAGGTCCGAGAAATCAAGGGAATCAAGCATTGAGCAAAAATTCCCAAAGAAAAAAGCCCCAAAGCGGCAGCTGTAAGTCGAGTATCTTGCCAACCAAATTGACCAGTGCCCAAAATTATTCTAACAATCTGGGCTCTTAAAATAAAGAAAAGAAAAGAAAGAGGAATGGCTAAAAACAAAATTTCTAAAAAAGTAGAAGAGAATTTTTCTAAAAATTTCTCTTTTTGATTTAAAGAAAATGATTTAGCCAAAGTTGGAAAAGCAGCGGTAGCAAAGGAAATCCCAACCACTCCTATTAAAATATATTGAAGATTATTAGATAGATTAAAGACAGCGATGGAGCCAGCAGTTAAAGTAGAAGCAATGGCAGTAATTACTATTAAATTAATCTGATTGGCACCAAGACCTATGGTTCGGGGAATTATTAGCTTGATAATTTTTTTAATGCCAGGATGGAAAATATTAAACATTGGCCGGTATCTAAATCCGCAAAAAAAAGTAAAAGGGATTTGAATTGCCAAATGGAGAAAGGCTCCTAAAATTACAGCAAAAGCCAATCCTTTCACTCCCCAAATGGGAACAAAAATTATAATCCCCGAGATAATCCCTAAATTATACATAATCGGAGTCAGAGAATAAATAAAAAATCTTCTAAAAGATTGAAGAACTCCAGAAAAAATATTGCTTATCCCTAATAAAATCGGACTTAAAAACATAATCCGGGTAAGAAGGATCGTCAAATCTTTTTTCTCTCCCTGAAAACCAGGAGCCACTAAATTAATTAATTGAGGGCAAAAAACAATTAAAATTAAAGAAACCAAAATAAGAATTGAAATAAAAATATTTAAAACTCCGTTAGTTAATTTCCAGGCCTCTTTTTTATCTTTATGCCAAAATTCAGTAAAAACTGGAATAAAAGCAGCTGAAATTGCTCCCACAATTAAAATACTATAAATAAAATCAGGAATTCTAAAAGCGGCAAAGTAGATATCTAATTCATCTCCTGCTCCAAACCGACCAGCTAAAAGTCGATCCCTGAATAGCCCTAATAAACGACTTATAATAGCCGCCGATGCCAAAATAAGAGCGGCTGAAGTTATAGTTTTACTTTTGTGATTAAGAAAATATCGAAAATTCATTACTATTTTTGTTCCATTATTACTCCCAAAACTTTATCAGTATCCAAAATGCCATTAATAGTTTCAGGATAATTTTCAATAATCTGCCAATTCCAAGGGATTTTTATTGCTGATTTAAATTGAGAATAAGTTCCCGGTTGTTTCTGAATATATAAATTATAATTTTGGGGCATATTCTTCAAATCAATCTTGAATGGCAATCTATATCTATAAATAATTTCTACCTCTTCTTGAGGGCTAAGATAAACCCAATTGCCAAAGACAGTTTTTCCTGATTCCTCAAAAATTTGGGTTCCGGTTTTTCTATCAATCATTATTGAATTTTCTACTTTCTTCACTAAAGAATCTTTTTGGAAATCATTTTCTTGGTAAAAATCCTCACTTAATTTTAACCCTTGATAATCCCAATCAGTTTTAGTGTAGCCGGAGGCATTAATTAATTCTGAACCTAATGGCAGGTAAACCCTTAAATAATCACTATTGACTTGATTGTACCAAGGATAGGATAAGTTTCCTCCTTGATGATGACGCCAAATTTTTACTGTATCAATAATAGAACCATCTGTCTGAATTTCTACTTTATGGGATATTTTTTCCTCAATTACCCTATCGGTTTTATAACCATTGATATTACTATGAACCACTGCCAAATAATCATTAATTATTGGATATTGAATGTTAGATATTGGATAATAGATGCCTCCTCCCCAATTTTTTTCTAAAATTGCTTTTTGAATTTTCTCATCAAATGAATAAATTAAAATATCTTTTTGATTCAAGCTAACTGATATCATTGATAAAATATCTCCCCAGTCTAAATCAGGATTATTAAAAACCCTGTCTAATAATTCAGAACCGATATCAACTAAAATCTTTTTTGGTTGATTGAGAGTTTTATTATAACCTGTTTCCACTTCATGCTGAACTTTCTCTATAAAATTATCGGCAGTTATAACTAAATCGTATTCTGGCATCTCAATGGAACCAGTAAGTACTAATAATTTTTCTATTACCCTGGGAGTTATAGCAATTATGCCATCAGGAGTTGCTCCTCCGCTTTTCTCATAAAACCAGACAATTTTCTTAGCTGAAGTGGGAAAATCAAAAAACCAATTAGCATCATGCATTGACCAACCCCCAGAAATTCTTTGAAGGGGTTTAGGAGGAATTACATTAACCGAAAGCTGCCAATCAGGATTAAAAACATCATCTATAAAAATATTTTTGATTTTTCCTTTATCTATATCTAAAATTCCATAACTCCCAATAAATCCACCAGTCGGTCTTAGTTCACTGGGATTTTGAAAAAGAAGAAGATATTTTTGGGGATTATCTTTGCCTATTATTTCTAATAAAAGAGGGTAATTTTTTAAAATTTCATTAAAGTTAGAAATAAAAAAAGAGGGATTTTTAACTAAAAAAGACATCCCCCCGGCTAAAAATTTATAATTTTGTTTTAGGTAGTTGCTGCTAAGTCCAAAGCCAATAACTAAGCCACTAATTAAAATCCCTAAAAAGATTGAGGTAATCAAAAATCTTAAAACAGGATACCTTCTTTTTCTTTCTTTTATCTCTAGCTCAATTTTAATTGGACTTATTTCGGGAATTCGGAGTTTAGATTCTAATTCTAAATCTTCTTTTTCCCATTCAGTCATCTCAGCCAATATCTGCCAAGAATCTATTAGATAAGGCGGTTTTTCTTCAGTCAGAATTATTTTTGGTTCTTCCTGCCTTTCTAAAAATCTCTCTCTTTCTATTCTTAAATCCAAAACCGGCTTGACTTTTAAAATTCTCTCCCAGTCCAGTTGACCGTTTCTATTAACCGGCTTGATATCAAAAAGTTGCCCAAAAATATTTCGCCTTGAAACCTTTGCCATTATATTATTATATTTCTTCAATCATTAATTGTCTATTAAATACTAAATCAAAAATTGACTTTTTAATTTTAATATTATAAAATAATTTATTCTCCAAAAACTGAACTTTTAAAACTAAATAAATTAAGAAAGAAATGAATTTTTAGAAAATAAAAGAAAGGGAGGTCAGAATTGAAAGAATTAATAGTGGTCTTAGGTTACGGCAGCGTGATTCATGAAAGAATGAAAAGGTATCTCCAGAAAGTAGCGGAATATATCAATAAATCTTCTAATGATTTAGTGGTAATAACTACTGGCTGGCAGGGCGAAGCAGAAATGATGTCTGGCTACCTTAAACAAATCGGAGTCAAAGTTCCAATTCTTTCAGAAACAAAGGCAAGAACAACTAAAGAGAATCTGGTTTATTCCAAAGGGATAATAGAGGAAAAACAATTGACTCCGGAATTGGTCACTATTTTCTGTGATAAAATCAGAAAATTTAAAATCCGGTTTTTGGCTAAAAGAGTCCTTGATGGCTTTTCCTTCCAAATTATTAGTTATCCTCTGACTACCAATCTAAAAGGCAAAATAAAGCAGATTCTCATTGGAACGCCAATAGAAATCATCAGTTATTACTTTCCGCTAATTGAACGGCTAAAGATTAAAATAAGAGAGGGAAAATAAATTCCCTCTCTTTTGTTGGAAAAGAAAGAATTCCCTGCTATACTAAAAAGGAGGATTTATGATAAACATTTCAGAAAAAGTATTAGATATATGTCGAGATAAAAATCTTAAACCAATTAAGATTTTGTATGGTGATCACGTGATTTTATGTAAGGACCAAAAGAGTAAATTCTTAGTTCTTAAAACCGATAATATAGGAAGTGAGGTGGAAATTTATAAGATTTTATCTAAATATCTGCAAACTGGAAATTATAGATTTCTTTCTATCCCGAAATTTTATGACTACTCGGAGAATTATATTATAATGGAGTATCTTGGAGGCATAAAACCAAACGAGGATATTGAAAAAAAGCATATGAATACTCTTTTTCTGCCGTATTTTTCTCTCATCGTTGATGCTTTCTGGAAGCTTAATCGGCTATTAAGAGATGCTCAAAAAGATTTAAAGAATTTAATCATTTTAGAGCCCGGAATGGTTAAAAGAAAAAATAAATTTCCAACTCTCAAGGATTGGTTCAATATTAAAATAAAAGGATGGTGTGATAAAGCCAGAAAAGAATACAAAACAGAAATTCTCTCTTTAGAAACACAAAAGGAATTAATTTTCAATGTCCAGCAATGGGAAAAACAGCACCCCAATTTAAAAAAGATTTGGCCAACCTATGGAGTCTACGGACAACACCATATGATTATCAAAAACGACAAGATATATCTCTTTGATTTTGGGGGACACTTGAAGTGGCGTCCATCTCTTTATGACGCAGTCTGGCCCTTGTGGTGGCAGCTTTTACATTTTGAAAAAGAGTTCTTGTTAGAAATAAACTATAAAAAAGTTTATAGTTATATCAAAAAATATCAGAAGGAATTCTACAAAAGAGCCCCACTTGATTATAAAAAGAGTATTCCCTACAAGAACTACGAAGGATTATTTACGGTTATTCTTTTAGAACGATTGGTTGGGTGTCGTATTGACATTCTCAAGAGAAAAGAAAATCATTTACGATCCAGAAGCGATGAATATATTAAACTACTAAAGGATGCTGTAAATAATCTTTTAAAACATTACTCGGAAAAAATACAAAAAGTCTCCTAAGCGAGGCTTTTTACTTTTACTAATATAAAATCTGAGAAAACTTAATAATCTAAAAAAATTTAACTGAACATTCTCAATGGACGATCGTCTCTTAAAAATGTTCGGTCTAAATTATAATTATTTTTTGATCTTACTTTAAATTGTCTTTTTTAAGCATTTAAGAAAGAATTTCTTTATATATTTTGAGGATTTCTTGGGACATTTTTTGCCAGCTGTATTTCTGGATTTGAGAGAAACCTTTCTCAATTAAATTATTTTTAATTTTTTCATCTTCTAAAACCTTTTTTATTTTGGAAGCAATATCTTTTTGGTTTTTGGGATTAAAAAATAAAACCGCCTCTCCTAAAATCTCTCGAAAAACTGGGATATCAGAAACAACTACTGGAACTCCAAAAGACATCGCCTCGGTTGGAGGCAAGCCAAATCCTTCAGAAAAAGAAGGAAAAACAGACATGGAAGCATTTTGGTAAAGTTGAGATAGATCTGAATCAGGAATAAAATCAGTGAAAATAATGTCTGAATGATACTTAATACTTAATACTTGATACTTGATACTTGACATTAATCTTTTATAGAAGTAATCTAATTCTCCTACTAATACTAACTGGTAACCAAAGTTTTCTTTTCGTAGTAAATCAAAAGCCAAAATTAAATTCTCCAAATTCTTATGAGGATAAGCGCTCCCCACATAAAGCAAATACGGCCTGTTAATTCTATATTTCTTTAATATTTTATTTTGATATTTAGAATTTGGAATTTGGAATTTATTTGTGATTTGTGATTTGTGATTTGGAATTTCCATCTGAGATGTTCCTTCATAAACCACCCTAATTTTTTCCGGCTCTGTCTTAAAATATTTAAGTATCTCATTTTTGGTGGCTTGGGATGGAACAATTATTTTTTCTGAATTTTTGAGGGCATTTTTAATGACTATTTTATAGCCCTGTTCTTTTAATTTATAAATTAAGGGATGCAGAGTAGTAGCTCTTTGGGTAGGAAATTCTTTTAAGACCAAATCGTGAATAGTAACTACGAACTCGCCTTGGTAAAAAAAAGGAACATTGAAATGAAGGAAATGCATCAGGTCTATTTTCTCTTGCCGGATTTTTGAAGGCATAAAAATCTGCTCAGCTAAAGTGTACCATCGGTAATCGGCTAAAACTTTTTTAAAAGAGGGGTTTTTGGGCTGGTACTGATGAAAATTCTCTTTTCTTAAAAAAATCAAAAATTCAAAGTCGTCAGGACTGACGATTTTCTCTAAATTTTCAATTAATTCCTGGGAATAGCGGCCAAGTCCTTTTTGTTTTACCCCGAAAAACCGGGCATCAATACCAATTCTCATAATCAGTAAATAAGCTCGGAAATCTGACTTTCGGAGACACGCCTCGCTCACCCAGCGTGCTCGCTCGCTCATGTCCTCGCTTCGCTCGTCCTCCGACTTCAGTCGGAGGACACCATGCCCGCTCGGCTGCGGATGGTCCCGAGAAGTCAATTTCCTCGCTTTCCCAATCCATTATTTACTAACACTTCTAATAGTTATCTTATCTAAATGGCAAAATAAATGCAATTCTTCTTTTTAGAGAAATCTATTCGAAATAAAAAAGGTTCAAATCGCTGCGATCGCAGGAAATTGAACCTTTTTGCATTCTTCCATTTCAAAGTAATTATGGAAGTTGAACCTTGATAGATTTTCCTCGATAGACTTTAAATATTAGATTTGAGTAAAAAAAGAAAAGGGTGATTCCTTTTGTAGAAACCACCCTCCAAATTGTTCGGAAACCAAGGACTAAATTTTAAAAAAATTCCAAATTTCCAAAATCCAAAGACCAATACTACTCAAGGAATCCAGAAGCGGACCCGAAGCGTGGATGGACGCTATCGACCAAACGGAGACCGAAGTTGAGCGAACCGGCGCTCCAATCGAAGTAAAACGAGCCAGGAAATTTCCGGCCAGTAGCAGAAAAACATTCGCAGCCGGCACAGTCTATTGCAAGATGTTCAGACTTCTGTAACCGCTCGGGATGAAGCAACAGAATGATGCCGAGTTTATAGGGACCGAGCCCAAACTCGTTGTCGCTAAACATCACTCTGGCTCGACGGTCAGAACGACCGCGATGACGCAACCCAGTTTGGACTGCAAGTACCAAATAGTCTCCTGGAGTTTCCCTCTCTAATTGGCTAAGGGCTTGTTGGGGTTTCTCATTCAGACGTAGATGTTCTGGTCCAAGACGGCCTTCTGAAAAATTGTACCAATCCTTACGATGTTTTGCCATCAGTTTGGTCACCAACTCTACGGATTCATTGTAGGACTTGCCTACTTTAGAAGGTTTAGGGATAACTACCAACCCCTCTGCTCCTTCAGGAAGCTCCAAAAAACCTTTGGCGATTTCAATAACATGGTTGCCATCAAGAACCTTAAATTCCTCAATTTTCTCCAAAATAACAAGCTGTTCAGAAACGCTCTTGAGTTTCCAACCTTCTGGATAGCCATAGGTTGATTCAACTTCCTCATCAGCGTAGGACCGTTCACCTAATTCCTGAAAAACAGGAATAAGTTTATTCTTTAATTCACCTCCTCTTTCAATAATTTCTTGGACAGCATCTCCTTTAAGGCCGCTTTTTCGCAAAGCTGCCTCAACTATTTCTTTAACCTTGGCCATTTGGCCATCGGTTATTTTCTCTAACGTGATCGATGCTCCCATCGTCATCGTCTCCTTTCTTTATCCTAAATTTCCGAACATTATTAATTGTTTAAGAACTACACTTTTATTGTAGTATAGAATATTCTATTCTGTCAAGGTTTTGAGGGTTTGTTGGGCGCAGGATTGCCAGGAGAATTTTTTTACTTGTTTTAGTCCCCTTTTTATTAGTTCCTCTCTTAAATTTTTATCGGTTAATACTTCCTTTAGGGCAAAACTTATTTCATCAATTTTATAAGGATCAACCATTATAGCTGAATCACCTACTATTTCCGGGAAAGAAGAAGTGTTAGAAGTAATAACCGGTAAGCCGCAAGCCATTGCCTCTAAGGGAGGAAAACCAAAACCCTCAAAAAAACTGGGATAAACAAAAACTTCTGCTAAATTATATAAATAGGGTTTATCTTTGTCTTCTATAAAACCAGTAAAGATAATATCATTCTTGTATTTAGATTCTTGAGCGGTTTTAAACACATCTTGATAAAGCCAACCGGGAGAGCCAGCAATAACTAATTTTAAATCAGATTTGTATAAATTCGCTAGTTTTAGTTGCTCGAAGGCCTTAATTAAGCCAATGATATTTTTTCGGGGTTCAATGGTGCCAAAGTAAAGAATAAATTTCTCTGGCAAATTATATTTCTTTTTAATAGTTTTGACTTTTAAGATGTGGTTTTGAGTTTTGAGTTTTGAGTTTTGAGTTTTAAACTCTTCTCCTATTCCAGAATAAATTACTTTTATTTTGGAAGGCCTAATTCCGTAAAAATTAATAAGGTCTTGTTTGGTAGATTGAGAAACGGCAATAATTTTTTCAGCAGTTTTTGCTTGTTTTTTGGGATTAACCAGTCTATGCCATATTTTTCTCTTCAAAGAAAAAAAATGAGGATAATGTTCAAAAGAAAGATCATGAAAAGTAACTACCTTTGGGCAGCCCTTGGAAAGGGGGCTGAAAATAAAATGAGGACTGAAAAATAGGTCAATTCCTCCTAATAACTTATCGATTTTAGGACAATTTAAAAAATAAGAAGAAGTATTTATTAAGCGGTTAGGAATAGAAAAATTTTTAATTTCTACATTGGCTAATTTTCGCCAAGGATAATTTAGTTTAATTTTAAAAAATCCGTTATAAAAAAGTCTAAACTTGATATTGGGAGCTAAATATAAAAGATGGGACAAAAGTCCCTCTGTGTATTCCTCTACTCCGGTATGAATATCTCGAGTTAAAACTCTAAGGTCAATGCCTATAGTCATATAAAGATTTTTCTATAAAATTTTTAATTTTGCTTTTAAAGATTCTTTTATCAAATTGAAGGGCATATTTACGAATGGTCTTTGGGTTGAAATCTCTTGTATTGAATTTCAAAAGGGCTTTTTCTAAAGATGAGGGAGTTTGCTCTTCAAAAAATAATCCAGTTTTTCCTTCTATAACTGTCTCCTTGGCACCCCCACTTTTATAAGCAATCACTGGTTTGCCAGAGGCCATTGCTTCTAAAGCCACAATACCTAAATCTTCCTCTTGGGGGAAAATAAAAGCCAGGGCTTGACTGTAATATTTTACTAATTCTTCATCTGAGACCTTGCCTAAAAATTCAATATTGGAAAGGGCTATCTTTTTTAATTTTTTTCTTTCTGGTCCTTCACCGATGATTTTTAATTTCCAGCCCAATTTATTAAAAACTTTTATGGCTAAATCAAAACGTTTATAGGGCAAAAGCCGTCCCACCATCAGAAAAAAGTCGGAAGTCGGAAGTCGGAAGTTCTGAAGTTTTAATCTTTTTTCATTGCTTCGTACTTCGTACTTCGTACTTGGAACTTCGAACTTTTTTGTAGCTACTGGAGGATAAATTACTTCCGAGTCCCTTTGGTAATATTTTTTAATTCTTCTTTGAACAAAGAAAGAATTAGCAATGAATTTATCTACCCGAAAAGCTGCTTCTCTATCCCAAATCCGTAAATGATTTATGGCTAAAGGGATAAATTTTTTTACTATAGGTGGAAAATAAAATTCTTTAATATATCTATGACTATCATCCCAGGCATATCTTAGAGGAGTATGGCAGTAGCAAATATGAAGTGTATCCGGCTTAGTAATGATTCCCTTAGCATAACTGGCGGAATCAGAAAGAACTACATCGTAAAAAGAAAGGTCAAACTGCTCAATAGCCAGGGGCATTAAAGTTAAAAATAAACGATGGTGATTTTTTATTAAAGGAATTTTTTGTAAAGAAGAAGTATAAATTCTTTTACCTTCAAATATCCCTCCTGTTAATTCTTTATCATAAATCAAGGTATAAATTGGGGCTCGGGGAAAAATTTCAGAGAAAGCCTCAAGAACTCTTTCTGCTCCTCCATACTGAATAAGATAATCGTGAACCAAAGCAATTTTCATAAATTAACACGCAGATCTGTCGTGAAATATTTTAATTAGAGTTTTTAAAATTATTTTAATATCCATTGAGATTGACCAATTCTCAACGTAATAAGTGTCAAGTTTTATCTCTTCCTCAAATTTTAAATCTGAAGAACCTGCCATTTGAGCTAAGCCGGTGGCTCCTGGTTTAATATAAAGAGATCTTCTATGAGATTTCTCATATTGAGAAATCTCTTGAGGCTCGTGAGGTCTGGGGCCAACCAAACTCATCTCTCCTTTTAAAATATTTATCAGTTGAGGAATTTCGTCTATCCGATATTTCCTAATTATTCTTCCAATGCGAGTAATTCTTGGATCGTTTTTCATCTTAAATAAGGGTCCGTCTTTTCTTTCATTGAAATCTAAAAGTTTCGGTTTAAGTTTTTCAGCGTTTTTTATCATCGAGCGAAATTTGTAAAGATAAAATTCTCTTCCCTGGCCTACTCTTTTTAATTTAACTACTATTGGACCCGAACTATCAAGTTTTATCAAAATAGACAAGATTATTCCCGGAATTAAAAAAATAATGATTCCTGTTAAAGAACTCAAAATATCAATCAATCTTTTTATTACTTTCCCCCAATCTTCCAACGAAGTTCTTTTAATTCCGATGAGGGGAGTTCCTCTTAAGGTATCTACTTCTATATTAGTAACCATTGTTTGGAAAAGATCGGGAGTAAATTTAAAGCGAATTCTATTTTCATCACAAAAATCTATCAGTTGGCAAATTTTTTCCCGGGGATGATTAAGGTCGCAAAGAATAATTTCGTCTATGGTTGGATTGGAAACAGAATTTTCAATTTCTTTAAAATCTAAATGAGGAATATGTCTGACGATTTGATAATCCAGGTCATCTCCGGTTTCGGCTAAAATATTTTGAGATAATTTGCCATTTCCTATTAATAATAACCTTTGTTTTACTATTTGATGTCTCCCAAAAAAATATTTCCAAACTATTCTTATTAGCCAGCGACCAAAAAAAACAAAAATAATGGTCAAAACCCAAGCTGCCAGAATTATAAATCGAGAATAAAACCACTCTCCCTTAAAAAATGGGTAAACAATAATAGCCAATATCATCCCACTGGAGACAGCTATTATAATCTTTAAAAACTCTTCTAAAGAGCCCTTGCGGATTTTGGAATAATAAAGACCGGAAATAGCAAAGATTACTAACCAAAGGGTTGCCATTATTCCTACTATCCCAACATAGCGAGAAAGAGGTAAATTAGCCAAAAACTGAACCTCTCTCCATTCCCTCAACCAGGGACTTAGTCTCAAAAAATAAGCCAAAAGTCCGGCCGCAAAAAACATTAAAAAATCTATTGGGACTAAAATTATATTAAAAATAAGCTCAGGCCGTTTCATGTCGCCTTTATTATATTAAATTTTTAAATAAAAATCAAAAAACGGAGAACCGTTCTCCGTAAATTAAAAGGCCTAACTAGGAAATAAGCCGAATTCTGTCTCGCCCGCCCAAATTTTGCCGAAAGCAAAACTTGTGGCGGGTCAAGTGATAGTCATTTGTCTAGCCCCTCGATTACTCTCGGGGTCAAGCGAACTACTTCTCACAAAAGCTCCATGATAAACCATAAAACTTTTGGTTTGCTCTTGCACCCAGTAAGGATTTAGCCGTTTCACCCCAAAGATTACTCTTTGGACTCCTCCGATTAGAATCGGAGGTCTCGGTTCTTTCGAACCTCGACGTCTCTGCTCGCACCTCTATCCTCACGGACGGTGGCTGTTAACCACTACTTTTTTAGAGTCCGTTAAGCCGGACAATGAGTGTTCGGACTTTCCTCCCCGACTTGAGTCGGGGTAACTACCTATCCTATTTAGGCCATTTCTATCTTAGCAAAATTAAAAATGCTTGTCAATCTTACGAAGTTCAACTTCGTAAGGTTAGTTTTAAAATAATTTTTGGGATTTAGATTGGGCGTCTAAGGCCTCGTTGACTAATCGGTCGGCTTCTTGGTTCTCTTGACGAGAAATGAAGATAAATTTAACTTTTTTGAAATCAATTTTTAAATTCCAAACTTTTAAAAATAAGGGTTGAATTTTTGAGTCAAGGATTTTATATTTCCCTTGAAGTTGTTTTACTAAAAGTTCTGAATCCGACCTTACTTCAATTTCCGAATTTTTAGCTTCTTTTTTACCATAAAGGGCTTTGACTTTTTTTAATCCAAAAATAACTGCTTGATATTCGGCTTCATTATTAGTAAACTCTCCCAAATATTGGGAATATTTTTTAATTACTTCTCCTTTTTTATTACAAACCACTACTCCAATGGCTGCTGGCCCGGGATTACCCCGAGAACCACCGTCACCATAAATTATCAACCTTTTCATTTTTTTTAAAATATTTAATTAAGCATTTTTTAAAATTTTCTAAATTTTGGGTTTTGACTCGAAAACCAGCAGCCAAGGGATGACCACCATAAGTTTCTAAAAATTTTTGGCAGTTTATCATTGCTTTTACTCCATCAAATCCTTGAGGCATTCTTACTGTTCCCGGGCTTTCTTCTTTTCTTTCTTTAAAAAGAAATGTTGGCTTTTTGTATTTCTGGCAGACCATAGAAGCCACTGGACCTAACAAAATTAGGGACCAAGAAGAATCCCCCTCAAAAATAATTGGTTCCTTTTTTGTCTGGGATTCAATTCTCTCCATCAATTCTTTTGAAATCCTTTTTTTCTCCTCTCTTCTTTCTTGGCTTTCTTTGATTAATTTTTTAGCTAATTTCTCTGCTTTTTCTATGTCTTCTTCAATTAAAAATAAATAAATCTCACCTAAATGATTTTTTTGAGAGAAAGGATTACTTAAAGGAGGAAGAATTTTCTGTCGAATTCCAGCTATTCCATCTTCTAATTCAAAATCAGTTAATTCTATCAGAACCTTTAAACTTGTCCTTCCAGTACTAATCAAAGCTAAAAGCCCCTCTTCCACTAATTCTTTATTCTCTCCTTCCAGAAGCACCATATCAGCTATGGTAGCTAAAGCGACCAAGTCTAAAAATCTTTCTGGAAAATCCCATTTTTTTTCTTTAATTAAAAGAAACTTAGAAAGATTATAGGTAATTCCAACATTAGCTAAATACTTGAAAGGATATTGATCACCTTTTTGTTTCGGATCAACAATAATAGAGGCCTTGGGAATTTTGGGAAGCATTTCATGATGATCAATAATTATTACCTCAAATCCCATTTTCTTGGCTAAATCTACTTCCTCTACATTGCTAATTCCGCAATCAAGAGTAATAAGCAGAGCCGGTGAATTCTTCCTTAAAAATTTTAAAGCACTTTTATTCAATCCATAACCTTCTTTCTCTCGGTCAGGAAAACAAACCTGACTCACTTTGCCTCCTAAAATTTCTATAGTTTCTTTTAATATAATAACTGAAGTTGCCCCATCAGGATCAGTGTCTCCATAAAGGATAATTTTTTCTTTATTTCTGACTGCTTTCAAAATTCGTTCAGCCACTTTTTTTAGATTTTTAATTTCAGCCATTGACAAATTTTAATAAAGAATGTAACCTACAAAATAGAACCTTTAATTTTTAGAAAATATAGCCAGAGAGAATAAGTTCACCAGTTTGCCGCCCCCTGCTGGTGAACCGAAATCTGAATCCTTAGCTTTCTCTCTGGCTTTTTTATTTCTCTAAAGCTTTAATTCCAGGTAGTTTCTTGCCACTTAGAAATTCCAACATTGCTCCCCCGCCAGTAGATATAAAGATGTTCCCTGAAACCTGAAACTTGAAACCTGAAACCTGTCGTAGTGAACTAATTGTTTCTCCTCCGCCAATTATTGTTTTGGCTTTTTTATTTTTTAAAATAGATTTGGCTATTTCTTCGGTGCCTTTTCTAAATTCTCTTTTCTCAAAATAGCCCATGGGACCATTCCAGATAATAGTTTTTGCTTGGCTAATAATTTCGGAAAATATTTTTATAGTTTTAGGTCCAATATCTAAAATCATTTCTCTTTTGCCTATTTTATCCATTCCAATAGTTTTCGCCTTTCCCTTTTTAGAAAAATTCCCTGAAACTATTCCATTTAAAGGAAGATAAATTTTCCTATTCTTTAAAGGAAGTTTTAAAACTTCCTTTAACATTTCTTTTTCCATTATTGATTTTCCTACCTCAATCCCCTCGGCTTTTAAAACAGTGTTAGCCAATGCTCCTCCCATCAAAATTTTATCAGCTATCTTTAGAAATTTTTTAATTAGAGGAAGTTTGCTGGAAATTTTTATTCCGCCAATTACTAAGACCAAAGGTTTTTTGGGACTTTGAAGAACTTGGGAAAGATTTTTTATTTCTTTTTCTAAAAGAAAACCTGCCACTGAAGGAATATATTTAGTTATGGCTACTACTGAAGCATGTTTTCGGTGGCAAGCTGAAAAAGCATCATTAATAAAAACATCAGCCAAGTTTGCCAATTCTTTGGCAAACTTTAAGTTATTTTCTTTTTCTCCTGAGTAAAATCTCAGATTTTCTAAAAGCAAAATATCTCTTGGCTTCATCTTTTCTACTTCTTTTTTGACTTTTTGACCAATACAATCATCTATAAATTTTACTTTCTGTTTTAATAACTTCTCTAACCTTAAGGCAACCGGCTTTAAACTATATTTCAAATTTTGACGGAGTGAGGGTCGTCCTAAGTGACTTATTAGAATTATTTTGGAGTTCTGCTTCTTTAAATAATTTATGGTCGGGAGAACAGTTTTTATCCGGAAATCATCGGAAATTTTCCCGGACTCATTAAAAGAAACATTAAAATCTACCCTCACCAAAACTTTTTTATTTTTAACATCAATATCTCTAAGAAATTTCATAATATACTCCTAACTATCCTTCCGAATTCTTTGGCACTTAAACTTGCTCCACCTACCAACAAGCCATTCATTTCTGCTTTTTTGATATAATCAGCTGCGTTTTTGCTGTTTACGCTTCCGCCATAAATAATTCGGCAACTTTCTGATATCTTTTTGCCTAAAATTTTTGATAAAATTTTCCGAATAAATAAACCTACTTCTTTGGCATCTTGGGGCAAGCAAGGATTACCGGTCCTGATGGCCCAAATTGGCTCATAAGCAATGGTTAGATCCTCGATACTGGATACTGGATACTGGATATTTTGAAGAGACTTTGTTAGTTGTCTTTGAATTACTTGATTGGTTTTTCCTTTTTTCCTTTCCTCTAATGTCTCGCCGACGCAGAGGATTGGCCTTAATCTATTTTTTAGTGCTGTTTTTATTTTTTTATTAATCATCTCGTTGGTTTCCCCCAAATATTTTCTTCTTTCGGAATGACCTAAAATTACATATTGACAACCTAAATCTTTGAGTATTTGGGGAGAAATTTCACCGGTGTAAGCGCCTTTGGCCTCCCAAAAACAATCTTGCCCTCCCAATTTTATTCTTGTTGCCTGTCGCTTGTCGCTTGTCGCTAAATAAACAAATGGTGGACAAATTACTACTTCCGCATTTTTTATGTTCTTCAATTCTTTTTTAAAATCGCCAAAGAATTTCTTGGCTTCTTTGGTGGTGGTAGGGTTCATTTTCCAATTGGCTATTATTAAAGGTTTCATATTGATTTGAAAATTTAAAATTTAAAATTTAAAATTTTTTAGCCCCCTGTTCCCACATAAATATTCTGGGAATTTCGGGGATCAACTTTTATAATTTTAATTTTTTTAGAGGTAGGTATAGTTTTAACAATCCAGTGTTGACCCTGATCTTGGGATTTATAAAAATCAGAGCCGGTTCCTAAGTATAAAATATGAGAATTCAGCGAATCTACTGCTATAGCGGAAACTGGCAATGATTCTTTTGATATCACTATAGGTAAAGATTCAAAACTTTCTCCCTTGTTTTCGGTTTTTAATATTCCTCCTTTATAACTTAGATATAATCTATTAGGACTTTGGGTGTCTATGGCAATAGTTTCTATTGATTTAGAGCCAGAAAATAACTTCAGTGTTTTATTAAAATCCTGCCAGGTATTTCCCTTATCTAAAGTTTTAAACAATCCCTCTCTCGAAACCACAATATAAATCTCCCGAGTGTCTTTTGGGTTAATCAAAATAGATTTTATTGAATTTTTGGATTGGAAAAGGGATTTCCAAGATTTTCCAAAATCCCGGCTCTGAAGCAAAAAGCCATTACTTGTTCCAAGATAAACAGTAAATGGCTCGTAAGAATCTACAGAAATTGCCGTAATTTCTTCCTTTTCAGAAGCCAGATAAATTTCTTCAAAAGTTTCTCCTTTATTATGAGATTTTAAAACTTTCCCTCGTTTATCTTGAAAGACTGCCAAGTAAATATTCTGAGGATTTTGAGGATCAATGGCTATTTTAGAAATTAGAGTTCCTTTCTTTAGTCCTTCTCCAATCTTTTGCCAACTTTCAGCCCCATTTTCACTTCTAAATAATCCGTCTTTAGCAGCGGCTAAATATAAAATATTGGAATTTTGGGGATTAAAAAC
>DAOWIS010000008.1 GCA_030640805.1 bacterium | reverse complement strand
TTTCTGTAAAATTATGGCTGAAGTAGAAATTCTCCAACAAAAAGGATATAATTTTCTCTGGATAGATGACAAATTATGGATGTGGGATGTTCCTCAGGAAATAGAAGACCAAAAAGAAATAGCCAGACAGGCCTATGGAGATGTTTTAGTTGCTGGCTATGGTTTAGGTATTATCCAGCAATATTTGCTTGAAAACAAGAAAGTAAATTCTGTATTGTCTATAGAGAAATTCGAGAAAGTAATCAAAGAATGCGAAAGAGTGTACGGAAAGATATATGGTGAAGTTGAAATCGGTGATTTTTATGAATACAACACATCAAGAGAATTTGATTGCGTGATAGGAGATATTTGGGAAGATCAATCATTAAATTTTATTGAAGATTATATAAAATTTAAAGAAAAAGCAAAGACATTACTTAAAGGTGGGGGCAAAATATTTGCTTGGGGCATGGACTACATGGAGTATTTACTAAAAAGAAAATAATCCATTAAAAGTAACTAAATACAAATCTAAAAAAAATTGATATAATTAGAGTATTGAACAATTATTTTTCAGCGTTAATCCGCGTTGATATCAGAGTTATTCTGCTTCTATCTCGGCATAAAAACAGAGGATCACAGATAACAAGCAGAACTACGCAGAATTATTCAACAGTCTCATAATTAGGTTATGTTAAATAAAAAAAAGCGCTATCTCCAAATTGCTTTAAATAACACTCTAAATGAAGCTCAGAGTATTATTAGCCAAATTCCCTTAGATGAGAGGATTATTATTGAGGCCGGTACTCCTTTAATAAAAGAATATGGCGCCGAAGGAATTCAGAAAATAAGATTCTGGTGGGAACAGAGAGTTTTAGGTTATGGTTCCAAACCTTTTGAGGGTCTTAGAGTCAATCCTTGGTGGCTGAAATTATTAGAGAAATCTTTAGAGAAGAAAGCAATTTCGGCTCAAAGAAAAGGGCTTATAAAAGATAAAGAAACAATTCTTACTCCCTATGTTGTTGCTGACTTAAAATGTATGGATAGAGGGGAAAGAGAGGTAGAAATCGCTTATCAAGGGGGAGCCAATGCAGCCACTGCTCTTGGTCAGGCTCCCATTGAAACCCTAAATGCTTTTATTGAAAAATGTGAAGAATATAAATTAGAGGCAATGATTGATATGATGAATGTTGGATTTCCCTTAAGTGTTCTTCGGAAATTAAAGAAACTGCCCCAAGTGGTAATTTTACACCGAGGAGTTGACGAAGAACATTTTAATCGGGAAAAAGAAATTCCTTTTTATGAAATTCAAAGAATTAAGAGTAATTACGATATTATGATTTCTATTGCCGGCGGAGACACTTTCCAGGAGGTTCAGCGAGCTATATTTAATGATGCTGATATTGTGGTTGTTTGGAAATCCTTTTATAAAAGCACTGCTCAAACAGCCAAATTAGCCGAACAGTTTTTAAAAGAAATAAGATAAAACAAAAAACCTCTTAGTTGAGAGGTTTTTTTGAAAAGTTAAAGAGGGGCTAAAAATTATTTTTTTAATTTTTGATAAACAAATCTTATTGAAAATACAATTATTATCCAAAAAAGTAGGTCAGCTATAAAGGGGATTAGATGAAACTGAGGTAGAGGTTCCTGTCCCACAGGTATATCATCAGGAAAACTATAAGACGAAGGCCAAGCCTGCTTTAAAAAGGGTAAGGGAAAGCCAACGGGGACGTTGCTACGCCCAGTGATACTACTGAATTCTCCACCAAAACCTATAACTACTGGACTCAGAAAAGCTAAAAAAGTAAGAACAAACCCTAAAATTATTATAATTAAAACTCTTTTTAATTTCATAAGGAAGGAGCAAGTCAATATTTTTAAATATTATGGACTTGCGATGTCCATATTTTTTATTCTTTCTTTTTTCTTTCAGTAATTAAGGATTTTATCCCTTCCATAATTTCTACCGGCAAGGCAAATATTATTGTCTTTGAGGGGTCCGGCTGAAGCTTATCGATCGTTCCTAAGGTTCTTAATGATAAACCACCAGGAACTTTACCCAGAATCTCTGCAGCTTTTTGTAAATTCTCAGCCGCCTTTACTTCTCCCCCGGCTTTAATAATGATTGCCCTTTTTTCTCTTTCTGTTTCTGCTTGAGCAGCCATTGCTCGTTTCATTCCAGCTGGAAGTTCTATATCTTGCATTTTTATTGCTGTAACATCTATTCCCCATTCATCAGTTTCGGCATCCACAACTTTTTTAATATCCTTAGCAATACTTTCTCTTTCGGTAAGCAGAGTATCAAGTTCCACTCCACCAATAATATCTCGCAAAGCAGCCAAAGCATACTGAGAAACTGCGTAGGAGTAGTTTTGGACTTTTAGGACCGCATCTTCAGCTTTGACTACCCTAAAATAAACAACGGCATTTATTCCTACTGGGACATTGTCTTTAGTTATGGCTTCTTGACGGGGGATATCAACAGTAGTAATCCTTATATCTACTTTAATCATTTTCTGAACAATAATCAGAATCCAACGAAAACCCGGGGTGTAGGTTCTAGTATATTTTCCAAAAGTTAAAATCACCCCTCTTTCATATTGGTTAACTATTCGGATTCCTCCTAAGCCAAAAACAATAAATAGAATAATTATAATAAAAGTTAAACCCATAATTCAAGATTGTATGATTATAATTACAAGTGAGGAAGAAATGCAAAAATAAATTTTTGTATTTCGACCGAATGCTGTAATTATGCAGCCTAAGCTGCAATACCTTCCTGCCTGCAACGCTTTGCCAGCCCGCAGTAGATACAGCGTTTCTGGCGGGCGTAGCAATGCGGGCAGGAGCGAATCATAACCAGTCGCTTCGCTCCTTGTAATTACTTCGCAAATTAAGGAGGTTCTGACGAAGTCAGGTTCTTATATTAATATTATAAGCAGAATAAAAATTTAATTCAATAAGTTTCTGTGGATAACTAAAAAGAATTGATAGATTTGGTTAAAGAAGCAAAATTTGATATTATAAGTATATAGGGCCCTTGTAGTTTAACCTGCCCGCCAAAGTTTTGCTCCTGTAGCTCAATGGACAGAGTGGAGGCCTCCGGAGCCTTAGATGTAGGTTCGATTCCTATCAGGAGCACAGCAAAATTTAGGCGGGTGAAGATAAAACACGACCCTCCGGAGGTTGAAATGAAGGTTCAATTCCTTCTAAGGGCATAAAAATTCAGTTTTACTTATCTAAACACTTTAAAATATGGCAAAAATGATAACATTAAAAAGATACAATAAAAATCCTATTCTTAAGCCAATAAAAAGCCACCCCTGGGAAAAGTACGTTTATAATTGTGGGGCAATAGTTCTGGACAATAAAGTTCATATAATCTATAGAGCCTTAGGCAGGGATAATGTATCACGACTTGGCTATGCCTCAAGTAAAGACGGTTTTAAGATAGATGAAAGATTAGACAAACCAGTTTTTCTTCCTCAAATAGAAGCCGAACAACCAATGGTAAAATTCAGCAATACAGGAGTAGAGGATCCAAGATTGACCCGAATCAGAGATAGGATATATATGATTTATGTGGCTACAGATGGAAGGATTGCTCAGGTGGCCATGGCTTCAATCAAAGTTAAGGATTTTTTAGAAAAACAATGGAATTGGAGAAGGCAGGGAGTAATTTTTCCAGACCGGGATAATAGAAATGCTGTTTTGTTTCCAGAAAAAATAAATGGCAAATATGTTCTTTATCATAGATTAAAACCAAATATTTGGGTTTCTTATTCGCCAGACCTAAAAAAGTGGTCAGCTCCAAAAATTGTTATGAGAGTTAGAAAAGGAATGTGGGATGATTTTAAAATTGGGGCCGCAGGACCGCCGATTAAATTGAAAAATAAATGGCTGTTTATTTACCATGGGGTAGAGCGGAGAAAAATTTGGGGAAAAAGAGGAGGAGTTTATGGATTAGGTTATGCTTTTATTGATGTTAAAAATCCCGAAAAAGTATTATTCAGGAGCAAGCAGCCTATTCTTCAGCCGATTAAAGATTATGAAAAAAAGGGGCAAGTTCCAAATGTCGTGTTTTCCTGTGGCGCTGTTATTAAAGAAAAAAAAACTTTTTGTTTATTATGGTGGCGCTGATACAGTGATAGGAGTAGCTACCGCTAAATATTTCTAAACTTCTTTGAATTTTTATTTTATTAAAAAAGCCGCCAGATATTTTTAATAAAAGGCGGCTTTTTAAGTCAGACAATAATCTCGGAGGTGTTCACTACGGGAAGGGTGTTTTAATTTCTCTATCGCCTTTTTCTCAATCTGTCTAATTCTTTCCCTGGTTAAATTAAGCCTAAGACCGATTTTCTCAAAATTTAAAGGTCCTTCATAGTTCAAACCGAAGTGGAGCGTAATTACCTCTGCTTCTCTGATTGTTAGTTTATCTAAGGCCCTTTTGATCTCTAATCTTAAAGATCCATCTATTACCTCTTTATCTGGAGGGGGTTGAGAGGTATCATCTATGGCGTCCAATAAAGTATTTGAATCTTTATTATTAGGATCGGAAGGATGGTCTAAAGAGAAACAAGAATCAGGGATTTCCTTAGTATATTTAATTTCTTTTTCTTTTAAACCTGATTCCTCGGCAATTTCTTTAGGAGAAGGTTCTCTTCCAAGTTCCGGTTTTAGTTTTTCAGAGATTTTTCTCAATTTGGTTAGAAATTGTACCCTGTTCATAGGTAGTCTTATAACTCGAGACTGGTCAGCCAGGGCTTGAAGAATTGCCTGCCTAATCCACCAAACAGCGTAGGAAATGAATTTGAATCCACGAGTTCCATCAAATCTTTTAGCTGCTTTGATTAGTCCGATGTTCCCCTCATCAATTAAATCAATTAAAGGGAGACCTTGATACTGATACTTTTTAGCCACCGAAACAACAAATCTTAGATTGGCTTTGACTAATTTTTCCAATGCTTTTTCGTCACCCTCTTTGATTCTTTTAGCCAATTCGGCTTCTTCCTCAGGACTAATTAGAGGTATTTTAGCAATCTTTTCTAAGTAATTATTAATAAGATTACCACCATCTCTAAATTGACTCCGTTTTTTATTGGTTCGCATTTTTTCCTCTCTTTGTTTTTGGTTATTTTGTTTTAAAAGTGCTTAGGTTTATTTCTTATATCATAAAATGTTATATAATAGAAGAGTATGGTAAAACTTAGTTTTTTTGGAGGAACCAGAATGGTCGCTGGCTCTAATTATTTAATAGAAACTGAAAATACAAAAATTTTAGTGGATTGTGGATTATTTCAAGGAGAAAAGGTCATAGAGGATAAAAACTATGAAAAGTTTCCTTACAATCCAAAATCAATAGATTTTCTTTTAGTTACTCATGCTCATATGGATCATATTGGTCGAATTCCTAAACTTTACAAAGAAGGATTTCGAGGAAAAATTTTAGGAACTAGACCTACTAAAGATCTAACCCATAATATGCTTTTAGATAGTCAAGGGATAATGAAAGATGAGGCAAAAAGAGAAAATCGTAAACCTCCTTATAGCCAAAGAGATGTCATAGGCGTTATGGAATTATTTGAGGGGATTGATTATCATCAAATTCTAAAGCTTTCTAAAGGTACTAAATGTCAATTTAGAGATGCTGGGCACATCCTTGGTTCTTCAATAATTGAGTTATGGATAGGGCAAGTAAAAATAGTCTTTTCTGGAGATCTTGGCAATCCCCCGGTTCCCCTTTTAAAACCAACTGAATTTATAGATGAAACTGATTATGTTTTAGTAGAATCTGCTTACGGAGACCGACTTCATGAGAAGAGAGGAGAAAGAAAGGATTTATTAGAGAACGCTATAGAAGACACTATAACCAGAAAGGGTGTTTTAATGATTCCGGCTTTTGCCCTGGAAAGAACCCAAGAATTGCTTTATGAGCTTAATTCATTAGTAGAAAATCATCGGATTTCCTCTATCCCGATTTTTGTAGACAGTCCTTTAGCAATAAGAAATTTAGACATCTACAAAAAGTATCCCGAATATTATAACAAAGAATCTGTTTATCTTATTGAATCTGGAGACGAACTTTTTAAATTTAAAGGTCTTAAATTTACCGAGACAGTAAAAGAGTCAAAAAAAATTAATGATGTTCCTCCTCCGAAAATAATAATTGCTGGTTCCGGAATGTCTGAAGGAGGTCGGATTTTACATCATGAAATCCGGTACCTTCCTGACCCCAATAGCATCCTTTTAATTATTGGTTATCAGGTATCCGGGACCCTGGGAAGGAAAATTTTAGATGGGGCTCAAAAGGTAAAAATTTTTAGAGAAAATATTCCAGTCCGGGCGGAAGTCAAAGCTATTGGAGGATACTCTGCTCATGCTGATCAGAAAGGACTTTATCAATGGATAGCCCATATTAAAAGGCCGGTCTATCCCCTTAGAAATGGTAAAAAAGATATTAAAGGATTAAAAAAAGTATTTGTGGTTCAAGGAGAAGAAGGGCCGGCTTTAGCTTTAGTTCAGAAAATAAAAGATAATTTAGGTGTTGAGACCGAAGCGCCTTATTTTAGAGAAGAGATTGTGTTATAATAAAACAACATGTATAAAATCTGTGTTTCCGGAGCAGCTGAAACAGATCACTGTAGTAAAAATGCCTTGGAATTAGCTAAAGAGGTAGGAAAGGAAATTGTTAGACACAATGCTGTTTTGATTTCCGGGGCCACTACCGGTATTCCTTATTGGTCGGCAATTGGAGCCAAAGAGGAAGGAGGGTTTTCCATTGGTGTTTCACCGGCTGTTTCTGAGAAAGAGCATACCAAAATTTATAAACTTCCTACTGATTATTTTGATGTTATTATTTATACTGGTTTTGATTACGCCGGCAGAAATCTTTTAATGACCAGAGCTTCTGATGGAATAATATTTATTTGTGGAAGAATGGGAACCTTAAACGAATTTACTATTAGCTTTGAAGACCGAAAACCAATAGGAGTATTAGTTGGTTCTGGAGGAACAGCTGACATGGTAGAAGAAATCGTAGAGAGATGTCGTCGAGGACCGGGGAAAATTGTTTATCATAAAGATCCTAAAATTTTAGTGGAGAAAGTTTTAGAACTAATAGAAAAAGAAAGGTCGTAAAGGGCTTTCTCTAAATTTTCAAGACTGAAAGGCGTAGAAAATTTAGTTAGAAAACCTTTACCCCCCACTAACTTTGGACTGGAGCCAAAGGCTCCAAACCATTCTTTAAGGATATTCCTTAAGATTTAACAATTCAAAAGAAACTTATTCATTTTTAGATAGATAACCTAAGAATAGTCCAAAGTTAGTGGGGGGTGCGCAATTTTCTAACAGCTCAGCTGCATTTCTCGCTTTGCTCGAGATTTGCTTTGCTGAGAAAATTGGCATGCCTAAAGAAGCTAAAGAAAAATTAATAGGCGAAATTGCCCATTATTATGGCAATATCGGAGTAGCCGTAGTAGATTTGAAAAGCACCCTAAAAGCGGGAGAGACGATTCATATAATAGGCGGGGATACTGATTTTGAACAGGCAGTAGAATCAATGCAGATTGAACATGAACAGATAAAGACTGCCAAAAAAGGACAATCTGTTGGGCTTAAAGTAAAAGAAAAGGTCAGAGAAGGATATAAGGTGTATAAAGTTCAAGGTTAAAAGTGAAAAGTTAAAAATTAAAAATTAAAATTCAAAATTATTTTTGCATTTTTCACTTTGACTTTTGAATTTGACTGAGCCTCGAGTTTACGAGAGGCGAAGGAACATGGATTTTTTTGACCCTAATCAATTGAGAATTATTATTCAGCTAATCTTAGCAGTTGTTTTAGGATGTTTAATGGGGATAGAAAGAGAATATGTGGGGAAAGCGGCTGGAGCAAGAACCTTTGCTTTAGTAACTCTTGGAGCGACTCTTTTTACTATTCTTTCCAAGGACGTTTTTCTTTCTTTTGAGTGGCCAGCCGGTACAACTTATGATCCTACTCGTATTGCCGCTGGAATAGTAGTGGGGATAGGGTTTTTAGGGGCAGGTTTAATCATATTTAGAGGGATGAAGATAGAAGGTCTTACTACGGCGGCTGGTCTTTGGGCAGCGGCGGCAATTGGAATGGCAGTTGGTTATGAATTTTATTTGACCGCCATAGTAGCAACTTGTCTAATTCTTCTTATTTTAGCTGGGATGAGGAAGTTGAATATTGAAGAAAGATTGGCAGAAAGAAGAGATGAAGACCAGTAATAAAAATTTTTATTTTAGCGTAGCTATCCTTGTTGGAACCATAGTTGGAGTAGGTATTTTTGGTATTCCTTATGCAATGGCCCAATCCGGATTTTTTATTGGATTGGTCTATTTTTTTATTTTAGGAGGGGCAATTCTAATTCTTCATTTAATGTATGGAGAGGTAGTTTCAAGAACCAAAGAAAAACACAGATTAGTGGGATATACCAAGAAATATTTGAGTCCTTTTTGGCAAATTGTAGTATTTTTTTCTGTAATTTTCATAATATTAGGAGCGTTATTAGCTTATATAATCATTACCGGAGAATTTTTAGAATCTCTATTTGGATTTAATTCTTTTTGGTGGAGTTTAATTTTTTGGTTTTTATTATCTCTAGGAATTTGGAGAGGGATTAAAGCCATTTCTTTTTTAGAGTTTTTAATGGCTATTTTTTTATTCGTAGTAATATTGGTTATTTTTATTATAGGAGTTCCCAATATTTCTTTTGCTAACCTTATCACTTTTAGTCCCCAATACATTTTTCTTCCTTATGGTATAATTCTTTTTGCTATGGCTGGAATTCAGGCTATTCCTGAGATGAGAGCGATAATAAATATAGACGGTAAGCAATACAAAAAAGCAATAATTGCCGGCACTTTAATTCCCCTTATACTTTATTTCCTGTTTGCTTTGGTGGTAATAGGAATAACTGGCTCAAGCACTTCTCAAGAAGCCATTTCTGGTTTAATAAACAGCTTAGGCAGTTCTTTGGTTTTTTTGGGAGCGGTATTTGGAGTGTTGGCTGCGGCTACTTCTTTTTTGATTTTGGGGATAAATTTAAGACATACCTTAGAATATGATTTTAAAATCAAGAAGAATTTAGCTGTTTTTTTAGTTTGTATTTCTCCCTTAATTATATTTTTATTAGGAGTTCAAAATTTTATAGAAGTGGTATCTGTTACCGGTTCCATCGGGACAGGAATTGGCGGGATAGTTTTAATTTTGCTTTACAAAAAAGCCAAAATAAAAGGAGAGAAAGAAGCAGAATATAATTTGAATTTTCCTTCCCCAGTTATTTACGGCTTAGCAGCAATTTTTATATTAGGAATAATCTATCAAATAATTTATCTATTTTAAAAAATGAAACCCAAACACCTTTCTATTTCTAAGTTAGAAAAACAAATTAAGGGAAGATTTTCTCCGCGAGTTCCTAAATCTCGAAAAGAAGAAGCAGAGTTAGGAAAAGGGAAGATTGATGTTTTGATTTGCAAGAAATGCAAGGCCGTTTACTGGTATAAATCCTGGCATCATAGTTTAGATCAAAAATTGAAATTAGATTCTGAGAAACTAAGATTAAAATTTGTTTTATGTCCGGCTTGCCAGATGATAAGAGATAAAAAATTTGAAGGAGAAGTGTTAATCAGCAACATTCCTTTCAATTATAAAAAAGAAATTTTAAAATTGATTAAAAATATTAAAAAGCGGGCTTATCAAAGAGATCCAATGGATAGGATAATCTCTATTCGTGAGATTCGTGGTAAATTCGTGAAGATTAGTGGTTTTAGAGTTTTGACTACGGAAAATCAATTGGCAGTAAGTATTGGAAAACAAATAAAAAGAGCATTTAAAGAAGTAAAATTAGATATTCAATGGTCTCATAAAGAAAGCACTGCTCGAGTAAGAGTGAAATTCTGACTGCTTGAATTTTTAATATTTGGGTTCACTATTTGAGTTCCCTTGTACACGCATATGCGTGTACAAGGTACAATAGGAATAAAGAAGTGAATAACAAGTAAAAATGAAAAATCTTTTGTTAAAAATTGAGAGGTTTCTTTTTTACCTTTTAATTTTTTCTTTACCCTTTCAAACAAGGGTTATTTTATTTAATTCTGGGATAGAATGGACTTCTGTTTTTTTATGGTTCAGCGACATTTTAGTGATAGGAATTTTATTTTTGTGGATTTTGCGGGAAATAAATGAAGCAAAAATAAACCCAGCCGCACCACACGAAAAGACACAGTCGATTTTCCCAGCGAGAAAATCGCTGTTCGGTTCTCGGGCTCGCTCTTCCTCCGACTTCAAGGTCGGAGGAAACCATGCCCGCTCGCCCTCCGAAACGCTTTTCTCAGTGGTGCGGCTGGGTTTACCAGCCCTTCTTCTCTGTGCCTTTTTTATTATTAGTGGTCTATCTTTAATTGTTGCTCAAAATGTTGAAATTGGGATTTATCAACTGATAAAATTAGCTGAATTTATCCTTTTATTTTTCTATCTAAAATTTAATTTTAGAAGATTATTTAATTTTCAAAGATTTCTCCAAATTTTAGTAGCTTCGGGAATTTTTCAAGCCATTATCGCTATAGGTCAATTTGCTCTTCAGAGAAATTTAGGATTAAAATTTCTTGGCGAAAGTCCATTAGGTCCTAATGTTTCCGGGGTGGCAAAAACTCTGTCAGGAGGAGTAAAAATGATTAGGGCTTATGGAACTTTCCCTAGTCCAAATGTTTTAGCTGCTTTTTTGCTTTTTTCTATTTTTGCTCTTTATCTTTTATTTCTAAGTAGTAAAAAGAAATCTCTTTCGTTTTACATTCTGCATTCTATATTCTATATTTTTTTAGTTTGGGCTTTATTCTTGACTTTTTCTCGAACGGTTTTGATAATCTTTTTTATTTTCTCTTTAATTTTCTTTTTAATTCTTTTTATCTTTAAAAATTTCAAAGCAGTAATTAAAAAGACAAAACCAATTTATTTATTTTTCTTACTTACTGCCTGTCTCTTATTGTTTGTCGCTAATTTTTGGCCAGAAGTTTCTTTCAGATTTATTCCTGATATGGAAGAACAATCTTTTCAATATCGACTTTCTGACATAGATAGGGGATTTAATTTTATAAAAGAGAATCCATTTTTAGGAATTGGGATAGGAAATTATATTTCTTTATTTATAGATAAATATCCCAATCTTTTACCTTGGCAATATCAGCCTCTTCACAATATCTATTTGCTTATTGCCTCGGAAACAGGACTGGCAGGACTGTTATTATTTTTAGGATTTCTATTT
>DAOWIS010000007.1 GCA_030640805.1 bacterium | reverse complement strand
CTGCGGATCAATGGCTCTTTTAGAAATTAGAGTTCCTTTCTTTAGCCCTTCTCCAATCTTTTGCCATGTTTCAGCTCTATTTTCACTTCTAAATAATCCGTCTTTGCCAGCAGCTAAATATAAAATATTGGAATTTTGGGGACCAAAAACTAAATCAGAGACAAATACCTTTCCAATATTTGCTTTTTCTTCTCCTTCTACTTCTATCATTGGTCTCCAATTTTCTCCTCCATCTTGAGATTTAAAAATTCCCCCTCCTCCTTTTTTCCCAAAAAACCCAAGATCCTCTCCGGCTAAAGGTAAAAATACATAACGAAAAAGAACGTAGCCAGCCACTACCAAGACAATAATCAAAAAAAGACTAAAAGCGGTTTTAATGTCTGCCATATTCCTTCGCCCTCGCTCGCTTCGCTTCGCTCGGGCTCAGTTAAATTAAAAATTTTAAATTTTGAACTGTAATTTGGCATTTGTCATTTTTCATTTGGCATTTAGCATAAGTACTTCTAATGCCAACCTGGGATTAACATTAGTAAAAGAAATAAAATAATCTATATCTTCAGTTAATTTGATTATCCGCATCAAATCAAATAAGGAAAATTGTCTTAAAATTTTATCTTTGTTTATTTCAAGATTAGAATAAGTTAATTCTTCTATTCCCAGCTTTACTAAAAATAAATCTCGAAACCAAATTTTCCACAAAGAAAGGAAATTTTTAATCTGGCTGGGATTTTGACTAATTTTTTCTACCACTTCAAACCGCTTCACTAAATCTCTTTGGGAAAGAGATATTATTTCTTCCATTTGTTTTTTTTCTTCTTTTAATTTTTCTGGATTGCTAAAAAATTCAAGGGCTTTTCCCGGCTTGCCTTGAGAAATTTTAGAAATTTCTCTGGCTAATTTTTTCTCGGCTCCTAATTTTAAAAGAGATTCCTCTATTAAAAAAGAAGAAACTCCCAAAAATTTTATAATTTGGCAACGAGAAACAATGGTCGCTAAAAGAAAATTAGGCAAAGAGGTTACCAAAATTAAAACTGTTCTTCCTTTTGGCTCTTCTAAGGTTTTTAATAAAGCATTGGAAGCCTCTTTGGTCATTTTTTCTGCCTTATCAATTACAGATACTTTAGCCCGACCATGATGACAAGATAAAGAAAGATAGCGCCTAAGATCTCTTATTTGCTTAATGCCAATTTCTTTTTCTTTGGCCTTTATTTCTAAAAAATCTGGATGAATCCCCTTTTCAATATCCTGGCAGGAACGACAATGGCATTCCTTGCCGATTTTGGTTGAGGAATGACTGGCTAAAAGCAATTTAGCAAATTCTTTGGCTATAGTTCTCTTGCCTACTTTTTCTGGACCAGCAAATAAATAAGCATGAGAAAAACTATCTTTCTTAATGCTTCTTTCCAAAATCCTCAAAATTGACTGATGCCCAATAATCATATTATTAAATAATAACAAATCTGGAGTTTTGTCGCAATCCAAAACGGCTCCTATATCCAAGAAGATATCCCTTGTACACGCATATGCGTGTACAAGGAGTGTATAAGGAACTTCTCGGGAAACTAAAGGAAAATTAAAACGAAAATTTAGAATCTATAAATTGTTTTATTTCTTTTTCAAATCTCTCTTGGCTGAATTTTTGGGCTTGGAGTTTTATTTTTTTGGGATTGTATTTTTTGAGATTTTCTTTTAATCTCCTTACACCATCAGCCAAAACTACTACATCCGGTTCATCAAAAAACTCTCCAGTTTCTCCTTCTATTATTATTTCATTAGCCCCTCCCTGTCTTAAAGCCAAAACTGGCTTACCAAAACTGGCTGCCTCTACCATAGTTATTCCAAAATCATCCTCTCCGGGAAAAATTAAAGCCAAGCAATTTTTTAAATACTGATTTTTTATCTCTTCTGATTGCCAGCCCAAAAATTTAATATTGGATTTAGCGATTTTTTGAAGTCGTTTTCTTTCTGGGCCTTCGCCAATAATTATCAAAGGGAATTCTAATTTATTAAAGGCCTCTATGGCGATATCGATTTTTTTATAAGGAGAAAGATGAGAAATAATAAGGAAATAATTGTCTTTTACTTCAGGCATATCGCTGTGAAACGCTTTTCTTAGCGATGCGCCTGAGGTTTTTACCGGAGGGTAGATTATCTTCGCTTCTCTTTGATAGTATTTTTTGATTCGCTGGGCCGTATATTGAGAATTGGCAATCAGAAAATCGGGTCTCTGGGCGGCATTTCTATCCCAAATTCTTAAATAATGAACTAAAATTTTCATAATGCCGGTTAAAATCTTTCCTTTTCTTTGCTCTCCTAAATATTCTTGATTCCAATCCCAGGCAAATCTCATTGGACTATGAAGATAAGCAATATGAAGGGTTTTAGGTCTGACTATAATCCCTTTAGAAAAAGCATCTGAAGAAGAAATTACTAAATCAAAATCCCGAAGATTAAAAGATTCTATGGCTGTCGGAAATAAAGGTAAAAGATATCTATATTTTCTTTTTAAAAATCCTGGGTATTTATCTAAAAAAGAAGTTCTAACTTCGGCATCAGAAAAATAGGGCTCCATTTTTGATGGCTCGTAGAGTAAGGTATAGATAGGAGCTTCGGGAAAAAGTTTATGCAAAGAAAGCAGAACTCTTTCTGCTCCTCCAAATCTCACTAAAAAATCATGAACCAAAGCAATTTTCATACTCCTACGAAATTACGAATCTTTTACGAATATACGAAAAAGATAAAAAAGATACGTTTAATGAGTTAAAATTCAAAATTTTCCAGTAATCATCTTATAGTTATCTTATCGGATTAAAAAAATAATTGCAATTTTAATTTTAATAGGACAGCAAAATAAACAGCAAAATAAAAAAGGTTCAAATTGCGGCGATCGCTGGGATTTGAACCTTTTTCGCATTCTTCTATTTTAAAGTAATTATGGAGGTTCAAATTAATTATGGAGGTTGAACCTCCATAATTTTCTACAAACCTCCATAATTTTCTTCCAAATCTTACGAAGTTTAACTTCGTAAGATTAGTTGGGATAAAAAAACCTGTCTTTTTTTTAAAAGACAGGTTTTTTGAATTTTTGGAGAATGATTTAGCTTGCTCTCTTTATTCTCTTATGTGCTAAATTTTTCTCTCAATAACTTCCTTAGGTTTTTTTCGATCTCCCTCGGTCTTAATTTAATCAAGCCTTGCTTTTGGGCACTACGGTAGAAGTTTGAGAACGGCATCTCCAAAATTATGGTGGGGTGCCCCTTATAAACCCATTCTATTATATGCCTATCTGCAATAATCCAGTCTCCTGCACCTATTTCTACCTCTCCTTTCTCTCCTTCATAGAATAAAATACTACCAGCCGGAATTCCTCCCTCAACTAACCACTTCTTTAATGTTTCCACTGCTACTGCTTCTGCCTTTTTTATATCGTCTTTTAACGACTGTATTAATGAGTAGAATGGATTGTGATCAAGGATGTGATATCCGCGAACATACACCTTTTCCGGAAGATTTTCCTTACTTTCAAGGATGCGCTGAATTAAAGCATAATAAGCTTTCCCCGTTGTTTCCATGTCAGAAGAACCCATCTCAGCCAATAGTTCCTTATAGTCCGTCCCTAATACTACCATCTCAGTAGCCTTGTCGAAAAACTCATCTAGAGAGTTCACATCTAGTTCTTCTTGTAATTCATAGGAAATTGCCCGGCGAAACGTTCCATCTACCATTACAGCTCGATTTTTAAATTCATTCTTATGCTCTTGGGCCCATTTTCTTATCTCAACTTTATCGGTTCCTAATGGGAAACTATGAGTTTTTACTTGATGGCCTAAAGAAGTTAGAGTTTCTATAACTTCAGGGATATACTCCTGAAATAAGTCATTCTCGCGGTAAACAAGAAGAATTTCCATCTTAATTTCTCCTTTCTTTTGGTTAATAGGTTTTAAAAGAACTCATCATTTTCTACCTCTATTATACCATATCGGGTCTATGTTTGTCAAGGTGTCAGTAAAACGCTAAGGGTTTCTTGGGCGCAGGTTTGCCAGGAGAATTTTTTTATGTTTTGGTAGCCCTTGTTTATTAAATTTTGGGCAGTGTTTTTGTCGCTTATAATTTTATACATTGCTTGGGCTATTTCTTCAATATTATGAGGGGTTATTTTCATTGCTCCGTCGCCGGCTATTTCCGGCAAAGCAGAAATATTGGAGGTAATTACTGGTGTACCAGCTATTTGAGCTTCTAAAATCGGCATTCCAAAGCCCTCATAAAAAGAAGGATAAATAAAAAGAGCGGCTTTTTGAAAGAGTTCTTTCTTTTTATCTTCGGAAACAAAATCTAAATTAATAATATCTTTTTTATATCTTGATTTCTTTAAAATATCTTCTATTTTCTCGGGCTTGTAAAATCTTTTATTGGGTTCTCTCCCTGCTAAAATTAATCTATGAGGGATTTTGTATCTATCTTTTAAAATTTCAAAGGCCTTAATTAAATTTGAGATATTTTTCTTTTTTTCTTTAGTCCCCAAAAAGAGAATATACTTCTTGAAACATGAAACATGAAACCTGAAACCTGAAACATTTCTTTCTTTATTTAAACCGTGGTAAATTACCATAATTTTATTAGGCGGGACTTTATATAATTCTACTAAATCTTTTTTGGTGTTATTTGAGACAGCAATAATTTTTTTGGCCCGAGAAACTGCATATTTTGTTACTTTTTTAAGATAAAATCTATGAAAAGATGGATAAAACTGAGGACATCTCTCAAACTCTAAACCGTGAATAGTAACTACTGAATTTTCTGGATGAAATCTGGGAAGAACATGGCCAGGACTAAAAAAAACATCAGGTTTATCTTTTCTCAACTGCCAAGCCAATCTGCCTTGAGTCCAAAAAAAGGGAGCTGATAGGGGTTTAAGAATGAAATTCGACGGGAGATCTAAAGCGAGGCAACAAACTTTCAAAGTAACTTTCGCAGGCCTGTCGGCATGGTCTCCCGACTTTAGTCGGGGGCGACAGGCCGAGAACGTAGGCTGCCAAATCTCGCTGGGATTTGGACAGCCGGTACTTTGAAGTTTGGTTGCCTCGCGAACATCAATATACAAAAAAAACCGATGAGATTCGGCTTCTTTTAATTTAGTTAAATGATTTATTAACTGATAAGTATATTCTTCTACGCCGGTTCTGGGAAATTTAAAAGCTGGTGAAGCATTTATGCCTATAATCATGGTTTACTTTTGGGTCATTAGACTTCTTTTATAAACTTCTAAATGTTCAAGAACTGCACCTGTTCCTTTAGCCACACAAAGCATTGGCTCATCAGCAATATAACAGGGAACCCCGGTAACTTTGGTAAAAAGTTCATCAATTTTTCGCAACAGAGCTCCCCCACCTGAAAGAACCATCCCTTTGTTTATAATATCAGCTGAGAGTTCAGGGGGAGTATCTCTAAGAACAGTTTTTATGACAGTAATAATTTCTTGAAGTTGGTTAGACATCGCTTCAGTTATCTCATTTGAAGAAATCAAAATACTTTTTGGTAGACCCTCTAAAAGATCTCTTCCTTTAATTTCCATTACCTCCTCTTTTTTTTGAGGCAGAGCAAAGCCAATTTTTATCTTTATTTCTTCGGCAGTTTGTTCGCCTATAGCTAAATTGTATTTCTCTTTTATAAAGATGGAGATTGCTTCATCCATTTTATCCCCCCCCACTCGAGAAGAAGCACAAGCAACTATTCCACCAAGCGAGATAACTGCTACTTCTGATGTTCCTCCTCCAATATCTATAATCATATTACCTGAAGAGGAATTAATGGGAATTCCTGCTCCAATCGCCGCTAAAACCGGCTCTTTGGCTACATAAGCCGATTTAGCGCCAGCTTGCATTGCCGCCTCAATTACCGCCCGGCGCTCAGTGGAAGTAACTCCGGCCGGAATGCCAATTAATACTTCTGGTCGAAAAAATCTCAACCTTCCTTGAACTTTGTTTAGAAAATAACGAATCATTGCTTCGGTTACTCGAAAATCAGCAATTACTCCATCTTTTAAGGGACGGTAGGCAATAATGGTCTCTGGAGTCCTCCCAATCATTTCTTTTGCTTCATCTCCCACTGCCAATATTTTATTTTCCGGAACAGAAACAGCTACTACCGAGGGTTCATTTAAAACCACCCCCTTTTTAGGGATAAAAACTAAGGAATTACAAGTACCAAGATCAATACCAATTTTCATAAAATATCTTCTAAATCCTAATGTCTAATGCCTAGCAAAATGACAAATGTCTAATGACAAATGTCAAATCAATGACCAATGACTAAATGATTAAATTATTATTTTGTCATTTGATATTTAATCATTCATTTGACATTGGGATTTTGTCATTGGGAATTTTATTAGAAATTAGGATTTAGGATTTTATTCTCTCTATGCTTGCGCCAAGGTTCTGTAATTTTTCTTCAATTCTTTCATATCCCCTATCAATCTGATAGACATTATTAATTACTGTTTTGCCTCTGGCTATGAGCCCAGCGATAATTAAGGAAGCCCCGGCTCTAATATCCCAACTCTCGATAGCTCTTCCAAAAAGAGGAGTTTTGCCAAAGACAAAAACTCGGTGAGGATCCACTATCTCTATGTCTCCTCCCATCTTTCTTAATTCTTGAACATAATTAAATCTATTTTCGTATAAAGGATCGTGGATTAAGCTTCGACCCTCGGCCTGGGTTAAGGCTGGAACAATTATTGGCACTAAATCAGTAGGAAAACCAGGGTAAGGAAGAGCTTGAACATGAACGGCTTTTAGTTTAGGAGAAAATCTAACTAGTAGAGAATCAGATTTTTTTTTGAAATCAACTCCCATTTCTTCTAATTTATCTAAAAATAAATCTAAGTGTTCAAAAATAATATTTTTTATTTCTACCTGGCCAGGAGTAATCGCGCTAGCCACTATAAATGTACCGGCCTCTAAAGGATCAGAAATAACTTTATGCTCTACTCCCTGCAGTTCTTCAATTCCTTCTATAACAACAGTATGAGTGCCTACTCCTTCTATTATTGCTCCCATTTCTTTTAAAATACCACCTAAATCTTGAACTTGAGGCTCGGCCGCTGCTCCTTTAATAATAGTTTTTCCCTGGGCTAAGACTGAGGCCAACATTAAATTCTCAGTAGCTGTTACGCTAAATTCTTTTAAAACAATCTCTCTTCCTTTTAAATTTGCGCAGTTAAAATGATAAAAATCTCCTTCTTCTTTAATTTTGGCTCCTAATTTTTCTAAGGCGTTAAGATGAGTAGTAATAGGTCGCAGACCGATTTTATCTCCCCCGGGTCGGGAAATTTTAAAATCTTTAAACCGGGGAAGTAAAGCACCCATTAATAAAACCGACATTCTGGTCCTGCCGATTAAATCAGGATTCATTTTAGATGGATCGACTTCAGCGCCGGCTTCAATTTCAAATTTTCTCTTTTCTAATTGATTTATCTTTACTCCTATACCCTTTAAGACCTTCAGACAGTTAAAAACATCTTCAACTTGAGGCAAATTATCAATAATACACTTTTGGTTAGTAAGTAAGGTGGCAGCCAGAATCGGCCCAGCCGCGTTCTTATAGCCGCTTATCTCAACTGTGCCTTCTAATGGTCTCCCCCCTTCAATTACAAATCTCTCGTTCATCTTTTTAGTATAAATAAAATTTTCCATCTTGGCAAATTTTCCCAACCCTCACCTTTCTACCCTTGACAAATTATTACAGTATGCTATAATAGAAGCAGAAACTTGAGAATTGAATAAGGAAAGAAATAAGAATTTATTTAACCTTGAAAGGAGAATTAAGAATGGATAGATTAGAAAAATTATGGAGAAGATTCTTAAAGAAGAACCCAGATAACGACGATTTCACACGTATCCTTGCATGGAGTAGATCTCTCAAGGTCAAAAAAATGGCTGCAGAGGAACTCCTGAAGCAAAGCCCAACTGAACCAGATCTTCGTTGTATTATCAATTGGGTATATGATCCTGCTCTCGAAGAAAAAGCTACGAATTTGCTTAAGTCTAAAATCTTCGATAAGGACAAAGAAAAGATCATAAGAGAAATCGTCTTCATAGAGAATTAATCTTCTCTCGATTTATAAGCCAGAGATTAGCTAAGGGACGACGGTAAGAAACATAGTTTCTCCGCCGTCCTTTTTATTTTTCAAAAATTCTTTTCTAAGGATTGAGAATAAGGTAAAATATATTTAGACCCTTTGCAAAACAATCCTTCCTACTGCAATTTGAATATTTTGGCTGCAAATCGTTCAGAACTCGTCGATGTATACTCTGTATACACCTTCCTCGTTCTTCACGATTTTCGCTCAAAATCTTCAAATTTCCTGACGAAAAATTATTTTGCAAAAGGTCTTATGACTTACAAAACCCGACTCATTCTCTTTTCTTTTTTTGTGGTTTTATTTTTCTTGATAATTATTCCTTTGATTTTTTATTCTCAAGGGTATCGTTTTGATTTCCAAAAGAAAGAAATGGTAAAAACCGGAGGAATTTTTCTAAAAACCTCTCAATCTTTAGAAGCAGAGGTTTTTTTAAATGGCAAAAAAATAAAGAAAAAAATCACTCCCCTTTTTCATCGAGTTCTTATCCAAAACCTAATTCCTAAAACCTATGATGTGGAGCTCAAAAAAGAAAATTATCATTCTTGGATTAAGAATTTAAGAGTAGAAGAAGAAATGGTCAGTGAAGCTAAAAATATTTTACTGGTTCCCAAAAATCCTCAAAAAAATATATTATTTAAAAATATAGAAAAATTTAAATTTTCTCCAAATGAAGCAAAAATAGCTTTAGTAATCAATACTGAAGACGGTAAAAAAATATCTGTTTTAGATATAAATTCTAATAAAGAAAAACAAATTGCTGACAATTTTTCAGAAATTTCCGAAATAAAATGGTCTCCAGATTCTCAAAAATTACTTTTTTGGGCTGATAAAAAATGGCAACTGGTGAATTTGAAAGAGGGATCTCTTAAAATAACCGCTTTAAAAAACATTCCATCTTTAGCAACTAATCTTAATTGGCACCCTCAAGAAAAAGAAAAAATAATTTTTCTCTCTGAAAAAACTAAAGGCAGTAAAAAATTGGTAGAATTTAATTTAGAAAATAGCACTATTACTTCAACTTTAATTTCTAACTTAGATTTTTATGATATTGAGGGTAGTGAAATATATTGGTTGGAAGAAAATACTGATTTAATTTTTAAAATCAACGGTCAGGGTACTAAAAAACAGCTTACCTATTCTCCGCTAAGTTTAAGAGAAAAAAATATTAAATTTATTTTTTTTAATGATGGTTTTGGAATTTTAAATAAAACAGAAATCTTTCAAGAGAATAATTTTTATCTTTTTGATTCCGAAAACAATCTTTTAAAAGAAATCCATCAGCCGGTGAAAGATGCCAAAATCTCTGGAGATGAGAAAAAAATTCTTCTTTTTTCAGAAAAAGAAATCTGGGTCTATTGGTTAGATGACATTTTAATCCAGCCATATCATTATAAGGACGATAAAGAATTTATCACTCGTTTCTCTAAAAATATCGGTCAGGCAATTTGGTACCCGGACGGCGAACACATTCTTTTTACTATTGAAGATGATAATTCTATTAAAATAAAAATCACGGAATTAGATTCCCGTGATCCCAGAAATATTGTTGATTTTTTAGAATATAATTCTATTGGTAATTTCGATTTCTATTATAACTCAAAATATAAAAATCTTTATATTCTAGCTAAAAATTCTCTCATCCAAATAAAATTCCCCAAAGAGTAAAAAATTTTCTAAAACTCCTTCATCCTTCCCTCGCATCTCTCTGTTCCTTGTGCACGCATATGCGTGTACAAGGTCACCGTTCATTAAACTCATTAAAATAAAACCAGATTGCTCATAACTTCAATAATAGATAAATCAAAACGGCTTGTGAAAGCAAGCCGTTTTAGATGTTCTATAATTTTCCTATCCTAAATTAGTCCAAAAATTCTCTCCTTTTTTTACCTTTCTTTTACAAAATTTAAAAACCTAAAAAGCTAAGAAACTCCACCAGGGTTTCTTTACGGAAATTACTTCTCCAGTGCCAGCGTCAACTTTTGTCTTTATACTCATTGTTATAGGTATAGCAAAAAGGATTCTGGCTTTCTTTGTACCTTGGACAAAGTATACTGGCTTATTTGCCTCTTCTTTGAGTTCAATAGATTTTACTTTAACCTTAGCTTTCTGGACAACTTCGCTGGGCGTTATCTTCACTTCTTGAGTTCCTACTTTTAGAACCTGATTTACTATTGAAACTCCTAGTGTTTTTACTTCAATATTTTTATCTTTAATAACAACCTCGTTTTCTTTTGGTTCTATAGAAACTTGTTCATCGCTGATATTGGTTATCACTTTCTTATTAGTTGTTTGTATTACTACTTGATCAGCTTTAATTGCACCCGGTGTTATTTTTATCTCAGAGACTAAATCCTTTAACTCAACTGAAGATATTTCCTTTTTCTTTCTTATAAGTTGGCTAATCATTCCATTTATCTCTGTTCTTAAAGATTTAAGCTTAGTTATCTGTTCTTCTATGTTTTCAGAAGAACTTATCCTTTCAATTTCCTTTTTATAGTAATGGGTTATTTCATCTCCGGATTCAGCGACAGAAGGTTTCTTAGGTTCAATAGGTATTCTGACTTCTATTTCAGCGGGCGAAATTGCTGGTTTAATCTCTCTTTTGAAAATCTCGGTTTCTCTGTTCAGTTCCTTTAATTCCATCTTACTTTTTAAATCTATTTCTTTCTCTTTTACTATCTCATCATATTTTTTCATTAAGTTACTGCTTATATTATAGGAAGGAGTTATTCTCTTGCCGTTTTCATCTTCACACCATTCATCATAATAAGTATCGAAACTGCCATCATCATAGCATTGCTCTTGTTTCCGATTGGCACATCTAAAATTCCAGTAGCCGGTGCTTGCTCCAACTTCAAAAACCTGCTCGGCTTTTCCCTTCATGGCTGGTTCGTATGGCGAGTCATCGGGACAATTACGATGAACTCGATGCAAAATAATTTTTGAAGGTGTTGCAGAAGGTTGAGGTATCGGAGTTGGCTCAATTGGCAGAATCTTTTTTGTCTCGGTTGCTGCCTTGGGGATTATCCTATTACCATTAGCATCCTCGCACCATTCGTCGTAATAGGTATCGAAACTGCCATCTAAAATACACTGCTCATATTGTCTATTTCTACAAATATAATTACAGTAATCTCGTTCAGGTGTATGGAGTTGAATTACTTCTTTTTTTATTACTTCATTAGTGCCACAGTATTTACTGGTCCTATAAAGAATTACTGCCTGATGGATAGGATTTGTCCTATTATAATACTCGGGATAAGAATATCTGCTTGGCATCCAACCACTTGGTTTATCAAGACAAGGAATAAATTCAGGGGTGGGTGAGATAATACTAAAATAATTATCGCCTCCATCAGCTGCAATCTCTTTTCCGCTATCAAATAAAATAATTCTAATTTTATAATCCGTACCAGGTCCTGCTTTGCGATAATTTCCTGCACTATCCACATACGACCCTACCTCCCAGCTAAAATTCCAATATTCTGAATTTGGTGATACAGAGCAAGGAGGAGTTTTACAACGATTCCCTAAAATAATATCATTTTTAAATAAATCTATCCGGATTGTGGGCGAGGTTAATTGCTTAAAATTAGCTATCCGATAGGTTATCTGAAAGTTATTAGGACCCGTTGGTATCTGTTCGCCTCCATTAGGAGAAAGAACATTAATACTCGGCATATTACTATTATTAAGAATAAACACTTCATCGCTTCGATCAGAAACAGAAAATTTCCCTTCTGGATCATCAAATCGTTGACCATAAACTACAATATAGTAATCTCCAGAAGGAGGTAATGTACAAGAACCGGTGCACTCTTCCATAGACCCAGCCTTCCATTGATATTCTCTAGTATCAGGGCCTAACAAAGTTGCATTAAGACCCCACCCTCGATATCCATCAGCCCGTAGAAGCATTATGGTATAGGCCTTAATATCTGTTGATCCAGTCCATTTAATAGTGTAGGTCTTTCCTATTTCCCATTTCTCTCCACCATTAGGAGAAATAACTCTAATACTTGTACTATTAACCGAATCAGGAGGAAGAACTATTCGGGCGCTAATGCTATTTATGGTCGGCAGAAAAACTAAACTAGTTATTATTAAACTTATTAAAATTTTATTTTTCATCATTATTTTAGACATATTTTATAAATCCTTGGAGGATCTTATTATCAAACCTCTTAAAATAATTTGATAACAGAGTCCTTCCATAGAGAATTTTAGATTAGAATAAATAATCAAAATTAAATAACCTCTTTTTCCCAAAAATTAGTCCAAAAAAGCTAACTTTTGAAAATATTCTATATATCAAAAACAGAAAAAGTTTTCATTAAACTGGAAACTTCTTCATAAAGTTTGCAAAGTGGAGTAGGCTGACCAGAAGTATAATACGGACAATCATGACCTTTTGACCAAGTAAAAGCATGCTTATTATTCTTTCCTAAATAAAAACCTAGAAAAGAAGAAGGACTATCTTCTTCCCCCATTATCCAAGCCATATTATTTTCATCTATCTCTGCATTACTATTCCATTTTTCCAATGGATAAATTATAACACCAAATACATCAAACTCTTGGTTTGGCCAATAACTACCGGAAGCATCAAGATAAAATACAACAAATGGAGAATCCATTTCTCTTTCTTTTCTAATAGTCCTCTCCTTAGTCCAAAACCCTTCATATCCTTCTGAAAGAACTATTTCAAATCCGTATTCCTCATTCCGATACGTCTTCCAATCAGCGGTTTGGTCAGTTTCGATAAATCTGAAAGTAGAAAGGATTTTCTTTGCTATCTCTAATTCTGGCTTACCAGCCATATCAAACCACTCATTATAATTGAAGTCATCTGTTAAATAGCCAAACTCAGCCTTTCCCTTAAAATCATTGATTTCAAAAGGCCCAAACCATACTTCCTGAACTGTTCCCTTTGGCTCATAAATAAGATTAGAAATCTTCACTGCTCTACCGCCAATATTTATAGTTTGGTCTGTTCCAACCTGAGTAAACCCAACTCCTGTTTTAAGATTAGGTGTTCTTATGTTGCTATCTTCAGGTACAATACCAAAATACAAAATATATTTTCCAGTAGGATCTTTAAAAATATTTTTTTCGTAATATCTTTCAAGAACCTCATTATATCCTGACTCATGTTTAGCTGACCAATTTTTAGGATATTTCATCTCATATCCATACTCCTCATTTTTATACGTCTTCCAGCCAACGGTTTGGTCTGGTTCCTTTTTCTCTCCGGCGGTTGGTAATTCTACTGGTTGAGGGGTCCAGAGGTAATTGTAGGCAATTACTCCTCCACCAATAAGGACAACAATGATAACTCCAATAACAGTTGGAATCCAACGATGAAAAAATAAAGGATTGCTTTGATTATTCATATTATTTTATTTTTTTATATATCTTTTGACCTTTGTTTTATAATGCCCCCCCCCAAGAATTTTTGTAAATACTATTTCTACATCTTTGTTTCTTGGGATTCTATCTTCTTTTTGAATTCTTGCCAACTAATCTCTTTTCCTCCGCAAAGATCACAAATTTCTCTAAACTGGCAATAACTACATTGCCAGTTATCAGGATAGTCGGGAAGAACAGGAGGGACAACATCAGCATCAATTTTCTTTTTTAGCTCTTCGAAATCTTTCAAAAGAGATTGAACAAGCTGGGAATTATAATTAATAATAAATTCTTTAATATCCTGCTTGTCTTTATCTATATAAAACAGTATTCCTTTTTTAATGTTGAAATAATGAAGATAAAGTTGAATTTGGTAAATGTTTTCCTGTTTTGGAGCTGTTAAATTCCTGAAAATCATACTATTCATACTCTTTATATCTAAAATATAATTCTCATTATTTATAGAAATTATGGCGTCAGCTCTTCCGCTAATTATTTCCTGGGCAGGAATAGAAACTTCTGTTGTTACTCCGATTCTAAGACGGTATAGAATGTTGAAAATATTTCTGTGAAGATATTCTCCACGTTCAAATATCCTCAAAATCCGAGCATCCATTTTTGCTCTGGGAGCGTTTTTGAATTTAAAAAAGACTGTTCGGGGACATTTCCCGGCATCAGTGATATAGAAATGGAATTGCTGTCCATCTCTTTGTTGATCCAAATAAAATTTATCAATTAGTTCTTTTAACATGTTAATTTAAAGATTTATCTTTTCTGCCACTGGGGGGCACGGCGGGCTTTTTTGAGACCGAATTTTTTTCTTTCTTTCATTCGGGAATCCCGAGTTAGATAGCCGGCTTTTTTTAATCTCTTTTTAAAATTAGGGTTAAATTTTACTAAAGCCCTGGCTGTAGCATGACGGATGGCTTCAGCTTGAGCTCTTATTCCTCCTCCTTTTACCTTAATCGAAACTCTAAACTTCTCCAAACTTTTCATTTTTCTTAAAGAAGCAACGACAATTTGCTGAAGTTCAAAGACAGGAAAATATTCTTTTAAATTTTTATCGTTAACCAAAAATATTTTTTCTCCCCGGGTAAAAAGCCGAACTCTGGCTATGCTAGTTTTTCTTCTGCCAACCGCCTCAAAATACCGGTCCGGCTTTTTCTTTAAAACTTTAACTTTGGGCTTCTTTAAAGGAGCTTTCTTTTTGGGCTTCTTGGCAACAACTTTCTTCTTCTTTACTACTTTTACCACTTTTTTCTTAGTAATTTTTTTCTTTGTAATAGTTTTCTTAGTTTTCTGTTTCATGTTCCATATTTCATGATTCATGATTCATGATTCTTAATCTCTTAATTTGTTTTGCTGCTAATTTATTTTTTGGCAACATTCCTTTTACTGCTTTTATAAAAACTTTTTGGGGATTCTTTTCAAATAATTCTTTAAGAGTCTGGGATTTTATTCCGCCCGGATATCCAGTATGATGCCAATAAACTTTTTGCTCAAACTTTTTTCCACTAAATTTAATCTTCTCTATGTTAATTATTTCAACAAAGTCTCCTATGTCTTTATTAGGAGAAAAATCAGGTTTATGTTTCCCCCTTAATAATATAGCCACTTCTACTGCTAATTTTCCTAAAATCTTTCCGGAAGCATCAATTGTGTGAGTTTTATGCTCCATAGAACTAATAATTTCTAATTTCTAATTTCTAATTTCTAATGAATTTTCAATGACTTAATTTTAAAATTTAAAAATTAAAAATTGATTGAAAATTGAGAATTGAAAATTTTATTATTTCACTAATTCAATTACTGCCATTTCTGCTCCATCTCCCGATCTTGGTCCTAATCTTATAATCCTTGTATATCCTCCTGCTCTTTCTTTATAACGAGGAGTAATTTCTTCAATTAATTTTTTAACTAAATCCGGGGAATAATATTTCAGCAGAATTCTTCTTGAAGAAAGATCTCCTTTTTTTGCTCGGGTTATGCATTTTTCAGAAAAAGAGGATAGTTCTTTAGCTTTGGCTTTAGTAATAGTAACTTTTTCTTGTAAAAATAAAGTTCGGGCTAAATTTTTCAAAAGAGCCCTTCTTTGATCTTTCTTTCTATGTAATTTTCTTCCTTTTTTTAAATGCTTCATTATTTCTTCTTTTTCTTAGTTAAAGATTCCTTAACGGTTTTCTTTATGGCTTTCTTGGTAGTTTTTTTGGTAGTTTTCTTAACGGATTTTTTGGGAGATTTCTCTAATTCCTCTAACCAAATTTTAAAATGATCCACTAAAATCTTTAGGGCTTGGTATAAAGCATCTTCTGGTTTTATAGTTCCATCAGTTTTAATGTCTAAAAAAAGACGATTATAATCGGTTCTTTTTCCTACTATCATATTTTCAACTTCAAAATTTACTCGCCGAACAGGAGTAAAAAAAGCATCTAAAATAATGGTTCCTATTTCTACTTTTTCTTTTTTTCTCTGTCCAACTGATAAGTATCCCAATCCTTTCTCTACCTCCATTTCCATATTTAATTCTCCTTTTGAAGAAGTGATAGTGGCTAAGTGAAGATCTTTATTAACTACTTCTAATTGAGAGGGACATTTTATATCCGAGCCCTTAATATTTCTTTCCTTTTTACCTTTTTCTAATCCTTTTATTTTAAGAGTAATTGGTAAGGGCTGGCCCCCTTCCATTCTAAGCCTCGCCTGCTTTAAATTTAAAAGAATTTGAAGTACATCTTCTAAAACTCCGGGAATAGTAGAAAATTCATGAGCCACTCCTTTTATTTTCACTTTGGTAATTGCTGCCCCGGGTAAAGAAGACAAAAGAACCCGACGAAGAGAGTTTCCAACAGTAATCCCATAACCCGGATAGAGACCTTCTATTTTAAATTTTGCTCGATTATTTCCTTTCTGAACTAATTTTGGTTTAGTGGGAAGAGAAATCATACTTGCTTAAATTTCTAATTTCCAATTTCTAATTTCTAATGAATTTTTAATGATTTAATTTTAAAATTGGGAATTGAAAATTGAAAATTTTTTTAGTTTACCTATTATAAGATTCTAAAATTAAAGGGATATTTATTCCTTGGGAGGTTACCTCTTCAGTATCGAGTAATCCTACTACTTTTCCTTCTTGTTTTGCCTTATCCAAAGATAACCAACTAGGTGGTTGATGTTTTTTTAAGAATAAATCTAAGTCAGAAAAAAAACCTTTCTTTTTGCTACTTTCTTTTATAGAAATAATATCACCCTTTTTAACTTGGAAAGAAGGAATATTTACTTTTCGGTTATTTACCATAAAATGACCGTGAGATACTAATTGCCTAGCTATGCTTCGAGAAAAAGCAAAGCCTAATCGGAAAACGGTATTGTCTAATCTAGTTTCTAATTTCTGAATTAAAAGATTAATAGAATCAATTTTTTTTCTCTTTTTTTCTAATAGCATTTCTCTTACATAACGTCTAAGTTGTTTCTCTGAGATTCCGAATGACTTTTTAAGTTTTTGTTTCTCTTTAAGCCCCTTCCCATATTCAGAAATTTCTCTTTTTCGACGTTTACCTTTAGCACCAGGGGGATAATTTTTCCTTATCATAATACACTTAGGAGAAAAACATTTTTCTCCTTTTAAAAAAAGTTTTTGACCAACCCTTCTGCAAATTTTACATTTATCTTCTTTCATAATTCAAGATTAAATAATTATTCCTTAGCGAATCGGAACCGTTCGCTCTGCTCACTGTAATTTGCTTCGCAAATTAAGGAGGTTCTTGAGCGAAGCGAGAGGTTCTTATTACACTCGTCGGACTTTTGGAGGTCTACACCCCCCATGTGGAATAGGGGTTATGTCTTTAATAGAAATTATATTAATTCCTGAATTAGCTAAAGATCGAACAGCCGAATCTCTCCCGCTTCCTATCCCCTTTATAAAAATCTGGACTTCTCGAACGCCTATCTTTTTTGCTTTCTCGGCTAAGATTGCTGCCACCCGACCAGCAGCAAAAGGAGTAGATTTTTTGGTCCCTTTAAAACCAATACTTCCTGCGCTACTCCAAGACAAAACATCACCCTTTTGATCAGTAAGAGTTATGATAATATTATTATAGCTTGCTTTAATATAAATTCTCCCTTTATAGATAGATCTAGAGATTTTTTTTAACTCTCCTCCTTTCTTAAAAGCAGATTCTAATTTTTCTTTCTCTTTTAAAATCTCTTCTTCGGTTTTTTTAATGATTCTCTTTTTCCCCATGTTTCCTCGACCTTCGGTCTCGGTCAAATTAAAAATTCAAAGTGAAAAATGCAAAATTACAATGTAAAATTAAAAATTTCAAATTTTGAATTGTAATTTTGAATTTGCCATTTGTCATTTGGCATTTGGCGAAGCGCTTAGGTTTTTTCGGCGGCTTTTCTTCTTCCGCTACCTACTGTTCGTCTGACATTACCTCTAATAGTTCTGGTGTTAGTTTGCGTTCGCTGTCCCCTTACCGGCAAACCCCTTATGTGACGACCTCCTCGATAACACCCTATTTCCTTTAACCGTTTAATATTCATCATTTTTTCCCTTCGGAGTTCACCTTCAATTCTATAATTTCTTTCAATAATTTCTCGAAGTTTACTTAAATCCTCTGAAGTTAATTTAGAAGCAGGCCTACCGGGTTCAATTTTAGCTTGAGACAAAATTTTATTACTTAAAAACCGTCCTATTCCATAAACATAGGTTAAAGCAATCTCTATTTGTTTATTTTCTGGGATATTTACCCCGGCAATTCGTGGCACGTTCCCTCGCTTCGCTCAGTCAAATGCAAAATGCAAAATGTAAAGTGCAAAATGACGAAACGAAATTTAAAAATATTTAAATTTAATTAATTTTGAATTGTAAATTGTAATTTTTAACTTTTCACTTTGAATTTTTAATTTAGATTGCCGAAGGCAATCGCTTAGCCCTGTCTCTGTTTATGTTTTGGATTCGAACAAATGACAAAAATACGGCCTTTCCGCCGAACTATCTTACATTTTTTACAAATTTTTTTTACCGATGAACGTACCTTCATGCTTATTTATTCCGATAAACTATTCTTCCTCTTTCTGGACTATCCTGTCCCAACTCTATTATTACTTTATCTCCCACTAAAATCCTTATAAAATGAAGACGCATTTTACCTGAAAGATGAGCCAATATCTCCCTTCCGTTTTCTAATCGAACTTTAAAATTAGTATTAGGTAAGGTTTCAATTACTATCCCCTCTTTTCTTTCAATGTTATTTTTCTTCATTGACGCTATTAATCTAACAAAATAATTTTTGGGAGTCAACCCCCAGGATAGACAACTTTTACTTTTATTTTATTTTTATTATTCGGGGCTTTTTTCACCCAAAATGGCCAAAGTTTAACTTCAGCTTTTTCTATCCCAGGATAGCTAGAAAAATAAATCCGAATTCCCTCTTCGTTTTTAGTAATAATATTTTTTTTAATTTCTTCGGAATTAATCTGCCAAGCAATTTTTTCTTCTACAATTAATCTCAAATCCATTGTTTTTTCATCAAAATCAATTTTATCTAAAGAATAATTAAGGTGTAAAGTGGAAGGAAGAGAAATTTTGTTATCTGTTATTTTTAAATTAACGGAGCTTTCAACTATTTTTTTAACATCCTCTTCTTTAAAAACTAAAACCCGAATAAGTCCTTTTATTTTTAGAGTAAAACTCTCTCCTACATCTCCTTCTTTCTTATTAAAAAAAACTTGGGAAACTTTCCCCGAGAGGACACCTTCTATTAATTTCAAATCGGAAGGAATTTTACTTTTTAATTCGGTCTCTAAATCTTGAAATAATTCTGAACTCAAGGAATCTTTAGCTGCCTCGAGATCTTCTTCTATAACTATCTTAACTTCGCCCAAATATCCTCCTTCCATTGCTTGAAAAGATTTAGCATAAAAACCAGTATATTTTGGAGTGCCCTTAAACCCAGGGATAGAAAAAGTAGTTGGGCCAATATTATATTCCTCCCCCGGCTGGTCAGCTACCACTTCTACTTCAGTGCTGTTGGGAATAATCTTACTTTCTTTGACTGTTGCTCCTGGAATTACCACGCTTTTAGGAATTCTAAATAATTTTCCCGAGCTAGAAATAAAACGAGTATTGGCTACTAGTGTTTGAGATTGAGAACTGTAAGCATTATAAAGAGAAACTAACCCTTTTGCCTTAGATTCTCTTTCTTCTTCTCCAGTAGTAAGAAATTCTTTAGATTTCTCTCTTTCTACCAAAAAATACTGACCGGGAACTTCGCTATTTGTAAAATCAACTTGAGAAGCTTCCTCTTTGACTTTTAGATCTAAAGAAAATTCTAATTTTTCTATTTTAGGAATAATTTTAATTTCTACTTTTGGAAGAAATAAAAAACTTAATATTCCTACTATTATTATAAATACTCCTAAAAGTATATAAAGCCAATTTGAAGAAGAAATCGAAAGCCAACTTTTATCTTTGGATTTAGATAAGGAAACTTCTACTTTTTTCTTCTTTTTGGAAAAAATACTTAATTTGGGTTCTTTAAGGATTGCTCTTTCTTTTTTAGTTCGGGGAATAATATCTAATACTTTTTTAATTTGACGTGGTAATGTCTCTACTTCTTGAATTAATTCTTCTTCTTTTAAAATAGGGACTTTGGTTTTTGCTTCTATTTTTAATTTTTTGGCTAATTTTTTATATTTAGGGTCAGAACTAACAATAATAATTTTTTTTCGAATCGCTTCCGATTCTCTTTTTAAAAGTTTTAAATTGCCAGAACTAATTAAAATTTTATTTTCCGATGGAACCACCAAAAATATTTCTTGAGCCTGAGATTTTATTATCTTATCTATAATGGAAATTAATTCCTCATTGGGCTGAATCTGAATTATTTTTTTCATGCCAATTTTCTCAGCGAAGCAAGCCCGAAGGGTGCAGCTGAGCTGTTAGAATAATTGCGCACCGAGCACATAATACTTTATGTGCTCGGTAAAGGTTTTCTAACTAAATTTTCTGCGCATTTCCTGCTTGAAAATTTAGAGAAAACTCTTTACAAAGACTTAAAGGAATTATCCCTTGGGTATCTTGAAGCTTAGAGTTATCTTCAATATTTATAAAATGTTTTGGTTTTAAAAATTCAATCTTTGGAGGAAGAAAATTTTTTTTCTTCCAAATCTTATCCATTTCTTTACTCTCGTATAAAAGAGATTTTACCTCTAAAAGCTGACTCCCACCTCCTAAAATATAAACAAAGGAAGGAAAAGAATCACTGGGAAAAAATCTATTAAGAATTATCTCTACCTTCTCCAACCAATTTTTGAAATCTTTCTCCAAGAGATTATGAATCTTAAATGCTAATGAAGACTGAATTAAACCTCTGCTATAAGCAATCTTAATCTTTTCTGCTTTTTCTTCTTTTATTTTAGCCCATTTCGCTAAATGAGCGCTAAATTCTTGACCACCAATACTAAAAGGTTTGGTTTCCATAAGCATTCCTTTTTTTATAAAAGAAACTTGGGTGAAATCCCCGCCTATATCTAAAAATGCGGCATTGTGATTTTGAAAGGAATGAAAGGATTCTAATAAAGAGAAAAGAGTATAGGGTTCGTATAAAACATTCACTAAATTCAAATTTAAACTTTTGAAAATTCTTTTCAGAAACTCTAAATCTTCTTTTAAAATATAACTGTTAAAAATACTAAATTTTAGTTCTTTTCCGGAAAAACCAAGAGGATTCGATACTTGATGTCCATTAATTTTAATTTCTTCGATACTGGCTTTAAGTATTTTTAGATTTTTTGCTTTTTTTAAAGAAAAGTTTTTAGCTACACTCCTTTTCGATCTCTCTTGGGCAACAGTAATAATCTTTTTGAATTCTTTCTGGCTGATTTTTTTAAGAGGAGATTTTCTTTGAAAAATATATTTCTTGGTTATTCCCTTAGTCATTATCATTTTATTAGGACCAGATATCTCCCCTAATCCAACTATTATTTTTCTCCCCCGTTTAAACCCTCGAACCTCTGAAATTGTTTCTTTTATTGTTTGTTTTAAATCATTTTTTTTTGAGTTTTTCTCAAAAGGATAATCTACTTTTCCATAATTTAAAATTTTTATTCCTTTATTTTCTTTTTTAAATAAAACTGCTTTAACTGTTCTTGTCCCAATATCTATTGCTAAGTTCATTTCATCTTTTTTAGAAAAAGAAGACATTGGTTTATTATAGCACAATAAATTTTAAGATTAAAAGATAATTAAGATTCTAATGTGGCTTTTATTCTTCTTACGCCTGCGCCAGAGGATTCTTCTTTGACGATTTTGAATTGGCCGAGCTCTCCGGTCCGATTAATATGATGACCAGCACAGATTTCTTTGGAATAAGATTTCTCTAAAGAATCGCCAATAAAATAAACAGTTACTTTTTCTGGGTATCTTTCTTTGAAAAAAGCCAGGGCGCCGGATTTTAGGGCTTGTTGATAATCCATTTCATTTTTTTTAACTGGTAGATTTTCTTTAATTTTTTGATTAACAATTTCTTCCACTTTTTTAATTTGCTCGGGGGTTAATTTTTTATCATAAGAAAAATCAAATCTTAATCTCTCTTCATTAATATCGCTTCCCATCTGTTTTACTTGGTCTCCTAAAACATCTCTTAGGGCTTGTTGAAGCAAATGAGTAGCAGTGTGCAATTTAATAACTTTTACCTTTTGCCTTTTATCTTTTACCTTTTCTAATCCCAATCCCCCAAATTTTTTCTCGGCTCCAGCCCGAGAAATCTTTTGATGTTCCTTAAGGGCTTTTTCAAATCCTTTTATATCAATTTCGAAACCTCTTTCCTTGGCTAATTCCTGAATTAAATCAATCGGAACTGAAAAACTTGAATAGAGACTAAATCCTTCTAATCCGCTTATAATCTTTCGTTTTCCGCTTTTCCTTTTCCGCTTAAGCAACTTATCAAATTGCGACAGTCCTTTATCTAAGGCCCTTCCAAATTTCTCTTCTTCATTTTGAAAAACGGTAATAATTTCTGTTTCTTTTGTTCTTAATTCAAAATAAGTAGAGCCATAAATCTCTGAAAGTTTCTTTATAGAACTAACATACCAATTTTCTGGTAAATTTAAAACTTTGGCATAACGGATAGTTCTTCTAAGAATTCTCCTTAAAATATATCCCCTATCTAAATTAGAAGGTAAAATTCCATCGCCAATTAAAAAAACTGATCCTCGTAGATGGTCAGCCAAAATCCTAAAAATTCTTTTTTCTTCCTTGTATTTTTTCGAAGAAATCTTTTGGATATTCTTAATTATTGGCCAAAAAAGATCGGTCTCATAGCCGGAGGGTTTATTCTGGAGAACTGCAGTTAATCTCTCTATCCCCATCCCCGTATCCACATTCCTCTGCGGCAAAAGAGTATAATTATAACATTTGGCATTTGGCATTTGGCATTTGGCATTTTTATTGTATTCCATAAAAACCAAATTCCAGATTTCTATAAATCTATTACATTTTTTACAATTTGGTCTGCAATCCGGCTTCTGGCAGCCAAATTCTTTTCCTCTATCATAATGAATTTCTGAACAGGGTCCACAAACTCCCACTTCGCCAATCGGACCCCAAAAATTATCTTCCATTCCAAATTCTTTTATTCTTTCTTTGGGAATTCCTTTCTCCTGCCAAATTTTTATTGATTCCTCATCTTTGGGAATATTATTTCCTCCTTTGAATACAGTTATCCAAAATTTGTCTTTGTCCAGTTCTAAAGTATCAACCAAAAATTCTAAAGCCAAATCAATTGCTTCCTCTTTAAAATAACCTTTATTGGAATCTTCACCTATTGACCAATTGCCAAGCATCTCAAAAAAAGTATGGTGAATATCGTCGCCCACTTCATTAATATCAGCAGTTCTAAAACACTTCTGGCAAGAAGTCAAATACCAAGTTCCAAAATCTTTGAGAGGATCTTTTTTCCCTTCTAAATACAAAACAAACTGTTGCATTCCAGCCGAAGTTAAAAGAACCGAGGGGTCAAGAGGAATAAGAGAAAAAGAAGGTACAATTTTATGCCCCTTCTTTTCAAAAAAATCTAAAAATTGCCCTCGAATTTGTTGAGAAGATAAATCTGTCATCTTATCAATCAAAATAAAAACCTAAAACTATTATTAGGTTCTATTTATAAATACTATGATCGCCAACATCAATAAAAAATACTTTTTCTTTATTTAAAAAACGGAGTATTATTCGATCAGAATAACTAATTGAGAAAACCCAATATTCTTTCAGGCTACCTTTTAGTTTATGAGTTTTTAGTTTTGGATTAAAAGGATTATTTTTAAAAATTATTAATCTTTCTTTAAGTCTATTTAATTCTTTTTTGGACAATTTTTTCTTATAATTTTTAAATTTCCTCTCAAAAGATGCATCAAAAACAATCTTCTTAATCTTAAAAGACATAAATTAAATATTTTTTATAAACTTATCAATATCTATCTCTTTAACTCGCTTTCTTTTGAGATTTTCTTCGGCTTCAACTATTCTTAAAAGTAAGGCCTGTTTTTTAAATTGTCTATAAACTTCCCGTAAAAGGTTGTACTCCACTAATGGAATTTCTATTCTTTTTTTAGTAATAGTTTGATTAGCCATATATTTTTATTTTAACAAAAAGAAAAATAAGGTCAAATAAATTTAAGGAGACCCGCTCTCCTTGATTTTTTCAATTTAGACAAAGCCCTTTATCTTCTTTCTAATCTTTCTATTTCTCTTTTAAATTCACCAATTTGCTTCTGGGCTGTATTTCGTTCGTTATCTAAGCGCCTCAATTCAAAAGAAAGCGTGGTTAACTGCTTTTTTTTGGTGAAGATCTCTTGCTTTTTCTGAGCAATTTCTTTCTCCATTTTTTTAATCACTTCTTCGGTTTCTCGAATTTCTTTTTCAGTTCTTTGCTTTTTCTTTTTTCCCTCTTCAACTTTTCTGGTAAGTTCAGAAAAGTGCCGACTGGCTTCAGTTAAACTTTTTTCTAATTGATCATTCATATACTTTATTATACATCTATCTAACAAAACTTACAAATATAATAAATCAACGAGACCGGGTCTCGTTGATTTTATCTAAAGTAAATTTCTATTCTTCTTCAGGTTTTAATAACTTTTCTAATTTTTGCAGTGGTTCTAACTTTTCTTGCTTTTCTTCTTGTGAGAAATCATTCCATTCCTTTTGTTTCTCTTCTGCTTTTTCCATCTCTTCTTTTGATAAACTACCGAATGTTTGCTCCATTAAACTCTCGTAGCCGGTTAATTCTTTTTGCATCTTTTTCATTTTGTCTGTAATTTGGTTTCGAGTCTTTACGTATTCTTGAAGTACCCTGTTTTTTTCTTCTTCTGATAATTTCTTAAAAGCTTCTTTTTCTACTTTTTCTACTTTTGCTTTTTCTGCTTCTTCGGATCCCGGCTCATAGAAGAAACGACGCTTTCCCTCTCTCCAAAATCCATATTTATCTCCTGTTTCCTCAAACTTTTTTATTTCTTCAGGAGAAACTCCAGAAAGTTCACTTAATTCTTCTAATCTAATTTCTTCAGGACTTTTAGAAGTTGGCTCCTTTTCTATTCCTTTTACCATATTTTTCTTTAGATTAATTATTAAATAATTATCAGATTATTTGACCTTTCTTATTTTAGTTTAGCAGAATAAAATTTATTCGTCAATTTGTATTAGTTTATAATATATTAAAAAACTATTCCTCGCTGCGGAGGCGTTGGAGAATTTCTTTTTCTATTTCTTCTCTAGGACGACCATAAGTCAAGCGAGATTGTTTTTTGATTTTCTCTTTAATTTCGGGATCAGATTCTTTCGGTTTTATGGTTCTTAAATTAAAAGACGGACTGGGTTCGCCATTGATTAAAAGTTTAAGATAGGCGTGGAAATTATCAATGTTAATAAGGTCATTATCGGTCAATTCCGGCTCGAATTCTCTAATCAACTCCTGGGAATCAGGAGCGCCAACTCGAAAAACTACTTTAGAACCAACATTGCCAAAAACCGCATCTTTTATTTCTTCTTTTAATTGAGCGATAAATTGATGGGCAATTATTAAATTAAGGCAGTATTTTCTTGCCTCGGACAAAATGGTCACAATAGAGGGAGTAGTGAAGTTTTGAAACTCATCAATGTATAAATTAAAATCCCGACGTTGTTCTTGAGGAATATCTACCCGAGAAAGAGCAGCCATTAAAATTTTACCAACTACAATCATTCCTAAAAGTCCGGCATTAATTTCTCCTATCTTTCCTTTAGAAAGATTAACCAGTAAAATCTTCCCTTCATCCATTACTTCTCGAAAATTAAAAGAGGATCTAACTTGAGCAATAATTGGCCGAACATAATCATTGGTTAAGAAATTAGCGAATTTGGAGGTAATATAAGGTGTCATATTAGCCAATGATGCCTCTCCGCCCGCTTTTACCGCCTCTTTCTCCCAAAAGTCAATTATTGTTGGATTGGTAATTCTTGAGAGCTTCTGTTTTCGCCAATTTTCATCAGTAAAAACTCTGGGCACTTCCATCAGGGTAGAAGGATGTCCGAAGTCCTCCATTAAAAGCAACAAAGAATTTCTCATATACTGCTCAAACATTGGGCCCATATGTTCAGCTATAAATAATTTGTTAAAAATCCCTTGAATTTCATTAACAATAAATGTTTTCTCCTCCGGTCGTTCAGGATTGTATTCAATCATATTTAGACCTACGGGTCGCTCTACATCAGAAGGATCAAATAAAATAACATCTCCAAAACGCTCCTCAGGAATAAAACCAAGAAGGGTCTCAATTAAATCTCCATGAGGATCAATTACGGCTAAACCTTTGTTGTTTTTTATGTCCTGTCGTGCCATTTCAGTAATAAAAGTTGATTTTCCGGTACCGGTTTGGCCAACAATATAAAGATGACGACGACGGTCATCTTCTTTGAGCCGAATCATTCTTTCTTCGCCTCGATAAATATTCATCCCTAAAACTAAACCCTCTTCAGGAAGATTAGAAGGCGGAACAAGTTCTCGAAATTTTAACCATTTCAGCCGGGGAACCTCGGTAATGGAAAGAGGAAAATGCCAAAAAGAGGCAATTTCCTGACTATTTAAGACTATTGTCTGAGAGGGATTAAATTTCCGAAAAGAAAAATTAAAAAATAATTTTTGCTGATTTTTTGGAGAAACAATCCTTAAATTATTCCTTTGAGGAGCAGCGAACTGTTCAAAGGAACCAGTTAAACTTCTTACAATAGATTCAGCCCGCTCTATAGTTGATGCCGAAGCCAACAACCGGACATTGACTAAAAATAAGGGCTTCTCAATTTTGCTTTCCAGTAATTTAACATTGAATTCATCAATAAAAAGCGGCTCCTTTTCTTCTTCTTTCTTGGGGGGATTTAAGGCCTTCAAAATCTCTTTAGTGCTAAAACTTAAACCTCCCAGCGCTTCTTTCAGGGAATTTCCTTTGCGAAGAGATTCTAAGGCTTTAAGAATTCTATCTTTATTGCTTTTGGGAGCTTTTTTTACAACTACCTGAATTACTGCTCCTTCTCCTTCCTTTTCCAGTTTGGCTAAATTACCAAGAATTGGCTCAAAAGTATCTTTGCTAAAATTATCGTAAGTTTTAATAGGAAGGCAATAATTTTCGAAAAGTTTTAAATAAGCCCCCTGGGCTTTTCCCTGAGGATTAAAAATATTATAATCTTCTATCGGCTCAACCTGGGCTCCAGACCAAAATCCCTGAATTTGTTTTTTAATAAAATCGAATAACTCTTTAGGAACAGCCAAATAAAAATGAATTTCTTCTCCGATATGATGAACAGCTGATTCAAAAATGATTGGTTTTTTCTCTTGAGCAACATTAGATAAAAACTGCTCAAAAAAAGCAATTTCATTTTTAAAATCTGCTTCTTGAGGCTTTTCTTTTGTGGGTTTTGGCAATTTAACCAAAAGCAAAAGATAATCAAGATTCAAACCAGAAGGTTTAACCAACTTTCTAATCAAAAATACAAAAAAGACAATTCCTCCTACTATTAATAAAAAAAATAAAAAATCAGATAACATCTTTTTTTCTTAATTCCTGAAGAAATTTAAAGGTTAAAGCGTCGTGAAAGGCATCCAAAAGAAAGGGCTGGTTGGTTTTCTGAATTTTATTCAAAGCAGTTTTCAGACCCTTTTCTTCGCTAAGTTTAACCAAATCCTTAACTATTTTTTTAGTGTCTTCGTCCTGGGTATCCAAATAAGAAGGCAAAACTTTTTTGGCTGGCGGGGAAGGAATAGTCGTAGGCCGAGATGGCGGAATTTCTGTTTTTTTTGGTTTTGGGGTTAATTTCTCCAGACGTTTCCTGGTATATTCTCTGACCATCTCTTCTTTCTCCTCGGGAGCCATCTCTTTTAGTTTTTCTTTCTTCTCTTCTAAGGTCTTCTCTAAAACCTGGACTTCCTGCTCCAAATTATTAAATTTATCCTTCTCCATAAATCTTTATAAATAAACAAAATCCAGCAAATGATTTTGCTTACAAAAATAGAAATTTAATTTTAAAAATCCCTTCTGAAATTAGGCCTTAAGTGTCTCTCCTAATTTAGCAAGCATCTCTTTTTCTAATTGAAAAATCTTATCCCAGAGTTTAGGGTCGTTAATTATAGCAGCCGATTTCTTAGCCTTGAAATTATAATAGAAAACAGGCAGCCATTTTGGTTCTTTTCCAAGAAAATCAACAAATTCTTTTAAATATTTATCATCAACTAAAATTAAGGCCTCAATAAATTCTTTTTTTTTCTCTTTCTTTAATTTAGAATCCTGGATGATATTTTTGATTTTTTCAAGATTAGTCATAATGGAATTCCACCAGTTAGCTTTTCCTCATGCTCTTCTGGTAAAGATGGTAACTGTTTCTCTTCTTGACTAAGTTTCTCCTTAATTAAATCTCCAAACTTTTCATCACTTATTGTCGAAAAATCTATCTCTACTGGCTCTCTAGATTCTACAATCTCTATTTCTCTGGCTCTATTTTCTCTCACTATACTTAACCATGCTTCTTCATTTTCCTGTCGTAATTTTTCTATCTGTTCCTCCATCTGTTTAATCTGCTCAGGTGTAAATTGTCCGCCTTCTTCTACGATTACTTCTTCTCTTGATAATCCTTTTTTCCGGGCTTCTTCTTGCTCAGATAGAAAGATGTCTATTTGCTTTCTTAGCTCTCCAAATGGAGCAGGAGAAATCTCTTCTTCGGAAACTTCTTTTTTTGCTTCCTTTGGTGGCATCTTTTCTTTTACCGGCCCAGGTACAGCTTTAGCTTCCATTTGAGGTTTATCTTTTCCAAAGACTGCCTCAGATGGACTACCAATCTCTACTCCTGATTTTTTCATTAAATGATAGCCTCCAATAGTTATACCTAAAACAGTAAGAAAAGTAATAATTTCTTTATTCTTTCTAAAAAAATTTTTTATATCCTTCCGCTCTTTTGTTGGTTGTTTTTCAAAGGGCATCTCTTCCATATTTTTATTTTCTCTTAAATTTACTTTCTTATCGACCTTTAGGTTTTTCCATTGTATCACATCCGTATAAAATAAGTCAAGTTCATATTCGACATAACCCACAATGAAAAAATAAACTTACTTAAATTAAAAAAGGGTAGAAATATTATTTCTACCCCTCAGAATCTTAAACCTTTTAAGTGTTCAAGACTCTTTATTGGGTTATTGCTCCCATGACTTTGCAATCTCTATCCTTCTGGCTTCATTCTCTCTTATCAATCTCTCCCAGAACTCTTTTTGTTCCCTTTGTAATTTCTCAATCTGCTCTTCCATCGATTTAATCTGCTCAGCTGTAAATTGGCCGGGAGAAACCTCTTCCCTGATCACTTCTTCTTTTTGCAATCCTTTTTTCCGGGCTTCTTCTTGCTCAGCTAAAAAGATTCCTATTTGCTTTCTTAGTTCCTCAAATAGAGCAGGAGAAACCTCTTCATCCAGAGGAGATGGCTGGTTATATACCAGCACTTCACTCGCTTCAGTTCCCTTTTTGTAATCCAGAATTGGGTTAACAAAAAGAGATAAAGCCAGGATAACTACCCCCACTAATCCGACTATGGAAAACCACTTTTTCATGGCTTTCCTCCTTTCTTAGATTAAAAGATTTAAGGGTTTATTCTTTAACTTCTTTTCATTCCTTATTTGACCTCCAAAGAACTCATCACTTTCTACCTCTATTATACCATAATTACTTTAGGTTTGTCAAGACCTCCTTCCAATTTTTGAAGCCGCTCCTTTAGCATTTCTTTATTCTCTTTAATCTTTTTAAGTTTCTCAATGTAGAGTTCCTCATCAGGACTAATCTCTAATGCCTTTTTTATAAGCTCTTCGGCTTTTTGCAATTCACGCCTTACCCTGTAAATTTCAGCTAATCCAAAATATGGACAGGCGTCTAATGAGTCTGTTAGTTGAATTGCTTTATTAAAGGCAGTGACTGCTTTATTTATCTTATCTTCAAATCCGGTGTGAGGAAGAGGTTCAAATTTTCCTACATCTATAAGATAAGAGTTCCCAAGCAAGCTATAGGCGTTAGCATATAAAGAATCTATTGTAATAGCTCTTTGTAGGTATTTTTCTATTTCGAGATAATAATCCTGTTGAACTGCGTGGTGGCTTGCTTGTCTTGTCATAACTAAGGCTAAGTTGTAATAAGCCAATGGGGAAAATGAGGAAGAAGTGGAATCGAGTTGGATCGCTCTCTTCAGAACAGCAATAGCTTTTTCATTTTCCCTGGCATCAGCATAGACACTCCCAAGATTGCCGAGAATAAAAGCTGAATTAGAGTCCTTTTTTACTGCCTTTTCCAAGCTTTCGAGTTTCAGTTTTCCAGCGATGTTTATATCTTCGGTTGTTACAATCTCTTTAAAATCTTCTTTAAAAACAAGCTCAAACCAGTAATAACAACCACTGATGTTGTTCCAAATTATTCCACTCATGCTAGAGTTATTTAAGATCCGAACTTTTATAGGCACGTATATGCAATGTGAAGGCATTAATGAGTCTAAATCTCCAACTAATTCCAGATGGGTAGAATCTACAATCAGATAGTTACTATGAGAGAAAGGACCAACCAGACAAGGAGCTAAAGGGTAATAGTTTATACCGTAGTCCACGAAATAAATCTCTTTCTTACTAAAAACATCAACAATGACCAAATTGGATAAATCTACTATATAAGGCACGAAAGAAACGAATTGGGTGAAAATAGATGTTCCGGGGGGCATAATAGGCATTTCATCTTCTTTCTCTGCTCCTTTCTTTGGTTTTGCCTCTGATATCTCTAGTGGGATGACTTCTATACCCTCCTGTAAGCTCAGAATTAAATAGAGCAGAAGAGGATCGCAGGTGAATTGAGCTAAAACTCTTTCTAATCTATTTTGATGTTCTTCTTCTGGAAAATAGGTATGAATCCATCTCGATACTCTTTCACCCAATACTATCCGGATTAACTCCTTTCTATGCAGGGCGGAATATAGATAGGTGTAGTCTGCTAAGATTACAAGGCTCTCTTTTATGGTAATGTCTCTTTCTTTCTTAAGCTCTTTTGGTTTGCTTGGGATAAGAGCATAGATATCTGTAGCTATCTCTAAGAGTTTTTTACCATCTTTGCTCGAAAACAGATTTTCCATTTTCTTTATTTGAGATTGATCGAAGCCCATTTCTCGCAAGGTAGAAGATAATTTAGTGCGAACTATCTCTTTATGATAGGAAGGAGCATAATATCGTTGGTATATTATCAAAGCAACGATAATAATCCCCAAGGCCAATAATAAGATTTTCCATTTTTTTCTCATTTTTCTATCCTCCTTTCGGTTTTCAGGGTTAAAACTTTTCAGTTTTATTTGTTTTTTTCAAAGAACTAATCCTTAAATTTCTCTATAAGTATAACATAATAAATTTACATCTGTCAACCCCATTGATAAAAAAACCTGAAGTTTTGGTAAGTCCCAGGTCTAAACTTTACGAAGTTCAACTTCGTAAAGTTTATTCTTTTAAGGAGAATTTTTTGCCTAATTCTTCTTTAATATATCCTTTTGAGGCTGGGGTTTTCATCAAGTCTTTTTTTAGAGCCATTTGTTTCTGAAAAGTGCCTGCTGCTTCTTTGAAATTATCTTTATCAATTAACTCCTCGGGTAAATGCCCCCTCATATGAGTTAATAAATCTCTGAACCCTGTTAGGTGTTTAGAAGAAATATCAGCGGCAATATTAAATTTTGGATTCTCAATGCTTCCCACTCCTTTCTTGTCATAATTTTCCCGATCTAATCTGATACTTATATCTTTGTTTATTTTAAATCTAATAGAGGCCTCACCTCTCAAATACCTGGGAATCTCTTCTTTTCTTGTTGTATCAAGGGGTCTAATAATTACAGAGATTTCATTTTGACCTTCGTCTTTAAAAAAATAACGCCAGACGCCTTTTTCATCAAATTCTTCATCGCTTTCTTTAAAAAATAATTCATTATTATTTAATTTATTTATCAAACTACTTGCCAAGAGTAAATCTTTTTGCCCCCGGATAAGTCCATCAAGTTGTTTTAATCGCTTTCCCCTCTCTTTAACTTCATTCAATTGACTAAATTCTTTTATTAATAACTCGTTAGCAAACAAAAATGATCGGGCAAATCCATTATCTAATCTTTCCTTGCTTTTTGTTAATCCAGAAACCTCTTTAAATAACTCTTTACCTGAATTAATATTGTTCCAGATTTCTTTTGTTGTTTGAAAAACATTTTTAGCTAATTCGGGATCATTTTTATAAAGGTCTAAATAGTTTCTGATAAATTTATCGTCAAATTCAGAGGCGCTGTTTTCCAAAAGCTCAGGCGCTTCTTTTCCTAATTTTAAAAACTCCTGAAATTCCGGCTTGTTTTCGTATTTTTCTAAAATATTTGGCTTTTCTCCAATTTTTGTTTCTGCTTCGGGTTTTTTGGGTTCTGAAACTGGTTCTAATATTTCTGGCATAATTAATTATAACGATTAATACTTGATACTTGATACTTGATACTTGATACTTGACATTTTATTAGGTGTATTTGTCGGCGACAACGGAAGCTCCGTAGGATTCTGGTTTAATTTTAGCTAAAAAGCCGTTGCCTTTAATCATCCCGACAATTTCTTTTATCATGTCTCTGGTTTCTCCGTTCTCTCCGATATCGGTATGAACCTCTAAATTCTCATAATTCAAAGGATAAATTTCTTCTAATCTTTCCTCTAATTTTTGGCGAAGTTTTATGGCTAAATTTAAAGAAAGCATTGTTTCCTCATAAATTCGGTTTCGTAGAGTATAACTCTTATTTTTTTGAACTTTGCTCCAAAAATATCTCCCTCCCCTGCCTTTACGGTGAACAACCACTGCCATTACAAAAGTAGGACGACTCTTTCCTTCGCTATCGGTGCCGACAACCAATTTATAAAGCCGAAGAGGATCCTCTCTTATAAAATTAATAATCTCAGAAATCATCATCTCAAAATCCATTTTTCCTTTGGTAGGACTATTAAAGTTGTACATATTAAAATTTAAAATTTGACTTTTTGGCCGGGTTTCAGGGTCCCCTTTTTTACTGGTTTTCTTTTCTTTTTATCTCCTCCCAAAGTTTCTTTAAGCGTTTCCCGTAAATCTCCAATATTAACTTCCTTTCTTATTCTCTTTTTCTTTTCTCTTGGAGGATATTTTTTGAAGGCTTCCTCTAAAGAAATCTCTAAGGAAGATTTTTTCTCCGGAGGACTGTCCTCCGTTTTTTCCGGAGGACTGTCCTCCGATTCTCTATCTTTTAAACATTTTTTACAATAGATCGGTCTTAAACCATCGGGCTTAAAAGGAACCCAGGTTTTTTTCCCACACTTCCAACAATTGGCTTCGTAGACAGATTTTCCATTAGTTATTTTTTGTTCTTCGGTTATTATCTGAGTCCACTCAGCAATTTTTTCCTCAACTATTCTCCGGGAAGTTCCATAACGTTCTCGAGATTGGCTTATAATTTTTTCTCGATAATTCTCTTTTAGTTTAGGAAATGGCGGCAGAGTTAAGGCCGAGAAGGGATGAGAAGATACCCCATCAATCATTAATTTTATATAGATATTATATTTAGTTAAATTAACTAAATCACGCGCCGAGAAATAAGGAATAAATTCTTTCTCTAAAAATTCGGCGTCCTCGGCTCCTACTCGGAAACAGATTAAAGTTCCGATATTTCCGAATACTGCATCTCTTACTGTCTCTTCCATCTGGGTTATGTATTGATGGGCTAAAATTAAATCTAAATGGTACTTTCTGGCCTCGGAGAGAATGTTAACAAAGGATTCGGTAGCGAAATTTTGAAACTCATCTACATAAAGATAAAAATCCTGCCGCTCCTCTTCGGGAATGTCTACTCGAGACATTGCCGCTAACTGAATTTTAGAGATGAGCAAAGCGCCCAAGAGATGACTGGCATCTTCTCCAATTCTCCCTTTAGATAAATTTAAAATCAAAATTTTTCCTTGATCCATTACCTCTCTAATATCAATAGTAGAATGGGTCTGACCAATAACATTACGAATTAAAGGAGAGGAGATAAACTGCCCTACTTTATTTTGAATTGGGGCTACTGCTTCTTCCCGAAATCTATCAGGATATTTAGCAAATTCATTTAACCAAAAAGATTTAACTCCGGGGTCAATAACTTTATTGACTACCTTTTCTCGGTAATCCTTATCAGCTCACATTCTATTTATTCCCAATAAGGTTGAGCCAGGATATTCCAAGAGAGCCAAAACCGAATTATGCAAAATATATTCCATTCTGGGAGACCAAACATCTGGCCAGATTTTTTTAAAAACCCCGACGATCCCCGAAGCAATTAAATATCGATATTCTGGATCAACTTTCTCAATGACATTAAAAGCAATAGGAAACTCTAAATCAGCCGGGTTGAAATAGATTACATCATTCATTCTTTCTCTTGGAACAAAATCAAGCATCCTTTCGGCAAACTCTCCATGGGGATCAACTACTGCCACTCCTTTTCCGTCTTGAATATCCTGAATGGCCATATTTTCTAACATTACGGTTTTCCCCATGCCAGTTTTTCCTACTAAATAAATATGACGTCGACGGTCATCTATCTTAATTCCAAATTTTGTCCTTTTATTTCGAAAACTCGTCTCAGCGAGATAAACGATGTTCATATTATTCTGTAGGCAAGGTTGGTGGTGGGGCGCCTTTTCTGGCTTCTACTCGAGAAACCGGCGCAGCCGGGACAGCGATTCTCCCTGGAAAATGATAAACCGTGGCCAGTTCTTCAGTATTAAATACGTAAGGCAGACGATGAGCAGGAAAATCTCGTCCTTTATAATAACGGAATAATTTTCTTTTTCTAAGATAAAGCCTCCTATTAACCAAAAAATAAGTAATCTTTGTCATTGATTTCTTGTCTGGTCTGAATCCATTAAGGTTTAAAGTGTGAAATTGTCTAAAAACCCCAAATACAGCGGAAGCATTTGGTTTATAAAAAATATCTGATTTGGCTAAATAGATAAATCGCAGATTGGTCTCGCATCCTACCTTAGAAATATTGGCCTCAATGGCTTTAATTACTTCTGTTTCGCCGGGAGTAAGTTTCCACATTAAGGGCTCCTCTCCTGGTGCCCCTTCTCCTATATCCCACATTGGCGGCTCTCCCATTACTACTACTCTGGTTCCTTCTCTTACATATTCATGAGGTCCGGATAAAAGTCCGCCTTTCTTTGGTAGTTTCCTGCCTAAAATTTTATTTACTAATTTTTGGCCCTCTTCCACCCATTTTCTCTCTTCGATGATTGGTCGAATCAAAATCTGAACCCACAATTGCTCTCCTTCTTTTAAAGAACTCATTAATTCGCAAAGAGAAGAAATGGGATCAATTCTTTTTTCCTCCTTTGTTGCTTCGCTTTCAAAAGATGGATAAGTGCGGATAGGATAAGGGTCTGGCTTAGTGAGAGTAAAATCTGCTCCCCAAAGCTCATAATCTTTATTAGGAATATCAGGAGGAACATTTAAAGTATAGTCATCCACCTCTCTAATTTCAGCATCAGGGTATTGAGCATAAATATTTGACTCTACTAAATTCCGGTGACGTTCAGGCGCCCGAATAATAAAATGAATATCGCCTCCTATCCCTACTATTTCCAGACTTAGATGAAACAAAGCTTTCCCATCTATGTATCTCTCTTTTAAATTAGGCGGGTCATGAATACCATGAAAGCCATGGATAACTTGTTCCATGGCTTTGGGAGTTTTTTCTACCTCTTCGGGAATTTTAGCCTCTAGAGTAACCCATTTTATTCCCTGCCACCATTTTTCTTGTTTCCAATAAAGATAGAGTTCATTCAAAATAAAAAAAAGGATGACCGGTGTAAAAGTCCACCACCAATTAATAAAGAAATTCTTAAAATTTAGAAAAAAAATGGAGAAGGCTTCATTATTAAAAATCTCCAATATATCAATCATAAGTTAAGCCAAGATGTATTTCCCTTTGTTGTTTCTGGAAAAAAAGTTTTTATCTTTTAAATTCAATGAAATAGTATTCTCTTTAACTAATCTTTGCTTTAGAACCTCCTGGATAATCTCTTTCTCGCTAAGGGGTTGTTTTTCTTTTAAGGTATCTCTTATAACATCTCTCACTGTTCCCGGCCTGAATCCCCATTCGGAAATTCCGTAAATTCCTCTGCCTATTAAAACAAATTTTGGATCTTTTATCAATTCATTATGAACGGTTTGGGGATTGGTTTCTTTTTCTCGAATCTCGGAAATCTTTTTGGTAATATCTCTAAAATGAAGCGAAGTTCCTTCTTTTTTTAAGACTAAATAGGCCTCGTCTTTTACTCCTCGAGGATTTATCTCCGGCCAATGGGTTAGACCAAATTTTCCCAAGGGCCCTTTTAAAATTTCTCGGGAAATAGAAATATAAGAAAAAAAGGTGTTCTCAGAAATTTTCTCTTTTAACACTTTCGGGGCCTCCTTCTGATGGACATCTTTTAGATCCTTCCCTGATAAAGGTTGGGAAACCTTATTCATTCTTCTTACTAAAAAATCGTTAAATTTCTCTACTTTTGGAAAAACTTTTCTCTCGGAAACCCAAAAAGGGTATAACTTAGGATGGTAGGGAAAATAAGTAAATTTGGGGTGAAGGTTTAGAATCAAAGTTAAATAAGGTTTATTCTCCTGACCAAAATCAGAGAGAAAATCCTCCTCTCTTCTGGCTTTTCCATAAAAATTAAAATAACTAAAAATCTTCTCTCCTAACTTATCTAAAAGAGAAATCTTTTTACTCTTCCTTAAGGAATTAAAAGAATATTCTTCGATTTGGCGAACTCTTTCCCGAGTTAAGCCAAATTTTTGACCAATTGCCTCTAATGTTTCTTTTTGGCCAGTTAAAATCCCAGATCTTCTCTTTAAGACCTCTCTTTGTTTAGGAGATAAATCTTCCAAAATCTTTTCATTAATCTTTCGGTAATCAAATTTGGGAATATTTTTTTTCATTTTTTGAGGAATTAAGTTATATCTATTTTATCAATAAAGATAAAAAGAAAACATAAATTCCAATAAGATTTTAGTCGACCTTAACCTATAATATAACACTTAAATAACGATGTCAACCCTTTCGTTTCAGCCAGGTTACCAGAATTGGCGAAGCAATAAAAATTGAGGAATAGGTTCCGGAAATAATTCCTATAATAAGGGTTAAAACGAAATATCTTATTGTCTCTCCCCCTAAAAAATAGACAATTATAAGGATTAAAAAAGTAGTAAAAGAAGTACTTAAAGAACGAATTAGGGTTTGATTTAGACTTTTATTAACTACTTCTTCAAAACTTTTTCCCAAAGATTTAATAAGATTTTCTCTAACTCTATCAAAAACTACAATACTATCATTTACTGAATATCCTAAAATAGTCAAAAGGGCAGCAACGAAGGGAATTCCCATTTCTATCCCAAAAAATCTTCCCAGAACTGCAAATATACCGCAAGTAATAAGGACATCGTGAAATAGAGCCACTAAGGCCGCTATTCCATATTTCCAGGATGATAAAGGACTAGAAATTTTTCTAAAGGCCCAGGCAATATAAAGAATTATAGCCAAAAAAACCAAAATAATAGCTCTGATAGTTTTGGTCTGAAGCTCTCTGCCAATAACAGGACCAATAGATTCAAATCTTTTTTCTTCTAAGGGACCTATGTTTTCCAGCTCGGCTAAAACTTCTTGATGGGTTTTTTCCTCTATATCCTTTAATCTTAAAATTATCCCCTTTTCTCCGACCGGTTGGATAGTGATTTCTCCTAAATCTAAAAATTCTAATTTTTCTTGAATTAGTTGATTGGCTGGTCTTTCTTCTTTGTATTCTACTTCCAACAAGCTTCCTCCCAAAAAATCAATTCCCAAATTAAGTCCCCAAAGAGAAAGAGCCAGGATGCTGGCTATCATCAACAGCCCTGAAAAGATGTAATAAACTTTGGAATATCTAATGAAATTCATAAAATATTTGTTATCTTGTCCAGATCCATCTCCACTTAGTCATTTTCTTCCCTTCAAACCACTTCAAAAAATTCTTAGTGATAACCATAGCCGAAAACATACTAACCAAAACCCCAATTCCCAAAGTAAGAGCAAATCCTTGAATAAAACCCGTACCAATAAAAAACAAAATAAAGCAAGTAATTAAGGTAGAAATATTTCCATCTCGAATAGAAGGCCAGGCTCTTCTAAATCCTTCTTCTATAATACAGGTAAAATCTTTTCCTTCTTTTTTCTCTTCTTTCATTCTCTCAAAAATCAAAATGTTAGCATCGACGGCCATTCCAATTGATAAAACAAAACCTGCTATTCCTGATAAGGTAAGAGTTACTGGTATTAATTTATAAATCGTTAAAACCAAGAGAATATAAATTCCCAAAGCTATTACTGCTAAAAGTCCAGAAAATCTATAAATTAGAAACATAAAAAGAGCTACGGCTATCAAACCAATTGTTCCAGCTTTTAAACTTTTCTCTAAAGATTGCTTTCCTAAAGAAGCTCCTATCATTTGTTGAGAAATTAGATTAATAGGAACAGGTAAAGCTCCGGCATTAAGGTTTCGAGACAAAACTTTGGCTTCTTCTATACTAAAATCGCCCTCAATCACTGCTTTGCCATTAGGAATAACTTCTCTGACCACTGGAGAACTTATAGGAATGCCATCAATATAAATGGCGATAATTTTTCCGATATTTCTCTCAGTAATTTCTTTAAAGATTTTTGCTCCCTCATTATTGAACTCTAATCCTACTAAAGCTTGCTGGGTAGTTGAATCAAATTGGAGTTGGGATTTTTCAAGATACCTTCCGGTTAATTTGGTGGGCTGGAATGGATCCTCTATTGCTTCTCCTTTTTCAAAGGCCTCTTGGTTGGACTCTATAATCTTTTCAAAATTCTCTTTTTGTTCTCTAAATTCCAAATAAGGAGTTTTTCCAATCATCTCTATGGCTTGTTTGACATCTTCTATCCCAGCCAGTTCCACAATTAAGCGATGACGACCTTCCTCCACTTGAACCACCGGCTCTTTTACGCCAAATAAATTAACTCTTCTCTCAATGACATCTCTTAATCCCTGCATTGCCCGAGAGCGCTCACCCTGCTCAATATTAGAAAGGGCGGCCTGGTATTCCAAATGAACTCCTCCCTGAAGATCTAGACCCAACTTAAAGGGTTTTTCGGGAAAATGAAAAAGATTAAAATGAGTTTTTTGACTAATCCAATCTGCGCCTCTATTCCATCCTTGAGGATAACTCAAGCCAAAACCCAAAATGGCTAAAACAATAATAATAAAAAGAAAAGTATTAATTTTATTCCTTGAAGACATAATTAATTAAATTTTAGCAAATTGTTGAACATTTAACAATAAATCATGAAACGGAACATAAAACAATTGACATTTGACGGTTGACAATTGACACGAAACAAAAAAAGGAAGTTGAACTTCCAAATATCATCGAACATTTTTAAGGGACGACCGTCTCTTGAAAATGTTCAGTAAATTAATTGGTTTAAATAGTAACGGTAAGGTTTTTTAAAAAAAAATTTAAAAAAATTTACAACAAAAAAACTTTTTATTAATTCTACTATCCAAATTTCGGATAGCAGCATTTTTTGTATTTCTTATTGGAGCCACATGGACAGGGATCGTTTCTGCTAATCTCGACCCCAAATCGTATACCCTTATTGGGAATTATAATTAATTCATCTTGAAATGCCTTCATAAATTGATCTTTGCCCACTGCCCATGCTGAATGACAGGGTAATCCAGGATCATGTAATAAAAATTTATCATCAGTTTCTCCATATACAAGAACAAAATGACCTGCTATCCAATCTTTATCAGCCATTTTTCCAGCGTCGACTAAGGCAATAAGCAAGTGATCGGATAGAAATTTCTCAATTTCCCCCTTCCCTATCTTCATTTTTCTAAACAAACCCTTGGACATAAGCCCTCTTGCCGCGGTCTGTTCTTTCTTAAAGTTTTCCGATGCATGTTGTTTTTGGTCTTTAAACCAATTTGGCTTCATATATCCACGAGCATAGTCCTCACCACATTCTGAAAAGTCTTTATAATCAAATGTGCTAATAAATCTTGTACCAGGTATTCTTTCTGCAAGATTAATAACAGCGGCGGGGGGCCAAGAATATAAACCATCTTCATATTGAGTTATCTTATTAACTTCTTTCCAATCAACAGGGCCATTTAAAGTATTAAGCACCATCATTACAGCTACTTGAAGACAGTGATTACCATCTTTCCAATTTTCATAAAATTTTGGTTCAAATTTCATCTTATCTCCCACAACACTTTTTGTATTTAATTGGTTTGCCAGTGGCTGGATCTTTTTTACTCTCCAATCTATTGATTTCTGAAATCAATAGATATATTCGGGGATTCCGTCCGATCGAGCGTTATCCCCGAATAAATTTTTAGATTAAAGAAGTGTTTTGGGCAAGAATTGTTCTAATTCTATTTTACTTAATAAACGGCTTAAATTAGCGTAACGTTGCATAGCAAAACTTGGTTTATGTGAAAAACCAATATATTCTATCTTCTTTCCTAACTCTTTCGCCCTAATAATGCCTGGTATTAAGTCAGTATCTGAACTAACAATGATAGCGGTATTATATTTATCTTGATAAGCCATATCTAAAATATCTACTGCTAATTTTACATCTACACCTTTCTCTTTATAATCTTTATCGTGTTTCATCATATAGCCAGTTTTTATTTTCCAATCTTGTTTTTGGAGAAAAGCAAATAATCTTTGCTGATTTCTGACTAACTCCTCACTTTTAGGATTGCCTGGTTCTTTTCTTACCAAACCTACATAGTAAATACAATCCACAATTGGACGTCTATGGGCCAACCATTGAGCAAATCTTTTATAATCAAATCCTAATAATTGTCTAAGGTCTAATTCTGGATCTTTAAGGCGGTGATAGAAATTACTACCATCCAAAAAGATAATCACTCGTTCTTTGTTTTTATCTTTTACCTGTTTGGTCATTAGTTCCATTTTAACAAAAATTAGTAAAATAAAAAACCCGCCATTAGCCGAAGCTAGGGACGGGGAAGTTAGTAATTATATCTTATTCTATCTGTTAATTTCTGTCAAGTCTTTTTTGTGGATAACTCATAGACGGTATTTTGTGATATTTATCCAAATTTCGGATAGCAGCATTTTTTATACTTCATCGGCTTGCCAGTTTTGGGGTCTTTTTTGCCGCAAGGGCAAGGGTCATTTCTGCCAAGCTTAGGCTTGGCACGTTGATCAATGCTGATTTTAGCTGATTGCCGCTGATTATATTGACGAGGTTCAGTTGGTTTCTCGGTTTGAATTGGCGATGTCGCGACTGGCTGTTGCAACGATACTTTAAATATTGTCCCCACTACCCTGTTCTGCCAATTTTCCAATAATTTCTTGAAAGCACGATGACCTTCATTTTTATATTCCACCAAAGGATCCCTCTGCCCATAAGCCCTTAATCTCACGCTATCTCTTAAATATTCCATAAAATCTATATGCTCCTGCCAAAGAACATCTAAACTATTAAGTAAAACTATTTTCTGAATTTGCTCTGCCTTTTCTCCCCATTCCTCTCCTTTTTTAAAAAAAGCGGTCTCAGCTAACTTAAAAATGTAGTTCACTATTTTCTCTCGCTTTAGATTTAGGTTTTCTTTCTCCTCTTTAATAATTAAAAGGTTTCTATGTAAATTTTCTGGAACAGGAAAAATTGTTTTAAAAATTTCACTAACCTCTTCGCAATTCCAATCCTCAGAATAATCAGAGGCAAAATGAAAACCACAAATTTTTCTAATCTCTTTTTCTATCATTTCCCAAACTATTTCTCTCAAACTTGCCTCTTGGCTTTTATCTTTTATCTCTAATACGTTTTTCCTTTTCTTATAAATAATTTCTCTTTGTTTGTTTAAAACATCATCGTAGTCCAAAAGATGTTTTCTTAAATCAAAATTATAACCTTCAATTCTGGCCTGAGCTGATTCAATAACCTTAGAAACCATTTTGGTTTCAATGGGTTGATCTTCGGGAATCAGTCGTTCCATTAAAAATTTTACTTTATCTCCACCAAAAATTCTGGCTAAATCGTCCTCTAAAGAAATAAAAAATCGGGAACAACCCGCATCCCCTTGACGACCAGTTCTTCCTCGAAGCTGATTGTCAATTCTCCAGGCTTCGTGTCTCTCGGTTCCAATGACATAATGTCCGCCCAGTTTTTTTACTTTTTCGGCTTCTTTAGAATCAGGTGGGTTACCGCCTAATATTATATCTACTCCCCGACCAGCCATATTAGTAGCCACCGTCACTGCTTTAAGTCTGCCGGCTTGAGCAATAATTTCTCCTTCTTTTTCATGATGTTTTGCATTTAAAATCTGATGAGGAATTCCTTCTCTTTCTAAAAAAGCTCCCAATTTTTCGTTCTTTTCAATAGAAGTCGTTCCTACTAAGACGGGTTGTCCTCTCTGATAAGATTCTTTAATCTCTTTAATTATAGCTTTAATTTTTCCTCTTTCGGTTTTATAAATTAAATCAGGAAAATCTTCTCTTATCATCGGTCGATTAGTAGGAATAATTATCACTTCCAATTTATAAACTTTATAAAACTCTTCTGCGCTGGTGGCAGCAGTTCCGGTCATTCCGGCTAACTTTTTATACATTCGAAAATAATTTTGAAAAGTTATAGTCGCCAAGGTTCGAGATTCTTGTTGAACCTTAACTCCTTCTTTTGCTTCAAGAGCTTGATGAAGTCCTCCCGAATAACGACGACCGGGCATCAATCGACCAGTAAATTCGTCCACGATAATTACTTGATCATCCCCGCCTGCATCGCTATGCGAAGCATTGCGGGCAGGCTTAACCACATAATCTCTGTCTTTTTTAAAAAGAACTTCAGCCCTTAGGGCTTGTTCTAAATGATGAACCTCTTTTATTCCTTTTTCTTGATAAATATTCTCTATTCCCAATATTTTTTCAACCTTGGAAATTCCTTCATCGGTTAAGGTCGCGGCTTTCATTTTTTCATCAATATTATAATCAATACTTCCCTTAAGCCGGGGAATAATTGTGGCGAATTCTCCATACATTTTGGTGCTTTCAAAATCTGGGGCAGAAATTATTAAAGGAGTTCTAGCTTCATCTATTAAAATTGAATCCACTTCGTCAACAATTACAAAATTGAATCCCCTCTGAACCATCTGGTTCAGATCATAAGCCATATTGTCTCTTAAATAATCAAAACCAAATTCGTTATTGGTTCCATGGGTAATATCAGCCAAATAGGCCTCCTTTCTGGAAACTGGTCTCAGATAGCTCTCAATAACCTTAAATCCTCCAACTAAATCCCTTTTTTCATCTCTCTCTCCATTTTTGGATTTTGGATTTTGGATTTTGGATTTTGGATTAGTTTGGGATTTGAAATTTGGAATTTGTTTGTAATTTGGAATTTGTGATTTGGAATTTTCTCCTTGATATTTCGGATCATACAAATAGGCAGCTTCATGAACAATACATCCCACTGATAACCCAAGTAAGTGATAGATTTGTCCCATCCAGACCGTATCTCTTTTGGCTAAATAATCATTGACTGTGACTACATGAACGCCTTTTCCTTCTAAGGCATTAAGGTAAACCGGCATAGTAGCCGCTAAAGTTTTTCCTTCACCGGTTTTCATTTCAGCAATCTTACCCTGATGTAAAACAATCCCTCCGATCAACTGAACATCAAATGGTCGCTGACCTAAAGTTCTTTTGGCTGATTCTCTTAATAAAGCAAAGGCTTCTGGAAGAATATCGTCCAGAGTTTCGCCTTTTTTTAATCGTTCTTTGAGTTCGGCAGTTTTTTCTTTTAGCCAAGCATATAAATCTTTATGTGCTTGGCTCTCGAATTTTGATTCGAGGTTATTAATCTTATCAACTAAGGACTGAGTTTTCTTTAAGTATTTTTTATTGGCATCGCCAAAAATTTTAGGAATAAAAAACATATCTTCGCTTAAAAAATTTCTCTCATTAAATATTTCTTCATGGTATAAAAACAGCGACAGATAAGACCGATGTCCAAAGACCATCTTTTTGTCCTCGGGCTGTTTGGGTAACATTGGAAGTATAAACAATTTTCCCGCTCATTTTAAAAACTTGGCGTCGAGAATCCCAAGCATCATCAGGATTAAATTTTATTCCCAAAGTTGAGGCAAGCATTGAGGCAGCTAAATCCTCAACGTAATCGCTGGCTTTCTCTTCGGTCTCTCCAAAAGAACGATGTTCGGAAAGATAACCATAGGAATTACTTTGAGCCGGAAGGGCGCAACCGATTGAAGCGCCAATAAGTCGATTTGGTTCATTTGCCTCGTTTTTAGCTATCACTACAAAAATTATTTCTCCGGTTTTCAAAAAAGTTAAACCTTTTTCTCTGGAAACTTTTTTACAACCGGGAGGCAAAATACTGGAAACCGAAACTAAATTAAATTGAGCAATCCCGGCATTTCTTAAAGCTAACTCAAAAGAACGAAGACGTTCTTTGTGAATTCCCACTCCTTTGGTAAGAAAAAACTTAGTCGGTGTCATGCTCCCTCTTCTCTTATTCTTGCTCCCTTTTTGTGTTTGTATTTTGCCTCTGAAGCAAATTTAAGAGATTTTTTAAATTTTCTTGCTCCTCTTTTATATATTGCCATCTGTTTCTTTTGATACTTTTTAAATTCTCGCTGGAGTTCATCTTTTATTTCGTTAATTACTATCCTTAAATCCGGCCCAACTACTTCTGATCTTATACTTTTTCCGGAAAATCTAATTTGACTCTCTGCCCTATAAACATTTCCTTTTTTATGATGAAAAGTAGTTCTTCCTACTTCTAACCAAATCTCAAAAGGAGGTTTTCCTTTTTTTATACTGAGTTTTGTCGAAGGGTCAAAGCTTCTGTCTTTTATCCCAACTTTTTTTATAAACCTTTCTAAACCATTAATTTTTTGCTCAATGTAATCATGAAGAGCAGAAGTTAATTTCAAATTAGTTGATTTAATAGTAATTTTCATTTTCTTTTCAATTTTATATTATAAATAATTTCTTAAAAAAACAACCCCGCCCCCTAAGCAGTAGTTGTTTTTATTAAAAAGTGACAAATATCTTCTCTCTCTTAGATAATTAAAGAGTAAACGCAATACAGTATAGAGGGCGGGGTTGTCTACCTTAAGAAAACTTATCTTCTTCTCTTTCTCTTGGTGGTTTTCTTCTTGGTGGTTCTCTTCTTGGTAGTTTTCTTCTTGGTAGTTTTCTTTTTTCTTTTTACCATTTTTTTTATTAGAAATTAGAGTTTTATCAATAATCGACCTTTACCCCCACTACCATAATGAGGACCGACTTCATTAATTTTGGCGCTCTTGACGCCCTGTCCTCGTTTGGTGTGGGGGTTTAGTAACTCCTTCGAAAGAAATACGGTGTATTTGTTAATAATAAATTCTCTTCTTAATTACAAAGTAATTACAGCGAACGAAGTGAGCGGTTCTTTTTATATTTTAACATTTTTAAAAAGAAAAAAACTGTGGATAACTTCCAATTTCTTCTAAATCTTTGATTTAGTTAAGAAATTGAGAACCCCGCTTTTATTTTACCCTCTTGAACTTTGATAAAGTCTGTAAGTGTTAAATAAAGAATGTTATCTTTCGCGGTGCAGTGGGCGAATAGCCCCGACCACAGGGAGTGCACCGCCATTGTGCTATCTCGTAAAATGCTAACCAGTCGCTTCACTCTTTGTAATTACGAAGCAATTAAGAGGGCGGGGTCCCATCAAATAAAAGGCAAATATTCTATTTCTTCCTCTAATTGGATTCCGAATTTATTTCTTACTTTTTGTTTAATTAAACTAATTAAAATTATTACATCTTCGGCTCTTCCTTTTCCGCAATTAATAATAAAATTTGAATGTTTTTCAGAAACCATAACTCCGCCTACTCTTTTACCTTTTAAGCCACATTCTTCAATCAAATAAGCAGCTGGTATCATCCCTTTTTTTTTGAACTTTTTTAATTCCGGAAATCTTTTAAATAATTTTGGATTTTGGATTTTGGATTTT
>DAOWIS010000049.1 GCA_030640805.1 bacterium | reverse complement strand
CTATCTTTTTTCTTTCTAAGCCGGCCAGGGTTTGAAGCTTCATTTCTAAAATAGCTGTAGCTTGAATTTCAGTAAATTTAAATTTTTTCATCAGGGATTGATGGGCTTTTTCCTTGGTGGGGGAACGTTTAATAGTAGAGATTATTTCATCAATTTTATCTAAAGCCTTTTTTAAACCCTCCAAAATATGAGCTCTTTCTTTTGCTTTATCTAAATTAAACTGAGTTCGTCGGATAACCACTTGTTTTCGATGGGAAATATAGTATTCTAAAACATCTTTTAGAGAGAGAATCCGAGGTTGAATTCCTTCTACTAAAGCCAGCATATTGAGATGAAAGGTGTGCTGAAGGGAGGTAAATTTGTAAAGACGATTAAGAATTTTTTGGGGTTGAGCTTCGCCTTTTAATCCAATTACTATTCTTAAGCCTTCTTTATCGGATTGATCTTGAATATTTTTTATTCCTTGAATTTTTTTGGTCTTGACTAATTCAGCTATTTTTATTAAAAGAAGAGATTTCTGGGTCTGATAAGGAATTTCGGTGATAACTATTTGGAATTTTCCTCCCTTTTTTTCTAAAATTTCGGCTTTTCCCCGGATAAGAATAGGTCCTTTGCCTTGGCTATAACTTTTTATAATTTCTTTTTGGTCATAAACAATTCCGCCAGTCGGGAAATCTGGCCCTTTTATAAATTGAAACAAATCTTCGGTAGTGGCTTTAGGATAATCAATAAGATAACACACACCATCTATTAATTCTCCTAAATTATGAGGAGGGATGTTGGTTGCCATTCCTACGGCGATTCCCATACTACCGTTGAGAAGAAGATTAGGAAGAGGAGAAGGCAGAACCGTTGGTTCTTTTCTGGTGCCGTCATAATTAGGAACAAAATCAACAGTTTCTTTTTCAATATCTTTAAGTAATTCTTCGCCGATTTTAGAAAGACGGCACTCAGTGTAGCGCATAGCGGCTGGTGAAGATGGATCGTCAATTGAGGCAAAGTTTCCTTGACCCTTAATCAAAGGATACCTTAAAGAGAAATCCTGGGCCATTCTGACTAAAGAATCATAAAGCGCTACATCTCCGTGAGGGTGATAGCGTCCAAGGCAGGACCCTACGACCGTTGCTGATTTTCTGAATTTTGCTCCGGCCATCAGTCCTTCTTCTCTCATCGTATACAAAATTCTTCGGTGGACTGGTTTTAAGCCGTCGCGAACATCGGGCAGTGCCCGCGAAATAATTACCGACATTGCGTAGTCAATATATGATTCTTTTACTTCATCAGTAATTTCTTTTGGTTGAATTTTTCCTATCTCCATATGATAGACATTAGATATTATTGTTTTTTTTCATTTGGTATTTTTTCTGTTTCTTCTTTTAATTCTTCAAATAGTCCCTTTATTGCTCCTAAACCTTTTTTTATTTCCGAGATATTTTCTTCGATATTTGTCTGGCTAGAATTGGATATCGGATATTGGATAGAAGAAGAAGTAATTTGTTTCATTTTTTGAACAAAAAGAAAAATAGCCCCAATTATTATTAGGATCATTATTAGCCAAAAAATTTTCTTCCGAAATAATTCTGGTTTCTCTTGAATTTTTTTAATTAAACCCACGTTTCTTCCCCAGCACATAATACTTTATGTGCTCGGTCAGTCAAATTAAAAATTCAAAGTGAAAAGTTAAAAATTAATTTTAAATTTTGAATTTTAATTTGGCATTTATCATTTATCATTTGGCATTTACCATTGGTTGCATTACTACGACTTCCATTCCTTCGGAAGGCCCGCCTGCAACGCTGTAGCAACTGCGGGCAGGCAAATCTTTCTTTTTGAGAATGATCTTTAGTTGGGACTCTTTTTTTTCTACTACAAATTCCTTTAAAAAATTATCTACACTCTCTAAAGGAAGCGAAAGACCAGGAATTTTATAATGCATGGGTATTACTATTTTTGGTTCAATTTGATTGGTTATTTTTGCTGCTTCGCTTCCGTCTATAGTATAAGTTCCTCCCACCGGAATCATTAAAACATCAGGAGCATTAATTAAATCTAATTGTTCTTTGGATAATTCTTTTTGGCCCAAATCTCCTAAATGGCAGATTCGGATTTCTTCTGTTTCTATAAGATAAATATTATTTTTTCCTCTTTGGCTTCCTTGAGAATTATCATGGAAGGAGGAAATTCCTCTTACCGTTACTCTTTTTATTTCGTATTCCCCTGGACCAGTAATCAAAAATGGCTCTCCTTCTACGGCTTTTAGATTATTATGATCATGGTGATTATGAGTTACTAAAAGAATATCAGCCCTAAGATTAGGGACCTTAAGGCCGATAGTAGCATCGTAAGGGTCAATAATTATATTCACCCCTTGGCTAGAAATTTGAAAACAGGAATGTCCATACCATACAATAACCATAATTTTCAATTTCTAATTTTCAATTTTCAATAAATGTTCCAATTTTCCAATCTTCAAACCCTAAATCTTATTCATTATTCATTGAAAATTAAATCATTAAAAATTCATTTAAAATTTAAAATTGAGAATTTAAAATTTATTGTGATTTATTTATCTTATCATATTTTAAAAAATTTGCCAAAAGAATTTTTTTCCGTTATTATAAATAAAACATGATAGAAGATAAAAAATCTTTAATGGAAAAATTATCCAAAGGAGAGACCAAAATCTTTTTTCGCTTTCCTCAAACCGGAGAAGTAATTAGAGGTAAAGTTATTTCTTTTGGAGATAAATCCCCACACCAAAATTTTGGTAGCGGGGGTAAAGCAATTTATGTTGATTTGGGTCTATTTGGTATTGGAATAATTTATGGCAAGGAACTGCACGAGACCTCTCATCTATTAAAAAAAGTTAAGGCAGGGAAAGAGATTGCCGCAAAAATTATAGATCTAAAAAACGAGGAGGGGTATATAGAACTTTCTTTAAAGGAAGCCGAAGCCGATTTAGTTTGGGAAGAGCTGAGAGAACAAGAAGAAAAAAAGGCAATACTTTCGGTCAAGATTTCTGGAGCAAATAAAGGAGGATTAATAGCTAATATCTCAGGAATCCCAGCCTTTCTTCCCTTAGGTCAACTTTCCAGAGAGCACTATCCTCAAGTAAAAGGAGACAAAGCAAAGATTTCAGAACATCTTAAAGAGTTAGTAGGTAAAAATTTAGAGGTCTCTGTGATTGATCTTGATTCAGAGGAAGAGAAATTGATTATTTCTGAGAAAGAAGCCCGATTTAAAAAATTAAAGGAAATCATCGGTTCTTATAAAAAAGGAGATGTAATAGAAGGAAAGATTACCGCTATTACCGACTTTGGGGTTTTTCTGGAGTTTGGGAAAGGATTAGAAGGAATGATTCATGCCTTGGAAATATCCAAAGAGGCAAATAATTTTCAAAACATTTTAAAAGTAGGAGAAAAAATCAAAGCCAAAATTAAAAGTATAGATAATAATCGAATCTCTCTTTCTTTGGCATGAAAAAAAATAATTTTTTCTGGGTTTTTATAATAACTATTGTTCTTGTCTTGGGAATAGGAGTAAGTGATGCTTTAGCAGAAGGCATTTCTTTTTTTGTTGATTCTGATTATGATTATCTGGGTCGAACTCAAATCACTGCTACCCTTAAATATACTGGAGACCATGCTTATTTTTATATAGATGATTATTATCTTCAGGATCTTACTTCTAAGGAAATCGGAGAATTAAATTACAATTTAAAAAATATAGCCCAGGAATTTGATAATACTATTTATCCTAAAGAAACCGAGGTTTTTGGTTATGAATGGAAACCGGGAATAGATGGAGACGAAAAAATTACCATTCTTGTTAGCAAAATGGTGATTACTGTGGGAGGGTATTTTAGAAATATAGATGAATATTCTCGAGAAAGGAATCCTCAATCTAACCAAAGAGAAATGATTCATTTAAATGTTTCTTATCTTGACCATTCTATTTTCCTTTCCTATATTGCCCATGAACTTCAGCATTTAATAAGTTTTAATCAAAAAGAAAAAAAATTAGGGATTCAGGAAGAGATTTGGTTAAATGAAGCGCGTTCCGAATATGCTCCGACCCTTTGCGGCTACAACGAAAAATGGGAGAACTCTTATCTTAAATATCGAGTTCAAGGATTTCTTTCCAATCCCACTGATTCCTTGACTGAATGGAAAGGAAAAGGAGAAGATCACGGGGTAGCAGCTATGTTTATTCATTATTTGGTAGATTATTACGGAGAAGAAATTTTAACTGAAATGATTGAAAATAATAAGGTAGGAATTGCCAGTGTAAACCAATCTTTAGAAGATTTAGGTTTTGAAGAAAATTTTTCTGAAGTTTTTACTAACTGGTCTATTGCCAATTATCTCAATCAGCCAGAGACAATTTACGGTTACCAAAATCCCAATTTATCTTATGCCCATTTACATATTTCTCCCCAGGTTGAATATACAGTTTATCCCACCTATAATATTTCTGGCAGCGGAATTCTTCATAATTGGGAAACAAGATGGTATAAATTTATTCCTGCCAATTTTAGCAATTCCAAAGATGTCTTAAAAATAGAATTTAAGACCCTGTCTTTTGATGATTTCCGAATTCCTTTAGTTTTAAATAATTTTTCTGGAGAGAGTGAGGTCAAGTTTATTTCTTTAGAAAACAAAGAAGGCCTGTCTTATATTTCTGACTTTGGTCCTGAAATATCCTCAGTGATAATGGTTCCTTCTTTCCAACAGGGAGAGCAGAGTAATCTTTTAGCTAATTTTGTTTTCCAAGCCAATCTACAAGAAAAAATCCCTCTTTTTGGAGATGGAGATTTAGTCAGAATAGCCGGCAGTCCAGAAGTTTATATTATTTCAGGGAATTACAAAAGATGGATTCAGACCTCGGAAATCTTTAATTTTTACGGTCATCTTTCTTGGGACAAAATAAAAGTTATTGATGACCCAAGCGAACTTGATATTTATCAGAACTCTTGGCTTGTTCGACCAGAGGGGGATTATCGGGTTTACGAAATAAATGGAGACGGCACTTCCCATTGGCTAAATATGGCTCCCCAGCAGTTTGAGTCAACCGGTCGTAAATGGGGGATGATTTATGAAATTAATCAATCCGAATTCAACTGGTATACTCCTGGCCCCCAAGTTTTATATCTATGATAAATTTGTCAAACCATCAGCGTGAATCAGCGTTCTCAATCAGCGTCTATCTGCTTCTACGGGTTAGAATATTAAAAAAATATCCAAAGCAAATAGAGTAGTTGGTTACCAAAGTGGTTAGTAATTACATATGAGGAATAAGATTAAAATTTTAATAGATTTAGTAATTCTTGGCTTAATAACATCCAGTTTAGTTTTTGCTTTGTCTTTGGATATTGAAACAAATATTTCTCTTGATCCTCCTTCTATTTCAGCTAATGAGGATATAGGCGGTATAACAGTAGGAGAAGCAGATTTTCTTCTTACTGATGAAGAAAGCAATCAGCCAATAGATAAAACAGCCAAAACAGACAAAAAGACTATTTTTTGTATAAACCCTGAAACATGGAATATCGAGAAGAGAGAATGTCCTAATTATATTGAAGAATCTGTTTTAACTACTACTCTTGATGACCAAAATAACAGCGAGGAAAACTCCGACATCATTAAAAAAGTAATCTCTAAGGTAAAAATTAATAATTCTTGGGACGAATTTCTCCCTATGTGTAAATAATATCTTCCGAAGTTGAACTTCTAAACATTAGCTGTGGAAAACTTACCCTTGTAAATAATTTTAAATTGAGTTATATTAAAAACATCAGGCAGATGTAGATGTAGTTGTTTAAAAATTTAATAATTGCCGGAATGATTCCGGTTTGTTGGCTCTCCGTCCATCTCTAATAAAAGGAGGAGAAATGCTCTTTCTTTTGAAAGAGGACCCTGGACGGACTAATGAAGAAAACCGTGGCCTAAAAATTGCGACTAGCGGCTTCATCTAGTCCGTCTAACTTTCCCTTTTTGGGAATGTTAATTGTCCACTTTTTTCTGGTCCACCCTTTTCTGAAGAGGAGAAAAGATATTATGTTATTTTTTCTTTTAGAGAGGAATATTGGTGGACGAATGAAAAAGTGCCAAAGTGCCGAGCGGATTGTAAGTGGCTTTACTTAGGCGCCTTCGGCGCCGATAGAAAGAGGTAGGGCCATCAATCATTTGTTCACCCTTTTATTTCGTCCATTAACAATCTTTTACATAAGGAGTACAACCAAAGAGCTAAGACAAGGGGAATAGGCAATGCCTATTCCCTTCCTTTTTTATCCAAAAAGAATTGTAAAAAAACGGAGGTCTGACCTCCGTTTTTTGATTTCCAACTATGGACTTGCGATGTCCATAGTTGTTTTTTATTTTAGGATATATAATTTTCCGTCAGAGATAATGTAAAGAACTCCATTTCCAGCAATAATTGGACTGGAGATAGCCGAGTCAAAAGACAAAGACCATTTTATTTCTCCATTTTGGTCAATAGCAAAAAGATTATTCCAATTTGGATGGGTTTTTAAAGAAGTAGAGATATAAACAACGCCATTTTTATCAGTGATAATTTTAGCCGAAATATAATGATTAGAATTTGCTTTTTCTAAAGAAAGAATTTTTTCGGCTTTCTGCGAATCTAAAGCATAAACTCCAAAATAAGAAGTCATATCAGGGAGAGACCAGCCAGCAGTATGTCCACCAGCTATATAAATTTTATTATTTGAAGAGAGAGCCGGAAAGGAAGATATATGGTCACCAAAGGAATTATATCTTTTGGACCATATCGGACTAATAGTATCTAAATCTAAGACAGAAAGATGATAATAATAGAACAGCGATCCCTGACCAAAATAGAGAGTGTTGCTGGATGGGTCAATAATTGGTGGGCTGGCAAAACCCGTAGCATATGAGGAATGAGGTTGACCATAGATTACTTTTCCCTCTCTATTAAAACCAATTAAAGAAACCGAGCCCCAGTCGCTGACCCAAATATTTCCCATAGGATCAAGTGTCGGGGCAAAACAATGCTCGTTATTGAAAGACCGCTGCCATTTAAGGGAGCCATTAGGATTAATAGCATAAAGATTATCGGGATCTTTACTGGTAAAATAGATAATTCCCTGGTCATCAATAGCCAGAGGACTAATATGGATAGTCCTTATGAAGTATTTCCATTTTAGTTTTTGGTTTTCGCTGTCTAAAGCATAAAGATAATATTGATAGGGTTTACCACCAATAAAATAAAGGGTTTTATCAGCTGCTATTGCTAAGTGGGAATAAGAAAAATCAGAAAATTGAGGATCTCGGAAACTCCATTTTTCCTGGCCACTAACAGAATTTAGAGCAAAAACTTTATTACCACCACCATAAATAGTTTTATCAGAGCCAATTATTAGAGAAATACTAGGGAAATCAATTTCTTGAGTTATGGTTGCCTGACTGGAAGTAGTCCACTTGGGCCCAGTATAAGGACTATGGCCAGTTCTTTGATTATCATGCCGGAAAATAGGCCAGGGGGTTTCATCTAAAGCCGGGATAGGCAAGAAAGAAGCACTATTTTTGTATTTTGGAGTTCCTAAAATTGGCTCTTTATTCTCTCCATTTTCATCGCCAGCATCCCAGCCGTTTCTAATATAGGTGTTATTTGGGGCCCAGTTTTCTGGATTACTGCCGGAATTATCAGGACTAATTCTTTCCATTGAGATATAATCCGGACTGGCTTTTCCAGCAAACCATCTTTTTGAGCAGTCAACCATATCTATTAGAGTGCCACTGGTATCTCTTAACTCTAATTTTTCACCGTCATTTATTAAGCCCCCGGTATAAGCTGTATCGGCTTCAATATCACTAATTGGATTATCATCGGTTCTCTCTAAAAGATAGAAGCCATAAGGAGAAATGGTTTTATTCAAATCAATAGAGCGAGTGGTAGTGCCCTGTTCCCAACTTAGAATCCAGCCCTCAAGATTAATTCCCTGACCGCTATTATTGTAAAGTTCAATCCATTCATCCTGGGCCGAGGATTTAGTTCCCATCCAGCCGATTTCATTTATCACCACATTTTGAGGAAAAACAGGAGGAGCGGGTTTTTCAGAAATAATTAAACTCACCGAAACTTTTTTAGTCTCAGTGGCGTTGGTCTCAGTAGCGCTTATTTCAGCTTCAATAGTCAAAGTAGCATTATAACTTCCTATTTCAATCTCCGTAGTTGAAGCCGAAACTTCAATTGTTGAAGAAGCGCCAATCGCCAGAGTTCCTGAAGCCGGCTTCTCCTTCAGCCAATCATCAACTATTGAAGTCGGTCTTCCATAGTTATTAGATATGGTCCAGTTGAGGGATTTTTCTCCGGAATTGGTGATAATTAGAGTTTGGGTAGCAGGATTTTCTCCTTGTTCAGCGAGGAAAATTAGAGTGGTAGTTGAAAGTTCTAAAATTATTTGGGGTTCTTCGGAAGGGGGGCTCCTCTTCCTCTTGTTGTTCTTCCTCCTCCTCGCTTTCATCTTCGCTTTCTTCAAAATATTCCTCAAGAAATCCGACCTGACCTATTGAATTTTGAGGATTGGGTTTTGGTTGGAAGACAAAATCTTGGGAATTGTCGTTGTTATCATAGCCATTTTGACCAAATTCATCTCCACCATAAGCCAAAGATTCAGCAGTAGAAGAGACAGTAGATTTTCTCTCTAAGCTTTTACCAGTTTTTAAGCCATTTTCTAAAGTTATTCCTGTTTCCTCAGTGGCGGCTTCTGGCGGTTGATGATTTTCATCTGGGCTTCCTTGGCTTTTTCCCCAGCTTACTCTGTCTATGATGTTATTTTCCTGGTCAGTAATGATTACTCCGCTGACGCTACTTAATTGGGGAGAATAGGTAGCATCGGGCAGGATTAGCTCAGTGGTTGTAGTAATAGTACTGGTGGTATCAGTGGTATTTATCGTAGTTATAGAAAATATTTCTCCGCCGACAAGAAGAAAATAGCTATTAGCAAGAATAGTGTTTTGGCTAAAATGGAGTTGTTTAGTAGTGGTATTATTAGAGGAATTTACTAAAATTAGTTTAAAATTTTCTTCATTTATTTGGACCTCAAAATCATTGGGATTGAAAATTTCTATAAATTCATTTTGACTTTTATCCCAACCAGCCGCTACTTCACTTATTAAAAGATTTTCTAATCCGGGAAAGGATTGATTAGCGACTTGGTCTTGTTCGTTGTCGCCAGAATCTCCGTTGGATTCGCTACTTCCACCCATTCCGCTGCTATAACCGCTGCCATTTCCACTGGAGCCGGCGTTACCACCAGAGCCACTGGAATAGACAAATTTATCACCCTTATCCTCTGGTTCCTCTTCCGGCTCATCCTCTGATTTACTTCCTGAATCCGAAACTTGCTCTTTTGTTTCTTTTGGTTCTTCTTGAGCAGGAACTTTAGTTCCTATTTCTTTTTCTGGAGAATAATAATGATAAATTGGCGGAGAAGGCGATTGCTCTACCTGGGCTATTGGCTGGTAAGTTATTTCTTTTTCTATTTCTTCAGTTTCTATTTTTTCCTGGGAAGAAGGTTTTAAAGATTCTGATGGTTTTGGCTCTGAAGATTCTTCAGATGGCAAAGGACCCTTTACCAATTCTGCTCCAAAAGGATTAATTTTTTCTAAGAGTAGGGCGAAGAACCGACCACCGATACCTCCAACATCTTTTACAAATTTTGTTACTTTATTCCAGGCCTTTTCTTTCCAGGAAGGAATTTCAATATGAGGCACTGGCTCCGAGAAGGTCACTTCTACCACTGACGGCTTTGACTTATCCCAGATATATCCCATTCCTTCTTTTCTTACTCCCATTTTCACTCGGAGAATAAAGGGGTCTAAATATTCATTTCCTTGCTGGATCCAAGTGCTAAAATCCCAAGGGGTGTAAAAATTAGCCATTGGTGGCTCCATCGGCTTTTCAGAATAAAACTCAACAGCAATTTCTCCGCCATTAACATCCAAAGGATAATAAACTAAAACATATTGAAATTTTGTTTCTTGTTTTTCTCCTTTATAAGATTCATAGGAATAATTTATTTCTCCACTGCTAATTCTTATTTCTTTTTGATAAAGCCAATTTTTTAATATCTTTTCTGCTTCATCTAAGGTCTTTGATTGAATTTTATTAAAAATTTCTTCTAAATCCGGAGTAAAATAGAAATATCTAATTATATTAAATCCGGCTTTTAAAATTCCTTTAGAAAGATAATTAAGCCAGAAATGAAATATTTCTGGTCGTAAAGCATTCCTTGTAATAAGAATAACTATCTCTTTATTAGGGTTTAAAAAAGAAGCAGACGAGTTTAAATTTTTCCATTCGGAGTCAAGATGTCCTTGAATTAAATTTAGAAATATAGTTCTATCTGTTTCAGAAATTTGAATTTTTTCTTCAGCTAAAAGATTTTGAGGTAAAATCAAAAAACTAATTAAGGTAATTAGAATAATAAAAAACAAACCTTGTTTGTTTAATATGTTCGTTTTCATTTAATTAAAACTGTTTCTAAAAATTTATTAAATTCTTGAGAACATTTTTCTTTATCCTCTAAATTTGTGGTAAGTCCAAACGAATGTAATTTATTTTTAGATAATAAATTACAGAAAGGGATATAAAATTCACTATGGTATAAATTAAGTTCTTTATCCTCGGTTATATATTTCAGAGATTCTCGGTTGTCTATTTTTACAATATCGTATTTGTTTTGCGAAATGGAACTCCATATATTTTTTTCTAAGTTTTCTTTAATTGAATTTATTTTTACATTGATGTACTTTATTTCTATTGTGATTTTACATCCCTTTTCCATTAAAACAGTTTTCTTTTCCACTGCATCTGGGCTATAAAGAGAAATGAAATTTCCAAATTCCGGCTTCCTCAATTCCCATCCCTCCGGGATTCTAAATATTAATCCGGCTTTTTTGTTTTCTACTATTTTTCCTTCCGGAGTTTCTTTAACAATGTAATCTTCGGGCGGACTGGAGCCGGCCGTGTTCCAATCTTGAGAAGGTGTTTCTCTAATTTGTTTCCACCAATAAAAAACTCCTCCCGCAACGAGGAGCAAAATAATCGCTATCAAGATAATTATTTTCTTTGATGACATTCAGTTAATCCTCCTTAGTCATCCTCCGTTTCTAATTCTTATCAATATTCCTAATTCTTGTCAAATCTCTCCACCTGTGGATAACTTCCAACTATCGAAATCCGACTTCAATAGTTGTTTTTTTTGATTTAGGGGGTGAGGTTGTTTTTTAGGTCTTTGAGGGCGCGGGAGAGCATTACTCGGACTGCGCCTTGGGATTTGTCCAGAATTTGGGAGATTTCTGGAACAGAGAGGTCGTTTAAATAGCGTAAGATAATAACATCAGAATAACCCTTTTTTATATTCTTTAGTCCTTTTTGGATTTCCTCCATTTCCGGCGAAACTTCCTGGATGGCAAAGGAGGGAGAAAATTGGTTTGCTGATTTTTGCTCAATAAATTCAATTTTACTGTTTTCTAAAGGAATTTCTCTTTTTGGCTTCTGGCGGTAAAAGTCAATGACTAAATTTCCGGCAGTTTTATATAAAAATGCCTGGATATTTTCAATGGATTGGCTGGTGGGTTGGGGATTGTCAAATTGCCTCCAGACCTTTAAAAAAGTTTCCGAAGTCAAATCTTGGGCTTCTTCCTGGGAATTAACCTTTAAAAAAATAAACCGGTAGATCTTATCTATGTAATCATTATATATTTTTGCGAAATTTTCCTTGTTTTTATAATCTGACATATGAATTTATAACCGCTGATTTATACTGATTTTAGGATTGAAAATCTATTGATTTCCGAAATCAATAGATTTATTTTTTCTTATTATTCTATCGGACATATTTTTGTCCGATAGAATATCCGATACAGAGAGAGGAGTGTTCGATAAGATGTCCGATAAAAGAGAGGAATGTCCGATAGAAACCCTAAATGTCCGATAGAAACCATAATTTATTCTTTACCCCGTTAGACAACTTTTGTCTAATGGGGTTTAATTTTGTAAATTGCCCAGCGATTATCTCCATTTCTTTCTATTAGACCAAGACGGACTAATTTTTCACAATCTCTTCTCAGGGTTCGAAAATTGTAATTAGGAAGAATTTCTGCTAAATTTCCCATTTTGGTCTGGCCATTTGATTTAACATGAGCTAAGATTTTCTGCTGGCGGGAGTTAAGAAAAGAAGGAGTTTTAAAAGAAGGATGGGAAATAAAGGGGGATGGAATTTTTAAAAGAGATTTTTCTGGTTTTATTGACTTTTTTCTCGATTCCGGCGATTCTGAATGGATTTCTTCTAATTGAACCTCCAAATCTTTATATTCCCTGTCTAAAACCTCAAAATTGATTTCTTTTAGCCAATTCTGGGCGACTGCCACTTTGAAATACTCCCTTATTACCTTTGTTTTTCCTATTGCGGATTGGGTTAATTTCTTTTTTTCTGGAGAAGGATTATCCTTTTGCCCGATTTTTTTGAGATAAAAAAAATGGGAGACATCTCTTAAAATTTCAATTGCCAAGTTCCTGAATTTGATAGTTAATATCTCGTTATCCGGGAATTTATTAGTAATCCGATAGATCGCTATTGATAGTCTTAGGGCTTGGTTTTTTATTTCTAACTTCTCCATATAAAATAGTTTATCCTATTAAATAAGTTCTGTCTATATTCTAGTAGAGGATAGCGAGGCTAAGTTGCTATCAAAAAGCGTTTCGCAGGCCGAGCGGGCAAGGTCTCCGACTTAAGTCGGAGGAGGAGCGAGGCCGAGAACCGAACAGCGATTTCCTCGCTGGGGAAAATGACTGTGTCTTTTTGAAGCAAGCTTAGCCGAGCAATGTGTAATATTTCCCCTTTTTTTTCGTCATAAATAGAAAGAGCATGAATGAGCAAGAACTCATTAGAAAAATTAGAACCCTCAAAAAGATTGAACCCAACAAAGATTGGGTCAATTTTTGTTATCAGGGAATAGTTCAGCGACAAGCGACCAGCGACCAGAAGCAAGAAAGGCAGGAAGGAGTTTTTGGATGGTTCTCTTGGTCTCGGTTTCAGCCAGCGAAGATAGGGATTGTTGTTAGTTTAATAATGATTTTTGGCTTTGGGGGGACAATTTTTGCTTCTTTTGCTTCTTCGCCAGGCGATTTTCTTTATCCAGTAAAGATAAAAGCCGAAAAAGTCCCCATAATTTTGGCCCTTAAGAAGGAAGCTAAGGTTAGACTCCAGGCTAATTTAGCCAATAAAAGAGTAGAAGAAATATCCAAGTTAACAGAGGACAGACCTCTGTTAATAGAGGATATGGCTACTAATTCGGCTCAAATTGTTTCAGTGGCTAAAAATTTAAATGAGGAAATTTTGAGCACTCACAAACGGCTCCAGGAACTCCAAAAAGAGGATAAAATAAAGGCAGCTAAGGTTGCTCAGGAGATTACTTCTAAGGTTGAACAATCAGAGAAGATATTAGCTCAGGCTTCCCGGAATTCAGAAGGAGAGTCAAAAGAGGAATTAGAAAACGCCATAAAAGCCAATGAAAATCTTAAAGCCCAGGTTTATTCTGCCAAATTAGGAGATCCTTCTTATGTCAAAGAACTTGAAAATAGGAAGACAGAGATTATTTCTCAAATTGAAGAATTAGAAAAAGAAGAATTAAATGAAGAGCAAAAAGTTCTCTTAGAAGAAATTAAAGAACTTTTAGAATCCGAGAGTCCTATTGATATAATTAAATCCATTGAGAAGATAAACGAGATTGAGAAAATAAGTTATCCACAGCTTTTGGAAATTCAAAAGTGATATAATTAAAAATTAATTGGTATTGTTAAAATAATATCGATTTTTCGATATTTCAAAGGTCGAAAAAAGTCGTAAAAGAAAATAAACCCGCCAAAATCCCACCTTTTTCCAAAAAGAGCGGGGCTTAAGCGGGAAAAAGGTCGAAAACGACTGAAAAACCCGCCAAAATTTTGCTTTCGCAAAAACTTAAGCGGGTAAAAGTCAAAATCACGATGATTCACAAAGAAAAATTTGTGATTAACCCCGTTAAATGCCGCTTTGCGGCAATTTCGCCAAAGGCGAAATTATTTAACAAGGTAAATTCGTGACAAAACAAAAAATGTCAAAATATAACAAATTAACGAAAACTGTTTCGATTGTTACTTCAATCTGTACTATTCTATGGTTATCTGGAGTAGCTATGTTGGCTCCAATACCAGTTCGCCATGCTCAAGCTGATATTATAGAAGGAGATCTGATTCGGGCTGAAGGAACTTTTGATATCTATATTGTTAAGTTAGTCGGGGACAAAAGTTTCAAAAGATTGATTCTTAATCCAGACATATTTAACCAATATGGGCATCTTGAATGGGGAAATGTCCAGGATGTGGCTCAATCAGTGGTAGATAGTTATACTACTTCTGATTTGACCAGAGCAGTGGATGATCCCAAGGTTTACAAAACTTCTTCAGACCCTGACGCTGATACTGGAATTAAACACCTCAAGCACGGTCCCATTTTCAGGCGGAATGCCTTCTACGAAAACGCTGGCTTCGGCGCTCCAGGTGCTTCGCATCAACCCTGCGTCTATT
>DAOWIS010000011.1 GCA_030640805.1 bacterium | reverse complement strand
AGGAGCAAAGAAAGAGCCAAAAGGAGGAAGGATTTTTGGTCCAATCTCCAGAGAAATTAAAGAAAAAAAATTCGATAAAATAGCTGCCTTAGCCCCGGAGCTAGTATGAAGATTCATAAAGATGATACAATTTTAATAATTGCCGGCAAAGATCATGGCAGAAAAGGAAAAGTTATAAAAATTCTTTCTAAAAAAAAGAAAATTATTGTAGAGGGATTGAATATCAAAAAGAAGCATGTTCGACCACGGCGACAGGGAGAGAAAGGACAAAGGGTAGAAGTTCCTGCTTCTTTGGATATTTCTAATGTCAAACTAATTTGTCCTAAATGTGGAAACTCAACACGAGTAGGTTATAAAATTGTGGGAGAAAAGAAATATAGGATATGTAAGAAGTGTAAAGGAGAAATATAGTATCTAGTATCTAGTATCTAGTATTGTTTTATACTAAATACAAAATACTAAATACAAAATACTAAAATGTTACGATTACAAAACAAATACAAGAAAGAAGTTATTCCAGTTATGATGAAAAAGTTTGGTTATCGCAACTCTATAGCTGTTCCACGAGTTGAAAAGGTTGTCTTGAATACAGGAATAGGAAGAATTCTTTCTTCAGCTACTGGCCAACAAAGAGAAAAAATTTTAGAGAATGTCTCTCGAGATTTAAATTTAATATCTGGTCAAAAGCCAGTAATTACTAAAGCAAAAAAATCAATATCTGAGTTTAAACTAAGGCAGGGGGCACCAATAGGAATGGTAGTAATATTAAGAAGGTCAAAAATGTATGATTTCTTAGAACGGCTTATTTATATTGCTCTTCCTTGTTCTCGAGATTTTCGAGGGATTGATCCCAAATCCATAGATCAAAAAGGAAATTTGACTTTAGGGATAAAAGAACATATTATATTTCCAGAAATTTCTTTAGAAGATATTAAGCAGATTTTTGGTTTGGAAATAACCGTGGTCACTACTGCTAAGACAAAAGAGGAAGGCTTGGAATTACTTAGATTATTGGGATTCCCACTAAAAATGCCAAATGCCAAGTGATAAATTCAAAATTACAATTCAAAGTTCAAAATTTTTAATTTAACTGAGCCCGTAAGGGCGAAGGAACATGCCACGCAAATCTCTAATAGCAAAAAGTCAAAAAAAACCAAAATTTAAAACGCGAATTATTCGACGCTGTTTTCGTTGTGGTAGAGCTCATGGCTATATGAGAAAATTTGGACTTTGCCGAATATGTTTTAGAGAGCTAGCCAACCGTGGGGAACTGCCAGGGATAAAGAAATCTTCATGGTAAAACAAAAAATAAAAAACCAAATATAAAAAACAAAAACGTAAAAACTTAAAAATATTTTATATTTTATATTTAATATTTTATTTTAGCAAAGCGCTTATGGATCCTATCGCTGATATGCTCACTCAAATAAGAAATGCCCAAGCCGTAAGAAAATCTACGGTAGACATTCCTTTTTCAAAATTAAAATTTGAAATTATTAAGATCTTAGAAAAAGAAGGTTTTATAGAAAACATTTCTAAAAAAGGACGAGGAGTAAGAAAGAAAATAAGTTTATCTCTCAAATTTAAAAATAAAACTCCTCTTATAGGTGGGCTAAAAAGAATAAGTAAACCTGGAAGGAAAATTTATGTTTCTAAAAATAAAATTCCTCAACCAAAAGAGAGTTTAGGAATTTCTATAATTTCTACTTCTCAAGGATTAATGGCTAACAAAGAAGCAAGAAAAAAGGGATTAGGAGGAGAAGTAATATGCGAAATATATTAAATATGAGTAGAATAGGCAGGAAACCAATTCCAATACCTCAAGATGTGGAAGTGAAAATTGAAGATAGTAAGGTCATAGTGAAGGGACCAAAAGGAGAACTTTCTCAAGAGATTCGGCCCGAAGTTAAGGTTGAAATTCGAGAGGGAAATATTTTTGTTTCCTCTCAAAAAAGCACTTCCAATACACCAGCTTTTTGGGGACTAACCCGAGCTCTAATTTTTAATATAGTAAAAGGAGTTAGAGAAGGATTTGAAAAGAAATTAGCATTAGAAGGAATTGGTTATCGGGCAAGATTAGAAGGTAAAGATTTAGTACTGGAGATAGGATTTTCTCATCCAGTGAAAATAAAAACACTTCAAGGAATTGATTTTAAAGTAGAAAAAAATATTATCACTGTTTTTGGAATAGATAAACAAAAAGTAGGTGATATAGCTGCTCAAATTAGAGCAATTAGAAAACCTGAACCATATAAAGGAAAAGGGATTCATTATTTGGGAGAAGTTATTAGAAGAAAGCCAGGAAAGAAAGCAATAACCACGGAGTAAATTTTCAATATTAAATTTTAAATTTTCAATCAATTTTTAATAACTTAATTTTAAAATTTAAAAATTGAAAATTCATTTAAAATTGAAAATTAGAAATTAAAAATTATATTAGTTATGTTAGAAAAACAACTAAAAAGATACCGTCGACATAAACGGGTGAGAGCTAAAGTGCAAGGCACGGCTGCCGTTCCTCGGCTTTCTGTTGTTAGAAGTAATAAGAATATTTATGCTCAGTTAATTAATGATGATAAAGGTCAGACCTTAGTAGCAGTCAGCGATAGAGAACTAAAACCCGAAACTCCTGCCTCCGCTAAAGCTTCGGCGGGCAAGCAAAACTCAAAACTTAAAAAGGAAGATAGATCCGCTAAAGTTGTTGTTGCTTATGAGGTTGGGAAATTAGTTGCCCAAAAAGCCAAGGGGAAAAAAATTGAAAAAGTAGTTTTTGACAAGGGAGGATATAAATATCATGGAAGAGTGAAGGCAGTAGCCGAAGGCGCCAGAGAGGGAAGACTGAAATTTTAAAATTAAATAATACCCGAATATCCTTGCGAATATTTGCCAATAATATGCGGATAAAAAAATCCTACACTCTAGCGAGCGCAGGATTTTGAGAAATTTCAGTGATGAAGTGCTATACACATAGCAGAATGAGACCAAAACCGACCCCTAATACCCCTCCGAGAAGTTTCCCCTTTGTTCTATTTTTATGAGCGGCATCTGCTAACCAGCCTCCAAACACATACATAGGCGCTATGAATATAAAAAAGCACGATATATATTGAGCAGCCAGGTTTAAATACTCTATTATCAGCATCTCACTTCTCCTTTTTTTAAAAAGATTATTTATTTAGCGATCAATTTATCCTTATTCAGTTGTAAAATAACCATCATTTTCTACCTCTATTTTACCATACTTCGGTCGAGTTTGTCAAGAGGTAGAACCAAAGTTTTAAAGAATTCTCACGTACATTGTATTTTGAAGTGCAACACCTCACAATATGGGGTATATGAAAAACACAACGAAATACAATCATTTTTCAAAGAGCGATAGGAACGAACTCTCGATCCTATTGAAGAAGGACTACTCTCTAAGAGATATTGCTAAGGTTCTTAAGAAGAATCCTTCTTCAATAAGTCGCGAGGTCAATGATAATAGTGTTAATGGACTCTATGATCCTGAGAAAGCTCAACACAAGGCCTATGTTAAGAGATTGTATTCCAAGTATCAAGCAATGAAGATAAGGGAGAATACTTGGTTGGAAAGGTACATTCAGGATAAACTAGTCTTAGGTTGGACACCGGAAGAGATTGATGGAAGACTAAAGATGGAAAACAACAGCCAAACAGTAATTAGCTTCAAATCTATCTACAAATATCTTGAAACTCCTTTTGGAGAACCTTTTAAGAAATATCTTCCTTTATGGAGTAAAAGAAAGAAGAAAAGAAAGAAAAGAAAGAAAAAGGTTATTGAGGGAAGGATATTCATTGATAAGAGATCAGTTGTCATCAACCAGAGAGCAAGATGTGGAGATTTTGAGGGAGACACTCTTGGTGTTCCCAAATATTCTAAGACTACATTAGCGGCAATAGTAGACAGAAAGTCATTGTATTTCCAAGCTAAAAAGATATCTCGTCTGAAAGAAGCTATGTCTGCTTTCAAAGAACTGATTGTTTCAAATGATTCTTTGTCTGTTACTTTAGATAATGGTGTGGAGAATATTCATTATCAAGAATTAAGTCTTCCTGTCTATTTCTGCCATCCTTACTCTGCTTGGGAGAAACCTTACATAGAGAACACTTTTCAGAGAGTAAGAAGGTTTATCTCCAAGAAAGATAAAGTTTCCAATTATTCAAATCAAGAGTTGTCTGATATCATTAACAATATGAACGATACTCCACGTAAATCTCTTGGCTACAAAACCCCAAAAGAAGTATATTTCTATGAGAGGTATAATCAGCCAATTCAATTACAATTATTTAATTTCCAGTGTTGCGCTTGAGGGGTCAATGTGCCTCACCACAACTACCTGTATTATACCATAATTAATTTAGGTTTGTCAAGAGCAAAAGCCCTTTGATAAGTCTAATTATTAATATGCCAAGATTTTCAATCAAAAAAGAAAAAGAAGAATTTGAATCAAAATTAATAGATTTGGCTCGAACTGCCCGGATTATGGCTGGAGGCAGACGTTTTAGTTTTCGAGCCGTGGTAATAATGGGAAATAGAAAAGGAAAGGTTGGAGTAGGAGTAGGGAAAGGGCAGGATGTTTCTATAGCTATCGAAAAAGCTAATAGAGACGGCAAGAGAAATGTTATTAATGTTCCTATTATTAACAATACTATACCTTATCAGAGCGAGGCAAAATATAAGAGCGCTAAAGTTTTATTGAAACCAAGAAGAGAAGGAGGTATAATTGCTGGAGGGCCCTTGCGAGTGATTTGTGAGTTTTCTGGTATTCCCAATATCACTGGGAAGATAATAGGAAAAACCAAAAATAAATTAAGTAATGCCCGAGCCGCAATTTTAGCTCTGAAAAAAATTAAAAGTTAGATTAAGCGGTTAAGTTAATTTTTCTTAATCTCTTAATCGCTTTTTATTCTTAATCTCTAATAATGCAGTTACATCAACTAAAACCATTTCATAAATCGAAAAAACGGAAAAGAATTGGTCGAGGAGGAAAACGGGGAACTTACTCTGGTCGAGGAGCTAAGGGCCAAAGATCCCGAGCCGGTGCTCGGATAAGACCAGCCCTTCGAGATTTTATAAAAAAAATTCCTAAAAAAAGAGGAATAGGATTTAAGAAACTAAGAGAGAAAATAGAAATTGTAAATATAGAAGACCTTAATAAGAAATTTAAAGAAGGAGAGAAAATTACTTCTGAATTATTACTAGAAAAAAAGATGGTTAAAAGAATTAAAGGAAAAATTCCCTTAGTTAAAATTTTAGGGAAAGGAAACCCAACTAAGAAATTACTAATCGAGGGATGTGGGGTTTCGAAAGGAGCGAAAGATAAGATAGAAAAAGCAGGAGGTAGCGTACAATGACCAATGACTAAATCCAAATGACAAATGAATGACAAATATCTAAATATTAAAACTTAATTTGTCATTTAGTCATTTAACAATTCATTTGACATTTGTCATTTGAGCATTTAATATTAACCGTTTATGTGGTTTGATAAAATTACCTTACTATTTAAAATAAAAGACCTAAGAAAGAAAATTTTATTTGTTTTGGCAATAATGGTTGTTTTTCGAATTGCCGCCAACATTCCTATCCCGGGGATTGATGTTTCTCAACTCCAAAGTTTTTTTCAGCAAAATCAATTATTTGGATTAATGAACGTTTTTACCGGGGGAGCCCTGTCTAATCTTTCATTAGTAATGTTGGGCCTGGGACCTTATATTACCGCCGTAATTATTCTCCAACTTTTAACAATGATTTTTCCCCAGTTAGAAAGAATGTATAAAGAAGAGGGAGAAGCCGGGAAGCAAAAATTTAATCAGTACGGAAGAATTTTAACTGTACCCCTGGCCGTTCTTCAAGGATATGCAATGCTGACTTTATTTAAAAATCAAGGATTGATTGGCGAGATTTCTTCTTTCTCAATGATAACCAGTATTTTTACTATTACTGCTGGAGCAGTATTTTTAATGTGGTTGGGAGAATTGATGTCTGAAAAAGGTATTGGCAATGGAATATCCCTTTTAATTTTTGCTGGAATTGTAGCCCGGACACCAATAGAAATTAGAAATTTATTTGTTACTTGGGATCCTGCCAAAACTCCTTCTTATTTGGCATTTTTGGTAATGGCTATAGTGATTATTGCCGGTGTAGTGATTATAACCGAGGGTCGACGAAATATTCCCATATCTTATGCCAAAAGAGTAAGAGGTCATCGGATTTATGGAGGAGTTTCTACTTATTTACCAATGAATATTAATCCAGCCGGCGTAATCCCGATTATTTTCGCTCTTTCCATAATGCTTTTTCCAGGAATGATTGCTAATTTTTTTGCTGGTTCAGGAGGTTTAATAGGCACTTTTGCTAAAGCAACAGCCAATATTTTTCAGAGTCCTTGGATTTATGGTATTTTTTATTTCGCCTTGGTAATTTTATTTACTTTTTTCTATACGGCTGTTACTTTTGACCCAAAAGCCATTGCTTCTAATCTTCAGAAGATGGGAGGATTTGTTCCGGGAATTCGACCCGGTAAAACCACTTCTGATTTTATTCATCATATTTTAAATCGAGTACTTCTGGTGGGAGCCATATTTTTGGGATTGATTGCTGTTATGCCTTCTATGGTCCAAGGATTTACAGGTGTTCAGGCCTTTAGTTTTGCCATTGGAGGAACCGCTTTGCTTATTGTTGTCTCGGTGGTTTTAGAGCTCCGACGCCAAGTAAATGCCCAATTAACTATGAGGGACTACGAGGAAATATAGTAGTTCTCTACGAAATTACAAATTTATTACGAATTTTACGAATAATTAGGAATTATGAATAAACCATTAAATTTCGTTTTAATAGGAAAATCCGGTTCCGGAAAAGGAACCCAGGCTAAACTTTTAATGAAGCATTTTGGCAACCCTTTCTATATCTCAACAGGTGATTTATTTAGAGGTTTAGCTAAAACCGATACCGCTGCAGGAAAGAAAATTAAAAAGATTATGCTAAAAGGAGAATTACCTTTTGATGATCTGGCTATTACTTTATGGATGCATGAAATTATGTATAAAGTTAAAGAGGACCAAGGATTTATTCTTGACGGTGCTCCCCGTCGTCTTACTGAAGCAGAAGCCCTTGATGAACTTTTGGAACTTTTAGAAAGAAAAGAAACCACCTTCATTTTATTAATTGATATATCAAGGGAAGAGGCTTTTAATCGTTTGAGCAAGAGAAGAATTTGTAAAAAATGCGGAAGATTGATTCCTTGGATTGGTGAATTTAAAGACTTAAAGATTTGTGATAAATGTGGTGGAGAATTAAAGATTCGTCTTGATGATAGTCCGGAAGCGATAAATTGCCGATTAGATTATTATAATAAGATAGTAAGTAAAGTGATTAAATATTACCAGGACCAAAAAAGACTTATAAGGATAAATGGCGAGCAATCAATCGAAGATGTTTTTAAATCCATCCTAAAAGCCCTTAATGATTACTATTAAATCTCCGGAAGAAATTAAAATAATGGCTGAAGCCGGAAAAATTCTGGCAAGGATTATGAAGCAGTTAAAGAAAGCAGTTCGGCCAGGCATTACCACCAGAGAATTAGACAGGCTCGCTGAGAGCCTGATTTTTAAATATAAAACAGAACCGGCTTTTAAAAATTATCAAGGATTTCCAGCCACTTTATGTACTTCAGTAAATGAAGTGATTGTTCATGGAGTTCCTTCTAACTACAAATTAAAAGAAAGGGATATTGTTTCTCTGGATATAGGTCTTCGTTTTAAAGGTTATTATGCCGATATGGCAGTTACTTTGCCGGTGGGAGAAGTTGTTCCGGAGACCGCTCGACTTATCAGAGTAACCAAAAAAGCCCTAAAAAGAGGAATTAAAAAAGTCAGACCGGGTAAAACTTTTGGAGATATTGGCAACACTACTCAAAGATATGTAGAAAGTCAGGGCTTTAAGGTAATAAGAGATTTATGTGGTCATGGAATTGGCAGGAAACTTCACGAAGAGCCCCAAATTTTAAACTATGGCAAAAGAAGAAGCGGTCCAAAAATCAAAGAAGGAATGGTTTTTTGTCTTGAACCAATGGTTTCAATGGGCGATTGGCAGATTAAAAAAACCAAAGACGGCTCTGGCTACCAAACCAAAGACAGCTCTCTCTCCGCCCATTTCGAACATATGGCAGCGGTAACCCAAAATGGCTGTAGAATTTTGACAAGTTTAGAATGATATGCTAATCTATGTTTAGTAGTAGAAAGCCGCTAAAGAAATTAAATAGAGAACGAAGAGAGTTAGAAATTTTTAAGCATTGATAAAAAATTGACAAAAAGAGGAGGTATAAAAAATGAGTGCGGCAGAAGAATTAAAAAAGACAGAAAGAGAAATGAGGAAGTTAGGTTCTAGATTAAATAAGTTGAGATTTGAAAGAGGACAGGCGGCAGAGAAAGAAAGACAGAAAATGGCAAGCAGACTTCAAATACTTACGCTTATCAGAGCTACGTATGTAGTATATATTCATTGCTAAGAAAGAGTTGCAGATATCCTCTAAAGGGCGCTTTAGGAAAATGAGCGCCCTGTTTTATTTTCAGAAAGTCGAACATTAAATACACAAAGAATAGAAAGAATAGATAACTGTTACAAATCGCTGCGATCGCAGCGATTTGTAACGTTTTTTATTTCTTGTTATAATATTTAATAAGAAGATATTTTCTTATTCTATATTCTTATTTTATATTTTTATAGATTTGTCTCATTTTTTAAAATAATTATGCCAAGCTTAGAATATCTTTTTCAAAAGAGAAAAAGAAGTTTTACTCAGAGGTTTTTTGAAAAAGGGTTGAATGCAGCAACTTATATTTTATTTACTCTCCAAGAAAATGGAAAACTTTTCTTAAGAGAGTTACCCAATTCTTATCCTCAGTTTCAAATAATGAAAGAGATATTCGGGGTAGGGTATAAGAAATATCCAGAATTTAAGAAGGAAACAATAAGAACAAATTTTTATCGTTTAGAAAACCAAGGATTAATTATTAGAGATCCCAAGCAAAAGTTTTATATATTAACTAACAAGGGCGAGGAATTGGTAAGTTATATTAAAAACAGATATTCAATCTTAAAAAAACCTTGGGATGGAAAGTGGAGAATAGTAATTTTTGATATTCCCGAAGAGAAAAAAAGATGGAGAGAGTGGATAAGAGAAGAACTTGTTTTATTACAATTTCAACAACTTCAGAAAAGTGTTTATATTGGAAAATATCCTTTATCAGAAAGTTTTTATGAAGAAATAATAAAAGCTGGTCTTAATAAATATATATTTGTTTTAACTGTTGGTGAGATTGACAGAGAAGAGGAAATATTAAAATTATTTAAAAACAGAAAGAAATAGAAAAAGAGAATTGGATAGCGGAAGGATGGAAAGAAAGCATAGAAAATTTGTTACAAATCGCTGCGATCGCAGCGATTTGTAACAGTAATTGTTGATAATTTCTCATACATCTAATATTTTACTAAGTGTTGCATTTACTTATTGAACTAATTTTGATTTATTTTGACAAGCTTGGAATAATATGCTATCTTTAAGATGGTTTTAAGAGTGGTTCTTCGACAATAAAATTAGAGAATTTTTAGAAAAGGAGATAGAGATGAAATTTCTGAGAGTTTTATGGGAATGTTTTTTTTCATGGAAAGTAATGCCCGAAGGAGAAATAAAAGATGCTCAAGTAATTAGCGCTCAATCATTTGGTTTCCGAAATAGCGATCCAGGATTGAGTAATAAAGCCATAGCAGAAATAGTTTGGAATATTGCTCAAAAGCGTGGACTTCCAATGATTCTCCAATGGGAAGTAGCGTATGCCCTACCGGATGAACCAGATAATTTGACAGTAATCAGAAGCCATAGAATCAAAGGAGAGTATTTAGATACAATGGAGGTTCTTTCTCAGACCAAAGAAATTATGGGAAAACAAAGATGGGAAAAGGCAATAGTTGTTGCCCATCCAAGCCACATCTGGAGAGTAAAAAAGATGTTTGAGAAAATGGGAGTAAAGATAATTATTCCTTCAGGACTTAGAGATATTCCCTTTGATCCGCAATCCGAGCAGTGGTGGACCCGAAATATCTTTTTCTGGATTTTACGAGAAATTCCTGTAAGGTTAATATGTCTAGCTAAAGGTTGGATTTAGTTGACAAAGTGCTGTTAAATTATCTTGAAAGGAGGATGTTATGTGGAATATCTGGAAAAAGATCTGGGAAAAAATAGAGGAAAAATTTGAGACTTATGTCTCTGTCCTATTTTTTTCCCTAGCATTTTGCCTATTTTGCTATATTCTTTTATCCTTTTGTTTCATTCCTTTGTTAAAACCTTTGTTAAAATAGGGAAAGAATTAGGAAAATAGTTCTCAAGATTCCCTCAAAGGGCGTTCTAAAAAATGAGCGCCCTGTTTTATTTTTTAAAATTTTATGATAAAATAAAGTAATGTATAATTGGTCAGTAGATGAGAAAAAATTTAAAAGAGAAGACCCGGAGAGTTACAAAATCTGGAAGTTAGAGCAGATGATAAATTATGGTTTAGGAAGAGAAAAAATAGATAAAAAACTTATCCGGAAACATTGGAGAAAACTTTATATGGATCGTTTAACCAAAAAGTATCTTCAATTTTTGCTATGGCCCAAAAAATCAAAATCTTAAGCAAAGAACAAGAAAACTTTCTGGATTTAGTTTCTCAAGAAAAATATCTTTGTAAAAGATTTTATTTTACTGGCGGTACTCCACTTTGTGCTTTTTATTTATTTCATCGATTTTCAGAAGATATAGATATTTTCTCAGAAAATGAAATAAACCTCTTGCCAATTAGAGCGTTTATAGGAAAAGTTCAAAAAAAATTAAAACTTAAGAAAGTAGATTATCGGCAATTTCTTGGCTTACATAGTTTTCAATTATTTTTTCCAAATAAAGAAATTTTAAAAATTGACTTTAACTACTATCCTTTTCCTCGGATTGACAAAGGATTAAAATTTAAAAATATTGAGGTTGATAGTATTTTAGATATCGCAGTTAATAAAGTTCACACTATTTCAATGAAGCCGAGAGCCCGTGATTTTATTGATATTTTTTTTATTATTAAAGAGAAAAGTTATAACCTTAAGGATCTTTTAATGAAAGCTAAAGTAAAATTTGATTGGCACATTGATCCAATCCAATTAGGGTCAAGATTACTTATAGCTAAGGAACTTAAAGATTATCCCCGGATGCTTAAGAAAATTAGCCATCAGGAATGGAAAAACTTTTTTGTTAACGAAGCGAAAAAATTAAAAAAAGAAATATTTAAATAGTAAACAAATTATGTATTTATCTGTTATTATCCCTGCCTATAACGAAGCTCATCGGTTACCAAAGACCCTGAAAGAAATTGATAAGTATTTAATCAGGCAATCTTATGATTACGAAATTATTGTTGTTAATGATGGTTCTAAAGATAAGACAGCAAAAGTTGTCGGAAAACTGTTCCCTGAAATTAAAAATTTAAGATTAATTGATAATAAAGAGAATCATGGCAAGGGCTATGTAGTTAGGCAGGGAATGTTAGAAGCCAAAGGAGATTATCGATTGTTTACGGATGCTGATAATGCCACCTCCATTGAGCAGGTAGAAAAGATGTGGCCAGAATTTAAGAAGGGTTATGAGATTGTTATTGGCTCTCGAGATATTAAAGGAGCAGTTATTGCTGTTCCTCAGGCCTGGTATCGAAGAAAGTTAGGAGATATTTTTAATTTAATAGTTCAGATAATTTCTGGTCTTTGGGGAATTTGGGACACCCAATGCGGTTTTAAAGGATTTACCAGAAAAGCGGTAGAAGAGATTTTTCCCAAATGTCAAATTGATCGTTGGTCTTTTGATGTGGAAATTTTAGTTATCGCTAAAAAATTAAAATATAAAATAAAAGAAATTCCCATAACTTGGATAAATGACCCGGAAAGCAAAGTGAAATTTAAAGGAATGGTAAATATGCTTTTGGAAATTCTCCAAATTAAATGGAATGCTATCAGTGGCAAGTATAAATAAAGACGCTCGGCAACCAAAAAAGCGAGGCAATAATCTTTCAAAGTAAGTTGTTCTGTCCCAAAAGGGCGAAGCCTTGCCGCTAAGAAAAGCGTTTCGGAAGGCGAGCGGGCATGGTTCCTGAACGAAGTGAAGGAGAGCGAGCCTGAGAACCGAACAGCGATTTTCTCGCTGGGAAAATCGACTGCGTCTTTTTGTGCGGTGAGGCGGAGCCATGAGTCGTAACTAAGTTTGATTGCCGACCATAACTCTATGAAAAATAAAAAAATTAAAAGACCGGCTTCGGAATTACGTCTTGATTTGGTCTCTAATGATTGGGTGGTAATTGCTACTGGTCGAGCCAGAAGACCAGAGACTTTTGCTAAAGAAAAAAGAATT
>DAOWIS010000039.1 GCA_030640805.1 bacterium | reverse complement strand
TTGGCTGACCTTCTAAATAATGAGCATCAATACCTATAATCATATTTGCCATATTTTCCTTTATAAAAATCTCCTATTCCTTTTATTACCGCTCTTGCCCAGATTCGCTTTTGAGGGAAAAATATTAATTTTATAATTTGTTTTGCTAAAATCCAGATACTTAAAAAATAAGCCCCTAATTTTTTTAAAAAAGAGCCGTTGTTTTTTGCTAGCAATAAGCCATTACGAGAATGATAATAAATATAAGAGAAGGAACCTTCAATACTTGTTTTTGAACCCTTATGCCAAATTTTAGCCAAAGGAACATAAAGACATTTATAGCCCGCTTTTTTTGCTTTTAAGCACCAGTCAGTATCCTCATAGTATAAAAAATAATCTTCTTTTAATAAACCAATTTTTTTTATTACCTCTTGTTTTATCAATAGACAACAACCAGTAATATAATCAACCTCTTTGATTTTATTATATTGTTCTTTATCAAATTCACTATATCCTCGCATTGTCCCTTTGGTCAGAATCTTATTTATTTTTCCACCAGCAAACCAGATTTTTTTGGGCTCGTCAAAAAAATAAATCTTTGGTCCCAAAATCCCTATTTTTGCCTTTTGCCTTTTGCCTTTTGCCTTTTTTTTATTCTCCCCTACTTTTATTAATTCTTTCAAAAAATTTTTATCAACTACTGTATCGTTATTGAGAAGAAGAATATAATCAGCATTCCCTTTTAAACCCTGTTTAATTCCCACATTATTTCCTCCAGCAAATCCCAAATTTTCTTTATTAAAAATTTGGACAATCTGTAATCTGTAATCTGTAATCTGAAATTTTTCGTTTGAGCCGTTGTCTACCACGATTACTTCAAAATTAGGATAATTTAGGTTTTCTAAAGATTTTAGACATTGAAAAGTATCTTGCCAGTTATTCCAATTCAGTACTATAATTGCCACCTTAGGGAAATCCATAAATCTAAAATAATCCGGTCAGCTTAATGATAAATAAGATATAAAGCAGAAGATACATTAATCCTTCCCAGATATGAATTCGGCGCGAGATTCCAGAGATAACAAAAAGTAAAGTAGCGGCAAATAAAAATGGGAGGCCAATTCCAAAAGTAATTTTATCAACCACCAAAGGATGGATTAAAGCCGGTATGCCTCCGACGAGTAAAATATTAAAAACATTAGAACCAAAAACATTTCCCAGAGCAATTTCGTATTTTTTCTTTAGTGCTGCTCGGATTGAAACAACTAGTTCCGGCAGAGAAGTGCCTATGGCTACGGCCGTGATAGCGATTAGAGAAGTGCTGATTTTTAAAATTTCTGATAATTTTACCACTGATTCGATAGTATAGTAAGCCCCAATTATCAGTCCCCCCATTCCTAAAATTAAAAAGAGAAAAACCTTAAAATTAATTTCTACCCCTTTTATTTTTCCTGCCTTTTCCATTTTTTTTCTTCTTCTTTCTACTCTTGATGGCAAAACCTCGATTATTTCTGGCGTTATCTCTTCTTCTCTTCTTTGAAATATTGTGTAGAAAAGATAAATTAAGAAAGCCAAAATAAGCAGAATTCCTTCTCCAAAAACAATTTTTCCATCCCACATTATGAAGAGAAAAAGAAAAGTAATTACAGCTAAAAGTGGAGCATCTAAGTCAATCAAACTTCTTTTAACAATCAGCCGGCCAGCCACTACTGCTGAAAACCCAATAATTAGAAGAATATTAGCCAAATTTGAGCCAATAATATTAGCCGTAACGATTTCGCTGTTTCCTTTCAAAACAGCAAATATTGATGAGATAAGTTCAGGGAAAGAAGTGCCAATAGCCACAATTGTCACTCCAATAATAAAAGGTGAAATTTTTAAAGCCAGTCCAATTTTTTCTGAACTTTCTACAAACCAATCAGCTGATTTTACCAGTATTGCCAAAGAAACAATAAAAATAATTATCCAAAATAAAACAGCCATGTTTTTAACATTTTAGCACAATTTTTCTAAAACAAAAATGACTTTACTTTTTTGGGGTTTTAAACTATAATAAACACTGATATGAAGAAAAATATCCATCCAAAATATTATCCTAAAGCAAAAGTAAGGTGTAGTTGTGGAAATACCTTTGAAGTTGGTTCTACCAAGGAAGATATTAAAGTAGAGATTTGTAGTGCCTGCCATCCTTTTTACACTGGCAAGGAGAAAATAATAGATACTAAGGGAATGGTGGAAAGATATAAAAAACGGGCTGCCAAAAGCCAGCAATTCAAAAAGAAATAATAATTTAATCTATTGATTTCCGAAATCAATAGATGGAGAAATAGTGGTTCGAAACGAAGATATAAAAAAAGAGCATGAAGATATTTCTAAGAAACTTAGTGACCCTGAGTTGATTTCTAATCCTAAAAAATTAAAAGAACTTTCTCAGCGATACGAATTTCTCCAGAAAGTAATAGAAAAAATAAAATCTTTAGAAGAGATTGAAAAAGAGATTTCTGAGAATGAAGAAATTTTAAAAGCCCTTCCCCGGACTAAAGAAGAAGAAGAATTGTCAGCTTTAGCTGAAAGTGAAATTAAAAATCTTAGTTCTCAAAAGAAAGATTTAGAAAAAGAATTAGAAGAGATAATGAAAGAAAAAAATAACAGGAAAGAAAATGAAAAAGAAGATAGAGATGTGATAATGGAAATTAGGGCTGGGGTAGGAGGAGAGGAAGCAGCAATTTTTGCTGGTGATCTTTTTAGAATGTATTCTCACTTTGCTCAGAAAAAGGGATGGAAAGTTAATATTTTAGATTCCCATCCATCAGATATCGGCGGTTATAAAGAAGTAATTTTTGAAGTTTCCGGCAAGAGAGTATTTCCCTGCCTTTTTCAGGAAAGCGGAGTTCATCGGGTTCAGCGGATTCCTAAAACCGAGAAAAGTGGGAGGATTCATACTTCTACTGTAACTGTAGCAGTTCTTTCCAAACCCAAGTCCACTCAAATTAAAATCGATCCTAAAGAAATAAAGATCGATGTTTACCGGGCCTCCGGTCCAGGAGGACAATATGTTAACAAAAGGGATTCAGCTGTTCGAATTACTTATCTTCCTACTAAATTGGTAGTTACTTCCCAAAGTTCTCGGACTCAATTAGAAAACAGAGAAAATGCCCTTAAGATACTGAAAGCCCGAATTTTAGAGAAAAAAAGAACAGAAGAACTGAAGGAAAGAAGAGATTTAAGGAAATCTCAGATTGGGACTGGTGAGCGGAGCGAAAAAATAAGAACTTATAATTTTCCTCAAAATAGAATTACCGACCATCGCTTAAAAAAGAATTGGCATAATCTTGAGTCAATAATGGAAGGAAACTTAGAACCAATTATCAAAGCTTTCAGTTCTTAAAATAAGTTTAATTATATTTCTTATCTTCTTTATGTAATTATGTAAGTTTATATTCGTTATTGTAAATATCTTTGTTATTATAAATATCTTTGTGTAAGTATAATTAGTCCCTTGTACACGTATATGCGTGCACAAGGGACTTTATTCATAAGCAAAGTTTTTTCATTATTTTCATTATTAGATAAAGTTTTTATTCATTATTGTTATTTATTTGTTCTTGGATTTCTTGGGCCAATTCCATTACTTTATCTCCATACCATCTAAGAGACGGCTTTGACCAGTTTCCTCCGGCAAAATACATCATTGCCGCTTTCCATTCAGAATTGTAATCCTTTTTGCTTGCTCCCAGTTGGGCTAATTTTATTGCGGCTGCCGTGAAAGCATCCTCGATATTAAAAGGAGAGGGTGGGTTATGGCCGGTTAAAGCAGCAACTTCATCTTTCACCGTAAGCCAGGTAGTAGGCATAAATTGAGCGAATCCCATTGCTCCCCCACAGCCGTAGGTCGGTTCACTAGAAACAGGGATAGTATCGGGATTCAGTCCTAATTCTTCGGCTATTTGGAAAAAAGCCGTTTTTTGTTTTTCTGCCCAGCTGATTTTTCCTAATTTTTGATAACAAAGATACATATCTTGATACCAGTTTCCCTGCCCTAAATTTCCTCCCCCGCTTTTTATTAATCGGGTTTCTCTTTCCAGTACCGCTAAAAGAAAAGCCGTTCTTATATTGGCCTGTTGAGCAGTAATTTTAGCGCAGGTGAAAATGTCTTCCAAGCTTTTACTTTCGCCTATTTCTTCCAGTAAATATTGAAGTTGTTTTTTTAATTCTTGGTATTTTTCATGAGATTTTAAAATAAGATCTTGAAATAAAGATTCTTTTCCCTTGGTTTCCTTTAATAAAAGGTTTTTTTCTTTCTTTTTATTTTTCAGAGTTGATTCTTGCATAATCTGCAAACCTTGTAATTGGATTTTTTCATTCCTTTCTTTTTTTAGATCTGATTTATCTTTTTCTAATTTTGTTTTTAAATTTTTTATTTCACCAAGATTAACTTGAAGAGCTTTTTGGGTATTTTCTATTTGTATTATTTTTTCCATAAAATCAGAAAGTTTATCATTTTTTAAAATTTGTTCTAAATTTGACTCTTGGTCATATTCATAAATTTTTCTAATTAGTTTAACAATAATCATTTTTTCTTTTTCTATT
>DAOWIS010000017.1 GCA_030640805.1 bacterium | reverse complement strand
AAATGCCGTTACTGTAAAAAACCAATAAGTATCCAATACCCCTTAGTCGAATTAGCCACCGGATTATTATTTGTTTCATGTTTCATGTTTCATGTTTCAGGCTTTGATTTTCAAGATTTACTGGCTACTGGTTACTGGTTACTAATTACTAGTTTTCTAATTGTTATCTTTGTTGTTGATCTTAAGCATTTTATTATTCCTGACAAAATAATTTATCCAGCTATTGGGATTGCTTTTATTTATCAATTATTTGGGATTTTTTATTTGGGATTTTTTTCGGATTTCGGATTTCGGATTTCGGATTTTAAGGCCCTTATAAATCCACTTTCTGCTGCTTTCTTGGCTGGTGCTTTTTTCTTTTTACTTGTCCTTGTCTCTCACGAAAAATGGATGGGTGGCGGCGATGTGAAATTAGTATTTTTTATGGGTCTAATTCTTGGCTGGCCTAAAATTTTAGTAGCCCTCTTTTTGGCATTTATTTTTGGTGCTATAATAGGGATAGGTCTGATTGCTGTAAGCAAAAAGAAACTATCAAGTGAGATTCCTTTTGGACCATTTCTTTGTGGTGCAACCTTTATTGCTTTATTCTGGGGAAAGGAGATCATTGGTTGGTATCTGAAACTGATGTGAGTTAAAAGTCAAAAGTCCAAAGTAACAGTAAAAAGTTAAAAGTATTTTGGACTTGATACTGCAACTTTTAATTTTTAACTTTGGACTTTTAACTATTATGAAGGGTTTTACTCTAATTGAATTAATTGTTTCTGTTGCTGTTATTATTATTATTTCGGCTATTGCCTTGGCTAATTATCATTTTGGAGGAGATATTGATAATTTAAACAGTTCAGTTCAAGAATTAGTGACAAATATTAGAAAAGTTCAGCATTTAGCTCTTTCAGCTGCTGAATTTGAAGGCGATGTTCCTAAGGGCGGTTATGGTCTTTATTTTGATATTAATAATACTTCTTCTTATATTTTATTTGCTGATTGTGATAGGGATAAAGAGTACGATGAGAGTGGCAGTGCAGCCAATTGTGCTAGTGCCGTTCCTTGGGATCCTTATCCAGAAAAAATAGAAGAAGGAGAAATAAAATTAAGAAAAGGGATTAAAATAAAAGAAGTTAAACTTGAAGGAAATCCAGTATTGACTGCTTCGTTAGTTTTTACTCCTCCAGATCCAGAAATTTATGTCGATGGAGACAATAGTTTTTTTTATCTAGACATTATTCTTTGCATTGAAGGCGAGAAATGCCAAGATTATAAAAAACGAGTGAGATTCTTAAATGGTGGAAGGATAGAATATTATGGTATATATTAATAGAAGAGAAGATAATATGAAAATCCAAAATCCAAAATCTGGTTTAACAATAATTGAGGTTATAATAGCAATATTAGTGATTACTATGGGGATAGTAGGAGTTTTAGCTTTGGCAAGTAAAAGCACTGCCAGTATTTCCGTATCTAAGAATAAATTTATTGCTGCTAATTTAGTTCAGGAAGGGATAGAGGTGGTCAGAAATATTAGAGACACTAATTGGCTTCAAAGAAATGACTGGGATGAGAATTTAGGGGTCCCTACATCTTCTTGTCCCACTTTTACTAATTGGGAATTGGATTATAATACCGCTGCTTTAACTGATGATTACGACGGAGATTTTTTGAACATAGACAGAATAGATATAGTAACTCCCATAGGAGAAGCAGGGCAGCCAGATGAGTACGACCCTTATTTTTATGGATATTTTTCTCCTCCTTTATCTCAATACGGGGAAGTCAGTATCTTCCAGAGAAAAGTGTCTCTTTGTTATTTAAATAATTACCAGATAAGAGTAAAAGTGGAAGTTTATTTTAATGACCGGGGGAGAAGTTATACTGTCTCTGCTCAAGAAGAAATTTTTAATTGGAAGTAAATATAAATGCCAAATGCCAAATGACAAGTGAAAAATTAAAATCTAAAATTTAAAATTTTGAATTTTGAACTGTAATTTTTCATTTATCACTTTGAATTTTTAATTTTTATGAGGGGGTTTACCTTAATTGAACTCATTGTGGCTACAGCTATTTTTGTTGTTGTTATAGGAATAATAGGTGGAATATATATTCAGATTAATAAAGCTCAGCGAATAAGCGTTGAAATTCAGAACAGCTTAGGTAGTATGCGATATCCTTTAGAGGTAATAGCCAAAGCCATCAGAATGAGTAATGTTAGTAGCACTGATTCTGGCAACGAAATATGGATGGATCATCCTACTAAAGGAAATTTAAAATATGATGCAGAATCAGTTTTTTTTCGTCCTAATCTTTTTTTTGCTTCTTCTTTTTTCTCTAAGTTATTTAATGAAATTAAAAAAATATTTTTTAATTCTGCATTAGCAGATATCTATGGACCATCTATTCGGGAGCATAGCGGGGGAGATTTTGAATTTCTTGCTTATTTCTTTCCTCATAAAAAAGGGAATCTTTATTTTGAAATTAGGAATGTAGGGGATGATGATATTCAGCCCCGAATAATTATTAGTTTTTATGTTTATTCTAAAGTAGAAGGGAAAGAGCATGATATTAAAGTTCAAACAACAGTGGTTCCAAGAAGGATAGAAGACTAAATTAAAAACAAAATGACAAAATCCTAATATCTAATGTCTAATAAAATGTCAAAGCCCAAACTTCTAAATCATTTTGACATTGAGAATTTGGATTTTTATTAGAAATTAGGATTTAGGAATTAGGATTTTTATGAATAAAGGCATATCTTTACTTCTTACCATTCTGATTTTAGGTATAATTTTGGCTATAACTTCGGTTATGGCTTTAGTTGTTCTTCAGGAATTAAAAATTTCTTCTAATGTGGAAGAATCTACTGTAGCTTTTTTTGCTGCTGATACTGGGATAGAATACGGTCTTTATTTGGAAAGGAAAATTTGCCGAGAATCAGGTTGCCCTGTTCCTCCTTGTTTATCTGGTTGTGCTGATGGTCTTGATGCTTTTCCTCCTTTTTATACTGCTTCCAACTGTTGGACAGGAGAGATAGATGCTTGTTATGAAATTGAAGTAAGGAAGACCTTGGCAACTACAACTATTATCATAAAATCTAAAGGAACATTTAAAGGCGTAGAGAGAGCAATCGAAACAAGTTTTTAGAATAATGAATAATGAATCATGAAATATGACTCGTCAACAAGCCAAATCTCGTATAGAAAAATTAAAGAAAGTTATAAATCACCACCGCTACCTTTATCATGTTTTAGATAGACAAGAAGTCTCTGAAAGTGCTTTAGATTCGCTGAAGCATGAACTTTATCAATTGGAGCAAAAATATCCTGAATTTATTACTCCGGATTCTCCTACTCAAAGAGTAGCTGGAAAACCGCTTAAGGGATTTAAAAAAGTAAAGCATTCTTTCCCAATGCTTTCTATTGAGGATGTTTTTTCAGAAAAAGAACTCCAAAATTGGGAGGATTATTTGAAAAGGCTACAACCCACCTACCACCCGTTTGAATATTTTACCGAGTTAAAGATAGATGGTTTTGGCATCTCTTTAATTTATGAAAATGGCTATTTTGTCTGCGGGTCAACAAGAGGGAATGGCCGGGTAGGCGAGGATGTTACTCAGAATTTAAAGACCATAGAAAGCATTCCTTTGAAACTTTATCTCCATCAAAAAATTTCTGTTCCCCAGATTGAAAAAAAACTAAAAGGATTTATAAAAAAAGGAAGAATAGAAGTTCGAGGCGAGGTTTATATGACTAAAAAGGATTTTGAGAGGATTAACAGAGAGAGGGAAAAAAAAGGAGAAGTGCTCCATGCTAATCCTCGCAATACTGCTGCTGGTTCCATTAGACAACTTGATCCAAAAATAGCTGCTTCTCGACCTTTAAAATTTTTGGCCTATGATATAATAACTAACCTGGGTCAGATCAAACATAGCCAAGAACATCAAATTTTACCAATTTTAGGATTCAAAACCAATAAAGGAGAAAAATGTAATAATTTAGAAAAGGTAATTCAGTTTTGGCGGGAAGCAACGAAAAGAAGAGAGACCTTTCCATTTCAGATTGATGGAGTAGTGGCAATGGTGAACGATAATAAGACTTTTGAAAAATTAGGAGTAGCAGGGAAGAGTCCCCGAGGAATTAGGGCTTTTAAATTCTCACCAAGTCAGGCCACAACAATAATTAAGGATATAAAAATACAAATTGGGAGAACTGGGGCTCTGACACCAGTGGCTTACCTGAGACCGGTTCAAGTGGGAGGAGTAGTAGTCACCAGGGCTACCCTTCATAATGAGGATGAAATTAAAAGATTAGGGGTGAGGATTGGGGATACGGTTATTGTAAGAAGAGCTGGCGATGTAATTCCAGACGTGGTAAATGTTTTACCAGAGTTGAGATCAGGAAAAGAGAGGAATTTCTGTATGCCTAAGCATTGTCCTATTTGTGGAGCAAAAACTATACGTCGCAGCGGAGAAGTAATCTGGAGATGTCCTAATAAAAGATGCGAGGCAAAAAGAAAAAAATTTCTTTGTCATTTTGTTTCCAAACTTGCCTTTGATATCAAGGGATTAGGACCAGAAATCATTGATAAACTCTTGGAAGAAAATATAATTTCTTCTCCAGTTGATATTTTTACTTTTAAGCAGGGAGATTTAGTTTTACTGGAGAGATTTGCTGAAAAGTCCGCGGAAAATCTAATAGAAGCAATAAATCAGAGTAAAAAAATTTCTCTTTCTATGTTTATTTTCAGTTTAGGAATTTTTCATGTAGGAGAAAAAACAGCAAGCGATCTCGCTTATTATTTCGGGAATCTTGAGAGATTTAAAAAAGCAGCCCTAAAAGATTTAAAAAATATTCCTGAGGTTGGAGAAATAGTGGCAAAGAGTATTTATAATTGGTTTCAAAAAAAAGAAAATTTGAAATTAATAAACGACCTAATAAAAGCCGGAGTAGAAATAAAAAGGCAAAAGGCAAAAGGCAAAAGGCAAAAGCTGAAAGGAAAGATATTTGTTTTAACCGGGACTCTGGACTTAATAACCAGAAATGATGCTAAGGGAAAAATTAGATTTCTTGGCGGAGAAGTTTCTGAGTCAGTATCTAAAAATATAGATTTTGTGGTGGCAGGGAAAGAACCCGGCTCAAAATATAAAAAAGCCAAAGAATTAGGAGTAAAAATCATTAGAGAGAAAGAGTTTCTAAAGATGCTAGAAAGATGAAAACTCAAAGCTCAAAGCTCAAAAGTCAAAACCACAACCTAAAAGTCAAATCTTTTAATATAATCAGTTTTAAGCTTTGAGCTGTGGTTTTGAGGTTTGACTTTTAAGTTTTGAGATTAGGTAGTATATATGCAACATATCCATAAAAAGATAATCATTGCTATAGTATTTATTCTGATTCTCGGAGTTATCGGAGGAGGAATTTACTTTTTAGTTAAGCCTCGTTCTTCTTGTTTTGATGGAATTCAAAATCAAGGAGAAGAGAGAGTGGATTGCGGTGGGCCCTGCCTTCCTTGTGAACCCATTGTTTCAGAACTCGAGGTTTTAAAAGTAAATGCTATTTGGCAGGAGGGTTTGAGATACGATATCTTTGCTAAAATTAAAAATTCTAATTCGGATTACGGCGTCAGTAGTTTTAAATATCAATTTAATATTTATAATTCAAAAGGAGAAATAATAAAGATTGAAGAGGGTAAAAATTACATCCTGCCTCGTGAGGGAAAATATATTATTAAAAACAATGTAGAATTTTTAGAACCTCCTTCTCGAATCAGTTTTTTCTTAAAAGAAATTAACTGGCAAAAACTAAAGGATTTTACTCCTTTATCATTAACTATTTATGACCGAGTATTAACAGAGGAAGAAGGGAATACTCAACTTACTGGCACTTTAGAAAATCAGACTAATTACGATTTTAATAAAGTAGAAATCAATGCTGTTCTTTTTGATTCTTTGGAAAATCCGATACTAGTGGGGACGCATGAAATTAGAACTTTCCTTGCTTCTCAGAAAAGATTTTTTCAAATAATCTGGCCTAGAATTTTGACTAATATTAGCTCAATAGAGATTAAAGTTAGTACTAATATTTTTCTTCAGGAAAATTATCTTAAAAAGTATGGAACCGAAGAAAAATGGCATCAATACTAGTTCACTTTAAAAAATTAGACTGGATTTTAATTATTGCCTCGGTCTCCCTGGTGAGCTTGGGGCTTCTTTCTATTTATAGCAGTTCCTTGACAAAAGGAGATTTTACTAATTTTTATAAACAATTTCTATTCTTGGTAGCTGGAATTTTTTTGATGTTTGGTTTAAGTTTTTTTGATCTCAGAACCTTGAAAGACAATTCTTATTTTGTTATTGTTCTTTACATTATTTCTCTACTTATCTTAATTGCTGTTTTATTTTTTGGAGTTGAAGTTCGAGGAGCTACAAGTTGGTTTCGGTTTTTAGGTTTGAATTTCGGACCGGTAGAATTAGTAAAAGTAGTTTTGATAATTCTATTAGCTAAGTATTTTTCAGTAAGGCACATAGAGATGTATAGATTTTTTCATATATTAATTTCCGGTATTTATGTTATCTTGCCTTCTTTTTTGGTTTTTTTTCAGCCGGATTTAGGGTCGGTTATTATTTTAGTCTTAATTTGGTTGGGAATTATGGTTTTGGTTGGAATAAAAATCCGTCATCTTCTTTTACTCTTTCTTTTGGGAATTTTAATTTTTGTTATTTCTTGGTATTTTTTACTTCATGATTATCAAAAGTTAAGAATTATTTCTTTTTTTGAGTCCCAGAAAAATCCCTTAACTTATGGATATAACTTAGCTCAATCCCAAATTGCTATAGGTTCTGGAGGAATAACAGGAGAGGGATGGGGAAGGGGTTTTCAGGTTCAATTTGGATTTTTACCAGAACCCCAAACTGATTTTATTTTTGCAGCTATTGCCGAAGAAGGAGGATTACTTTCAGTTTTATTACTTTTTTTATTTTACTTTATTTTATTAGAACGGATTATAAAAATTTCAGTTTCTGCTTCAGGAAATTTTTTAAGATTAATAGGATTAGGTACAGTCTTATTGATTACTTCTCAGATTTTTGTTAATATCGGAATGGTCAGTGGCATTTTTCCAATAACCGGAATTTCTTTACCATTAGTCAGTTACGGAGGAAGCAATCTAATTTTTATTTTTATTTTATTAGGACTGATTCAAGCCGTGAAATTAAAAGAAGGATTAACAGGAAAAATTTGACATTTTTATTTAATAAGAGTAAAATAAAAACACTTTTTCTTGAATTGTAATTACTAATCAATTTGGTAACTAATCTAACCTGTAAAATAATTGAATATTTCTAAAAAATACGGCTTATTAAGCCCGATAGCCGTATTTTTGAATTACCTTTATATATGAAGGAGAAAAATTTTTCTAAACAAAAATTCCTTAATTTTCCGATTCCTAATCTTATTAAGGTTCAATTAAATTCCTACAAAAAATTTTTGGAAAAAGAATTTAAAAACCTATTACAAGAAGTTTCTCCTATTGAGGATTATACTGGGAAGAACTTAGAACTTTGGTTTTTAGATTATATTTTAGGAGAGCCGAAATTTAATGACATTGAAGCCAGAGAGAATAATGTCTCTTATGAATCTCCTCTAAGAATAAAAGTTAGATTAAAAAATAAAATAACTGCTGAGATAAAAGAACAGGAGGTTTATTTTGGTGATTTTCCCTTAATGACTAACCGAGGTACTTTTATTATTAACGGAATAGAGAGAGTGATAGTTTCTCAGTTAATCAGATCACCAGGGTGCTTCTTTAGTAAAGTGAGATTTCGGGGGAGAGATCTTTTTGGAGGAAAAATTATTCCTAATCGAGGAGCTTGGTTGGAATTTGAAATTGATTCTGAGGGAGTAATTTGGGTAAAAATAGATCGGAGAAGAAAAGTAGCAGTAACTGCTCTTCTTCGAACATTTGGCATTGAAAGAGATGAAAAAATCATTGATTATTTTAGATCGATAGATGTAGGAGAGATAAAATATATTAAGAAAACCCTCTCCAAGGACCCGACTCATAATCAAGATGAAGCTTTTATTGAAATTTACAAACATATTCGACCAGGAGAATTAGCTACCATTGATAATGCTCGGAGTTTCTTAGAAAATATGTTCTTTAATTTTACTCGATACGACTTATCAAAAGTAGGAAGATGGAGGATGCTCCAGAGGTTACCGGTTCTACAGGAATTGAAATTTAATAGTCAAGATTTTGATGCTAAAGAAGATAGGATCTTGAGAAAAGAAGATTTAGTAGAAGTAATTCGAGAGATCATTAAATTAAATAATAATCCTGAAGCCGAACCAGACAATATTGATCATTTGGGAAACAGAAGAGTAAGAACACTTGGCGAACTTTTAGAGAATAGATTAAGAGTAGGACTTATGAGAATGGAAAGAATAATTAAAGATCGAATGTCCACTTTAGATATTCATACTTTAGAATCATTTCAACTTATTAATCCTCGACCCTTTATGGCTCAGGTGAAAGATTTCTTTTCTTCTTCTCAACTTTCCCAATTTATGGATAACGAAAACCCTTTAGCTGAACTCGAACATAAAAGAAGGCTTTCGGCTATGGGCCCCGGGGGTTTAACTAGAGAAAGAGCAGGTTTTGAAGTTCGTGATGTTCAATCAAGCCACTATGGGCGAATTTGTCCTATTCAGACGCCGGAAGGTCCTAATATTGGATTAGTGGGACATTTAGCCCTTTTTGCTAGAATAAATGAATTTGGTTTTTTAGAAACTCCTTATTTTAAAGTAGAAAAGGGAAGAGTAACCAATCTTGTGAAATATCTTAATGCTTACGAAGAGGAAAAATATAATATTGCTCACGCAGGAGTTCCTTTAGATTCCAAGGGTAATATCTTGGCAAGCAAGGTGGAGGTGAGAATTAGGGGAAAACCAGAAGTGGTAGAAAAAAACAAAATAGATTTTATAGATGTTTCTTGCCAACAATTTATTAGTGTAGCGGCTGCTCTTATTCCTTTTTTAGAACATAATGATTCTAATCGGGCCCTAATGGGATCAAATATGCAGCGACAAGCTGTTCCTTGTGTAAGAGCAGAGCCTCCTTTAGTAGGAACAGGAATTGAAAAAAAAGCAGCTCAGGACTCAGGTCAAGTGGTTTTGGCTGAAGAAGATGGAGAAGTAGAAGAAGCAGATGCCGACCACATTAAGTTAAAAGTTAAAAGTTCAAAGTTCAAAGTTAAAAATGAGAAGACTTACTCTTTGAGGACTTTTGCTCGTTCTAATCAGTATACTTGCGTTCATCAAAAGCCAGTGGTTCAGAAAGGAGGTAAAGTTAAAACCGGTGATTTCTTAACTGATGGATCAGCCGTCTCAGATGGGAGACTTTCCTTAGGACAAAATCTTTTAGTAGCTTTTCTTCCCTGGAGAGGAGCAAATTATGAAGATGCGATTGTTGTTTCTGAAGAGTTGCTAAAAGAAGATAAATTTAGTTCTATCTATATTGAAGATTTTTCTTGTGAAGCTAGAGAAACGAAACTTGGGCCGGAAATTACTACTTGTGATATTCCTAATGTAGGTGAGGAAAAATTAAAGGACATAGATGAAGAAGGAATTATAAGAATTGGAGCCGAGGTAGGACCAGGTGATATTTTAGTTGGTAAAATTTCTCCAAAGGGAGAAACAGATCTAACCAGTGAGGAAAGATTATTAAGGTCTATTTTTGGAGAGAAAGCCAGAGATGTAAAAGATACATCTTTGCGTCTTCTTCATGGCAAACGAGGAAAAGTGATAAGTGTAAAAATTTTTTCTCGGGAGAAGGGAGATAAACTGGAACCTGGAGTCATAAAAAGAATACAAGTAGAAATTGCTCAACTGAGAAAAATTTCTGTTGGAGATAAATTGGCTGGCCGACACGGAAATAAGGGAGTTATTTCTAGAATTTTACCAGAAGAAGAAATGCCATTTTTGGAGGATGGTAGACCTGTAGATATTATTTTAAATCCCTTAGGAGTTATTTCTAGAATGAATTTAGGGCAAATTTTAGAAACTCATTTGGGGTGGGCGGCAAAAATCTTAGGATTTAATGCTATAACTCCTACTTTCTCCGGAGCCAAGGAAGAAGAGATTAAAAAGGAACTTAAAGAAGCTAAGATACCTTTAAATGGAAAAGTGACAGTTTTTGATGGAAGAACAGGACTTCCTTTTTCCCAGAAGGTTACCGTCGGCTATGTTTATATAATGAAACTTATTCATATGGTAGAGGATAAAATTCACATGAGAAGTATTGGTCCTTATTCTTTAATTACTCAGCAACCATTAGGAGGAAAAGCTCAATTTGGAGGACAACGTTTTGGGGAGATGGAAGTTTGGGCATTAGAAGGATACGGAGCAGCCCATTCCTTACAGGAAATGTTAACTATCAAGTCAGATGATGTGATAGGAAGAGCCGCTACCTATGAGTCTATCATTAAGGGAGAAAAGATAAAACCTCCTACTATTCCTACTTCTTTTAATGTTTTAGTGAGTGAGTTAAAGGGCTTAGGATTAAGTGTGGAGGTAAACGAAGTTAAAAATTAAAAGTGAAAAGTTAAAAATTACAGTTTAAAACTCAAAATTGATTAAATAATAAATAATTTTAAATTTTGCTCTATCATTTTGCCCGCCTTCGCCAAAGGCTACGGCGGACAAGCATTTTTCATCTCTCAAGACAATAAGATGAATTTTGCTTGCCCTCCATAGTTCTAGCTTGCTAGAACGGCGGATGGGCATTTGACCGAGCAAAGCGAGGGAACGTGCCTAAAGTCTCGGATATCTCTTTTATTAAATTAAAAATTGCCTCTCCAGAGGAAATTTTGTCATGGTCACAGGGAGAGGTAACCAAACCTGAAACCATAAATTATCGAACCCAAAGAGCAGAGAAAGATGGACTTTTTTGTCAAAAGATTTTTGGACCTGAGAAAGATTACGAGTGTTACTGTGGTAAATATCGGAGCAGAAGATACAAAGGAGTAGTTTGTGATCGTTGCGGAGTCGAGGTTACTCGTTCTTCGGTAAGAAGAGAAAGGATGGGACATATAAAATTGGCAGTTCCGGTAGCCCATATTTGGTTTTTAAGAGGAGTTCCTTCGGCCATAGGAGTGTTGCTTGATATTCCTGTGCATCAGGCAGAAAAGATAATTTATTTTTCCAGTTATATTATTACTAAAGTAGATAACCAAATAAAAGACAAGGTTTTGAAAGAAATAGAAAGAGAATACAAAGTAAAATCAAAAATCAAAAATCAAAAATCAAAAATACAAAATAAAGAGTTAGAAACAGCTAAAACCAGGGCAACAGAAGGACTTTCAAAGCTTAAAAAATTCATGATTTTGTCAGAGATAGAGTATCAAGAGTTAGGAATGAAATATGGAGAAGTGTTTGAGGCAGAAACCGGGACAGAAGCCCTTCAAAAACTTTGTAAGGAAATCGATTTCAATCAACTTAAAAAGGAATTAAAGAAAAAGATAGAGAAGTCCTCGTCTTCCGGCGAAAAGAAATCTTTACAGAGGAGATTAAGATTTGTTCAGTATTTTATTAACTCTAAAATTAAACCAGAATGGATGCTTCTAACTGTTATACCGGTAATTCCTCCGGAATTAAGACCAATGGTTCAGTTGGATGGAGGACGATACGCTTCTTCTGATCTTAATGATCTTTATCGGAGAGTGATTAATCGTAATAATCGTTTGAAATACTTACAAGAGATTGGGGCTCCCGAGGTAATTTGTCGGAATGAGAAAAGGATGCTTCAGGAAGCAGTTGACGCTTTAATTGATAATTCAGCTCGATCTGCCCAAACTACCACTGCCTCAACTGGGGGAAGAAGACTTTTAAAATCATTGGCTGATATGCTAAAAGGAAAGCAAGGAAGATTTCGTCAAAATCTTTTAGGAAAACGGGTGGATTATTCTGGAAGGTCAGTGATCGTAGTTGGCCCTGAACTTAAACTTAACCAATGCGGTCTTCCCAAAAAAATGGCTTTAGAACTTTTCAAACCCTTCGTTATTCAAAAAATTACTGAAAAAGAATTAGCTTATAATGTTCGAGGGGCTGGAAAGATTATTGATGAGACACCCGATATTGTCTGGGAGATTTTAGAAGGAGTAATTAAGAATAAATATGTTCTTTTAAATAGAGCTCCTACTTTGCACAGATTAGGAATTGAGGCTTTCCATCCTGTCCTTATTGAAGGAGAGGCTATCCAGGTTCACCCTTTAGTTTGCTTAGCTTTTAATGCCGATTTTGACGGAGATCAAATGGCTGTTCATCTTCCTTTAAGCGAAGAAGCCCAGAAAGAAGCTCGAGAGATTATGCTTTCCTCTTTAAGTCTTCTTAAACCAGCTACAGGATTTCCTACGGTGGTTCCTCGTATGGATATTGTTTTGGGTTGTTATTGGCTGACTAAGATAAAAGATAAACAGAAAAAAGAAATATTTGGCTTAGTCGAAGAAGCTCTTATGGCTTACGAGTTTAAAAAAATTGATATTAGAGAACCTATAATTATTCAGGGAGGGGTAAAAAATACCTTGCGGCCATTAGAAACCTCGGTAGGCAGAGTTTTGTTTAATGAAACCCTTCCCGATGATTTCCCATTTTTAAATGAAGTAACCAACTCTAAGACATTGGAAAAGTTAACTGCCAAAATAATAAAAAAGTATGGCAACGAGAAAAGCACTTCTGTTTTAGATAAAATTAAGACATTAGGGTTTGAAGCAGCTACCCAATCGGGAATTTCTTGGGGGATGGATGATCTTCAAACTCCTCCCCAGAAAGAGAAATTAATAAGAGAAGCAGAAAAGAAGGAGAAAATGGTCAAAGAGCAGTATCAGAAAGGATTATTAACTTCAGAAGAGAGGTATCGGCGAGTTATCGGAATTTGGCAACAAGTTAAAGATGAAATTACTTGCCTTGTTCCAGAAACCTTAGATAAAGAGGCATCGGTATTTAGTATTATAGATTCGGGATCTCGAGGGAGCTGGTCCCAACCTTCTCAAATGGCTGGCATGAAAGGATTAGTGATTAACCCTATGGCTCAAATTATGGAATTACCGGTGAAAAGTAGTTACAAAGAAGGATTTAATGCTTTGGAATATTTTATTTCTACCCATGGAGGAAGAAAAGGAACTACTGATACCGCCTTACGTACCTCCTCCGCCGGTTATCTTACTCGCCGGTTAGTAGATGTAGCCCATGATGTGATTATTAGGGAAGAGAAGTGTAAAGACACAAAAGGAATACAGATACTTAGATCAGATGCTCAAGAAATTGGTCAAGATTTCGCTATTAAGATTATAGGAAGAATTGCAGTTGAAGATATCATATTAAAAAAACCCAAAACCCAAATCACAAATCACAAACAAAACCCAAAACCCAAAACCCAAAATCTAAAATCAAAAATCTTAGTAAAAAGGGGAGAGATTATTAATGAAGAGAAGGCAAGATTAATTACTAACTCTTCAATAGAAAAAATTAGAGTTTTTTCACCAATAACTTGTAGAACAAGAGAAGGTGTATGCCGACGATGTTACGGATGGGACTTAGGCAGCAATGAATTAGTGAAATTAGGAGGAGCAGTCGGAGTAATAGCTGCTCAGGCTATTGGCGAACCGGGAACCCAGCTTACTTTAAGAACTTTTCATACCGGAGGTGTAGCTGGAGGAGAAGATATCACTCGAGGATTGCCCCGAGTAGAAGAAATTTTTGAAACTCGTACTCCTCGAGGAGAAGCTTTAATTTCCGAAGTTCATGGAAGAGTAAAAGAAATTAAAGAAAAAGATGGCCAGAAAATCATTAAAATAAAAATTAATAATATTCCAGTTAAAAGAAATAAAAACAACTCTAAGACCTCTAAAAAGGAAAAGATTAAAAGTTATCAAGTTCCGATAGATCGGGGCATTAGAGTAGAAAAAGGAGATTTAGTCTATCCTGGTCAAGCTTTTTCAGAAGGGAATATCGACCCAAAGAAGCTCTATAAATTAGGAGGAATTGAAGGATTAGTAAGATATATTTTAAAGGAGATCCAAAAAATTTATATTTCCGGAGGAGCAGTAATAAACGATAGACATATCGAAGTTATAATTCGTCAAATGCTTTCTCGGGTAAAAATTAAAGATCCTGGGAATTCTAAATTTGGCATAGAAGAAATTATTTCGAAAGATTGGTTAAATGAAGAAAACAGCAAACTCGAAAAAGAAAATAAGAAGATAGCTAAAACTGAGAATATTTTATTGGGAATTACTAAAACTGCTCTTACTACCAGGAGTTTTCTTTCAGCTGCATCTTTTCAGGAAACCTCTCGAATATTAATAAAAGCAGCCATTGAAGGAAAAGAAGATCCTCTTCGAGGGTTAAAAGAAAATGTAATTATTGGTAAATTAATTCCGGCAGGAACCGGCTTCTGGAAGTAGCCCTACGAATTACGAATTATGAATTATGAATTAATACGATATACGAAAGAGTAATTGATTCATTCTTAATTATTTTTCGTAATTTTGCCTGCCTGTCGGTAGGCAGGTAATAATTTCGCCCGTCCTCCGCAATAGCATTGCTACGGAGGATGGATATTTCGTAGCACATTTGTTAAATTTAAAAAATGGTGATATAATTTAATTAGATATGGCTAGAAAAAGAATTAGGGCTCATAAAAAGCCAACTACTGCTTTGCCAGCCAGAAAAAAGAAAATCAAGGAAGCAAAAAGACTAAAATTATATCTTCGACCAGAAACCAAAAAAAGCATCTGGGGAATTTTTTGTTTTACTCTTTCTTTAATTTTTATTTTAAGTTTTTTTGATTTAGCTGGTAGAGCAGGGAGATATTTTTTGAGTGGTTCTCAAATTTTTTTTGGTAAAGGTGACTTCTTAATTCCTTTAATTTTGATAATTTTGGGAATAATCTTTTTGAGATCTTGGAAAAGAAATATTTATTTTTCTAATTTAATCGGTGGAACTTTATTTCTTTTGGCTTTTTTGGGAATTTTAGAAGTTTTAGGAAGGGATAAAAACTGGGGAGGCAGAATTGGTTATTGGCTGGGTTACCCTTTCAATTTGTGGTTAGGAGACCTGGCCAGTTTTGTAATATTTTTAGCCGTCCTTGTAGTTTCTATCCTGATCCTATTTAATATTTCTTTAAAGAAAAAAACACCGGAGGTTCAGAGACCCATCTATCAGATTGCCCATATTTCTGTTAAGAAACCAGGCAAGGTTAAGAACTTAGTTAAGAAGATATTAAAAAAATCCAAAAAAGAAGAACCAGAAGAGATTATTTCTGTCTCCGAGAAAATTCCCGAAGAAAAGGAAGTTGTAGTCTCGAAATCTAAACCCCAACACCAAAATTTTGGTAGTGGGGGTAAATTTAAACCCTTTCCCTTGAATCTATTAGAAAAGGACAAAGACCAGCCTTCATCTGGTGATATCAAAGCTAACACCAATATTATTAAAAGAACTCTTCAGAACTTTGGAATAGAAGTAGAGATGGCTGAGGTAAACATTGGGCCCACCGTTACTCAGTACACTCTAAAGCCAGCTGAAGGGATAAAAGTTTCTCAAATTACTACTCTCCAAAGCGACTTAGCCTTAGCCCTGGCTTGTCACCCTTTAAGGATAGAAGCCCCTATTCCAGGCCGTTCTTTTGTAGGAATTGAAGTTCCTAATCGAGGAAGGATTTCGGTTCGATTAAGAAATCTTTTAGATAATCCTAATTTTAAATCAGATCCTTCTAATTTAATTTTTGCTTTAGGTAGAGATGTGGCTGGTAATCCGGTCTTTGCTAATTTAAAACGGATGCCCCATCTTTTAATTGCCGGGAGCACCGGCACCGGCAAAACCATTTGCCTTAATAGTTTGATTAATAGTCTTTTATATAAAAATAGCCCCGAGAGTTTACGTTTTGTTTTAATAGATCCGAAAAGGGTAGAATTTCCTGTTTATAACGAAATTCCTCATCTCTTATGTCCGGTAATTGTTGAAACCCAGAAAGCAGTAAATTCCTTAAAATGGTTAATTAATGAAATGGAAAGAAGGTTTAAACTGCTCTCAGAAAACAGAGTTAGAGATATGGAGGGTTATAATAATATTTTTAGAGATGAACCTCTGCCTTACCTGGTTTTAGTTATTGATGAATTGGCTGACTTAATGGCCAGTCGAGGAAAGGAAATAGAGGCCGGAATTGTTAGATTAGCTCAGATGTCTAGGGCAGTGGGAATTCATTTAGTCCTGGCCACCCAGCGGCCTTCGGTTGAAGTAATCACTGGATTAATTAAAGCCAATATTACTTCTCGAGTTGCTTTTCAGGTAGCTTCCCAAATTGATTCTCGGACTATTATTGATATGGCCGGCGCTGAAAAGTTATTGGGTAATGGTGATATGCTTTTTATCTCTTCGGAGACAACTAAACCTAAAAGAATTCAAGGGGCTTATGTTTGCGAAAAAGAGGTCAAGAAAGTAACTCATTATCTTAGGAATCAAAAAGGGGAAAAGAAAGAATTAGAAGAGATTTCCGAAGAAATAGAATTTAAGAAACCTACTTTACCCTCCTTAGAGTTAGACGAAATAGAAGGAGGAGCGTTTGAGGACGAATTATATGAGGAGGCAAAAGGAATAATAGTTAGAGCCAAGAAGGCCTCGGCTTCTTTGCTTCAGCGCCATTTAAGAATTGGCTACGCCCGAGCCGCCCGGATTTTAGATAGAATGGAAGAAGAGGAATTGGTCGGACCGGCCGATGGAGCCAAGCCAAGAGAAGTCTATATAAAAGAAAATAAAGAAGACCAGTTTGACAGTCAATAAATATGACAAAAAAATCTAAAAAATTATCTGGCACTCAGCCAGATAAAAAAAAGAACCTCGAAGAGATTTTAAGCCAAATTAAAGAAAGTTTTGGAGAGGGTTCTATAATGAGATTGGGAGAAGCTAGATTAGTAGATGTAGATTCTATTCTTACTGGTTCTATTTCTCTTGATGTTGCCTTAGGAGTAGGAGGAGTTCCCCGGGGAAGAATTATTGAGATTTATGGACCAGAGAGTAGCGGAAAAACAAGTTTGTGCTTGCATATTGTATCTAACGCTCAAAAAAGGGGAGAATTAGCGGCTTATGTTGACGCTGAGCATGCTCTTGATCCTGAATATGCTAAGCGGATTGGAGTAAAAGTTAATGATCTTTTAATTTCTCAACCCGATACTGGAGAGCAGGCTTTGGATATTGTTGAGGCCTTAGTTCGTTCAGGCAATGTGGCAGTAATTGTTATAGATTCGGTGGCTGCTTTAACTCCTAAAGCCGAGATTGAAGGAGAGATGGGGGATATACAAATTGGTCTTCAAGCTCGGCTAATGTCCAAAGCCCTAAGAAAATTAGCCGCCATTTCGGCTAAAACCAAGACTACCGTCATATTTACTAATCAAACTCGAATGAAGATTGGAATGATTTTTGGGAACCCCGAGACTACTCCCGGAGGAATGGCTTTAAAATTTTATTCTTCGGTAAGAATTCAACTAAAAAGAATAGCCCAGATAAAACACGGCGATGAGATTATTGGTAATCGGATAAAAGCCAAAGTGGTAAAAAACAAAGTGGCTGCTCCTTTCAAGACTACTGAATTTGATATTTATTTTAACGAAGGGATTTCTTATTTGGGTGATGTTTTGAATACTGGCATAAAGTATGATGTAATAAAAAAAGCCGGATCTTGGCTTCAATTTGAAAATGAAAAATTAGGTCAGGGGATGGAAGCAGCTAAAACTTTCCTTAAAGAAAACCCAGAAATACTAAAGAAAATAAAAAAAGCAATAATATCTAGTATATAGTTATCTTATAACATAAGGTAGTAACCCTATATGTCTGGCTCTTTTGATGAGTTTGGTTATTTTTCTTTGGTGTTTGGCGCAGTTCCCGGTTTTTTTGCGAGCAAGAATTTTCCCTTGGGATGACAAAAACTGCCGGAGTAATTCCGTATCTTTATAATCAATTTCTTTAATATTCTTTTTACAGAAGTAACAATCGGCCATTTTAAAAAGGTATATCCTTGACGTCTATTTCTTTTTCGGAATTATGATCATTAGAAGCTGGGTTACCTTCTTCTATTATGGGAATATCTTCTTTCGGAGAAGAGAGGTTATTTTTTGAAGGAAGGTTATCTTGGGATTCACCATCTTGAGCAAGAATAGATCCTCCTTTTAGTCCCCTCGGACCTAATTGCATTCTTTCAGCAATAATTTCTGTTCGATAATGTTTTACTCCATTTTGGTCCTCCCAATTTCGAGTTTGTAATCGTCCCTCAATTAAAACTAAACCCCCTTTTTGAAGATATTGAGAAGCAATCTCAGCTAATCTCCCAAAAGTAACTATATTGTGAAATTCAGCTTGCTTTTGTTTTGTTCCATTTTTATCAGTAAAAAATCTATTAGTGGCTATTCCAAAATTAGCTACTGGTTGTCCTGAAGGGAGAGTTCTATTTTCTGGATCCCGAGTTAGATTACCAAGAATAAAAACTCTATTAAGATTCATATTTTATTCGTTTAAAATTTCTTCTAATTTTTTATCTATTTCTTTAAGTTCGACCTTTTTCTTTTTTTCTAATTTAGGTTTTTTAAGAAGAGTGGTCTTTTTTGACTCTTTCAAAAAAGAAGTAGGTTTACCCCTATTACCATAAGAAGGACCGGTTTCGCCAAATTTAGTGCCAAAGGCACTTGTCCTTCTTTGGCGTAGAGGTTTAACTTCTTTAATGGGAGAAAGAGTAGTTACCATACTTCTTATTATATTTTTTTCTAAGTTTAGTTTGTTTTGAAAGTCAACTAACTTTTTCGGAGATAATCTAAAATTAATAATACCCATTAAAACCTCTTCGTATTTTTTGATCGGATAGGCAGGCACTCTTTTTTCTATTTTTTTTTGTTTCTTTTATTTCTCCCTCTAAATTTTTTATATCTGATCTTATTTTCTCAAGGTATCGATTTGCCTCTTTTTCTTCAAGATTTGGAGAGAGGAAAAAAATAAGTTGGTAATTTTTCATGATTTAAATTTTGAATTCAATTACATCTCCGTCCTGAACTATATAATCTTTTCCAACTATCAAGACAGAACCTTGCTCTTTAGCTTTTTGCCAAGAACTAATATTTACTAACTTTTGCCAATTTATTACCTCTGCTCTGATAAATTTTTCTTGGAAATCACTATGGACTATTCCACCAGCCTGAGGGCATTTTATTCCTCGCTTTAGAGTCCAAGCCCTGGTTTCTTTTCCTCCAGTTATAGTATAAAAAGTGATTAAATCAAGTGTATTATAGCAAGATTTAATTACCTGGTCAAGATTAGACTTTACTTCTGTTTCCTTAATTTCTCTTTCCGAGAGTTCAGAAATTTCCTCTTCTAATTTTAGATCAGAAATTATATATTTTTTATCCAAACTCCAATTATGAGAATTTTCTTTGGTATTGATTAAGTAAATAATTGGCTTGATGGTTATCAGACAAAGTTCTCGGGCTAATTTTTTTTCTTCTTCTTTAAGTGATATCTGCCAGAGTAGTTTTTCTTTCTCTAAATATTCTTTTAATTTCTTTAAAATCTCAAATTTCTTAATGTTTTCTTTTTTTGCTTTTTCTAAACATCTTTCTATTATTTCTAAATCTTTCATTATTAATTCAAAACTAATAATTTCAATATCTCTTTTAGAGTCAATTTTGCCTTCAGAATGAGAGACATTTTTATTCTCAAAACTTCTAACTACTTCCAATATTGCATCAGATTCTCTAATTTTAGCCAAAAATTGGTTTCCTAATCCCTCTCCTTTATGAGCCCCCTTAACTAAGCCAGCGATATCCACAAATTCAATTATAGTTGGAGTAATTTTTAAAGGCTTAATAATTCCGGCTATTTTATCTAATCTTT
>DAOWIS010000002.1 GCA_030640805.1 bacterium | reverse complement strand
TTTATCATTTTTTAAAATCTGTTCTAAGTTTGACTCCTGGTCGTATTCATAAATTTTTCTAATTAGTTCAGCAATAATCATTTTTTCTTTTTCTATTTTTAATTTAGTATTTAAAAGGTCTTCTTCTTTATTTTTCAAAATTAAACCAAGATTTTTAATCTCTAATTCGGTTTGGTGCATTTCTAATTCTATTTTTTTAACTTCTTTTTCCAAAAGATTAATTTCCCGTTCTAAGGTTTTAGCTTTTCCTTGCTCCATTTCTATTTCCTTCTGATAAATATTTATTTGTTTTTGAAGTTCTTGAAGTTGATTTTCTAAACTCTGCCTGAAAGCAGAGATATCATTAGAAAAAGAAATATTTGGGAAAAAACCCAATAGAAAAATTATTAAAATTAAAACATTCCCCAAAAGAGGAAATGACTTTTCCAAATTAAATTTAGATAAACCCAGTATCATTTTAGAAAATAATTCTATTTTTTCTCCTTTTCTTCTTCTTCTTTCTCCTTTTCTTTTTTTACCTTTTCTACTTCTTCTGCTTTTTCCACTTCTTCTATTTTTTCTTTAGGAGCCTCTTCTGGTATTTCTTCAACTTTTAGAGGAGTAACTTTAACTACTATTTCTTCCGGATTCTTTAGAATTTTGACTCCCGAAGGGATAAAAAGATCTTTAGTTTTTATTTCATCTTCAATATCTTTAAGGATAGATAAATCTACCTCGATTTGATGAGGCATGTCTTGAGGGAAAGATTCTATTTCTACCTCATGAATATTTTTTATCAATGTTCCTTCTTTTTCTTTTACTGCTGGTGCTTCGCCTTTAAATATTAGAGGAATGGTGATGGTAATTTTTTTATCCATTTTCAGTTGATAAAAATCAGCATGTATAATTTTTTCACTTACTGGATCTCGGACAACTTTTTTAATTAAAACCGGGGCTTCTTTATCTTCTATCTTTAATTTAATAATAGTACTTTCTCCAGCGGTTTTATAGAGTTTTTCAAATTCTTTAGCATTTATTTGTAAGGGTAGGTTTTTTATTCCTGGACCATAAACTATAGCAGGCAAAATCCCCTCTTTTCTTAGAGATTTTAATTTTTTTCCAATTTCTTTTCTAATTTCTGCAGATAAAGTCAACATAATAATTAAACTCAAAAGTAAAAAGTCAAAACTCAAAACTACAACTCAAAGCTTAAAACTAATTAAACCTTAAAAGATTTGACTTTTAAGTTATGGCTTTGCGTTTTGCGTTTTGCGTTTTGCGTTTATCTTAGGTGGATGCATCGAACTGGACAAACCCTAACTGTTTCTTCGACGCAATCAGTTTCTTCTATTTCCAATTCTTCATTTTTCGTATCAGGATTAACTTTTGAATTTTTAAGATGAGCTTTTCCATCTTTTTCTAATTCAAAATATTTAGGACATAACACCTGGCAACTTCCACATCCAATACATTTTTCTTTTTCTAATATTAGCTTCATATTAAATCACTATTTAGTTTGACGTAGCCTTTATCTAAGTTATCTATCAATAAGTCCTCTATTTTTTCTTTTCCAATATATTCTTCGAATATTTTATTCCAAAGGGCTTCCTGATGGTGATAAAGATATTTTATTCCCAGAATACTCCCTTTAGTTAAAGAAATAAGATTGTCAACTAAGTCAAAACTTATCAAGACCTCTTTCTTAATATTTTCCTTGAAAAAATCTCCCACAAAATCTAAGTCTTTAAAAAATTCTAAATCCGATTGAGGAGACTCTTCACCAAGTTTTACTAAATTATCTTCAGCTTTTTCCCAATGAATTACTTCCGGATTTAAATGAGGCTCAAGAAGTCGAGGATCATCAGGATTTTGTTTGCCCAAGTATCTTTGAATTATTTTCAAATAAATCTTATCTTTATCTCCGTTTGGTAATCTTTTTATTTCTCCCTTAAGAGCGGAAGTTATTTTTTGACCAAAATCTTCTTCAGAAGAGTATTTTTGAAAGATTTTTGAATAAAACTCTACTTCATAAAGGTAATGTAATATCAGAGAAAATATTTCTAAGGTTGCTCCAGGATATTTCTCAAAAGGAATTACAAATATTATTCCCAATTCTTTAAGATGACTAATGTGGTGGAGTTTTTTACCGGCAAATTTTTCTCCTATCTTTTTCCATTTTGAAGAAAGGACTATAATTTTAATTTCTCTTTCTTCAAAATCAGTTGGAGATAGTTTAGAATAAGGTTTTAAAAAAACATCATTTAACCAGTGAGGATCTTCGACAAATCGGAGGGCACAGAATATTTCTAACAGATTTTCCTTTTTTAGTAAATCTTCTGTCGATGGATAGCCCAATAGTTTTAAAATATTTTGAGGAGGATTTAATTGAAGTAATTCTTTGGCTTTTTTTTCAACTAAAAAAAAGCCAGTTTTTTCCCCAGAAATTTTTTTAGCAGAATTTATCAAAAATTGACAACCAGAAAAATTATTAAAATTAGGTGATTCTAAAAATTGATAGAGATAATCATCTTCTTTCTTGATTTTATTAAATAGAGAGTTGTAAATTTCCGGAGCAGACGATTTTAAATTGAGCCCTATTTTTTTTAAACTTTCTTTTATTTTTTCTTCATTTTCTTTTAATATTTTCCCTAAAACTTTTTCCTTTCCAGTAATTTTTTCCATCTTTTTTTCTAATTCAAAAATCACCTCTGGCGAGGTTCTCAAAATCTTGGCAATTTTCCGTTGAGTAGTCATACAATATTATGATAATAACCTTAGTTTGACAACCTAAATGTAAGATCGGGTCATCAGAATAAGAAGATTGATAACTATAACGCAAATTATGGCTTTATGTATAACCCGGTATATTGAGGATCATGATGAGACATTGGCCAATGTATTGTAGAAGAATTATATGGGGATCCAATGTCCCAAACATAGATAATAGAATCTGGGTAAAAACTACTTCCTGCCATTATTTCAATATCACCGTCTAAATCTATATCAGCTAAACTAGGTGATCCGTGAAGAGATGATCCTTGTATGTCTTTGGGCCAACCGGATAATAAAATACCTTCATCGTTCCAAGCATAAACTGCTCCTCTCGATGTATGGTCTATATAATTAGTGAAGTATACTTCGGCAACAATATCAGGTTGGTTATTTCCTGTGATATCGCCTATGGCAACTGGGAAACCTACTTGAGAACTTTCATTTTCCCCTGTATTAACAATCACCGGCCAACCAGAAAGGGATTCCCCCTGACCATTCCAAGCATAAATACGAGCCCTATAATCATCTGATAGCTGGGCAAGCAAAGTGCCCACTATAATATCTGGATTATTATCATTGTTTATATCACCAATAGCTATGGAATCAAAAATCATTCCTACTGTATTTTGGGGCCAACCATCAGCTAAAATTCCATTATGATGAAAAACATAGACTTTTCTCATTTCTGTCCCGATAATTATCTCTAGATCTCCATCATTATCAAGATCAACTAAAACAGGAGAACAAAAACCACCAGTGATTCCGGGAGTACCTACATCAATTTGGTATGGCCAATTACCTTCCATTAAACTCCCATTATTATGCCAAACATAAAGTTTACCTGAAACAGTAAAAGTCACTATCTCCTTTCCCCCGTCATTATCCAAATCACCTACAGCAATATTGCTGGCTATTCCTTCTCCGTCTGTCTCTTGTGGCCAACCATTAACTAAACTACCATCATTATTGAAGACATAAACGCTATTACCACTTTCACTTGATAGCACAGCTCGCTCTCCGACAATTATTTCATTTACTCCATCGTTATCAACATCACTTAAACTGGGAACAGTTAACCTTGCCTGGCCAACAGACCAGCTATTCATAACTGTTTCATTAGGATTATAAATATATAAATGTGTTTCTCCCTTTCCTGTTTCTCCTGCCACTATCTCTTTTATTCCATCCCCATTGATGTCGCCAATCGATGGCTTCATCGCTCCATTTCGATTTGCTGCGTTGTACCAATTAATATCTTTACCTTCAGTGTCCCAAGTATAAATTTGACTTTCTGTATACCAACGATCGCCTACTTCAAAGAATTTAGTTAGACTGGTAACTAATTCTAACTTTTCGTCCCCGGTGGTATCAACCGGGATAATTGATGTAATATCGGAAAAACCATCTATTTCTTTAGGCCATTCTTCTTCTCCAATAAACTCAAAAGTGGAGATTATCAAATCAAAAAATTCAGATCTTGAGTATGAATAGCCTTCAATCGTGATACCTCTTATAACCGAAATGACGTAAATCTTATCACCTTTTTTTACATAACCCTTTAGACCACTTCCTACCATATAACATCCAGGTTCCTCTTGACTTCCTTCACACTCGTAACTTATCTGCCATCCGTTTTCTCCCCCTATTATTATGGGTTTCCAATCTACCTCTTTGCCTAATTGGGATAGTATAGCAAATTCTTGTTCTAAATTCTGAGAAATAAATTCTTCAAGATCTACCTCAAAATCTTTATAAAGAACAATGTCGTAATAAATTTCGTGATTTTCCCTAAAGATAATTTGATTTTGCAAGGGAAGTTCTTCAAGATTTATCAAATCTTCATCAGCAGCATAAGCTATATTTAGTTTATCTAGAATAATTGAAAAAATACTTGATTTATTGATTAAGCTAATAGATTGACTATCTACAGAAGGAGAAAGTATATCTGGATATCCTATAGCATATCCACCTTTTCTGTATCTAAAAATTTTCCACCCTTTTAATTCAATAGGAGTTTCAGATGGTTCACCGGTTAATCCTTTAATAACAGGAGGGGCTTTTGGAATAATTCGTTCGGGGTTTGTAAAAAGTGATGGAGACAATTCGGGTAGTTCGGCAATTTCTTCAGGTGAAGTGAGAATACGATAAGCAGTATAAGAAACTAACCCAACTACAATAATGACCGCAATAACAAGAAAAATCCATTTATAAAAAGGCTTTTTTGTTTCGGAAGAATTTGCTAAATTATTTATATTTATCTGAGAATTATTTTGCATATTTTTTCTCCTTTTCAAGATGTATTTACTATCAAACTGGCGGGGCCCCGCTTACTCAAATCCTGCCCGCTCGACCTGCGAAACGCTTAGAGGCTCATCCAGCGAAGCTGGATGAGAGGATGTGGCGGGCGGGTTGTGGTCTTAACGGCAAGGCTATGGTTTATGGTCTTTTATAACTTATTTTTTCTTATCTTAACTTTTCCAAATTTATAAATTGATTCTTTCTTTTTTAATAAACCTTCTTTGGCTCCGATTTTCTGAATACAGGAAGTAGCATTAGCAGTAGCCAACTGAATTGCATACTCAATAGTAGTAACCGGTAACGGGTAACCAGTAACGGGTAATTTTTTAATTAGTCCAGAAACAAATCCAGCTCCATAGGCGTCACCAGCGCCAGTTTTTTCTTTAATTGTCACCATTGGTGTCAGGGCTTTATAAATATAATTTCTATCAGAAACTACTGAACCATCTTTGCCCTTGGTAATAACTACAATTCCCTTGGTAAGCTTAATTAATTTTTTAATAATTTCTTTTTCTTTAACCCTCTCAAGTTTTGTTAAAAGAAAGGACTCTTCTCTATTTAAGATTAAGATATCAATTTTAGAAAGCAATGGTTTTAGTTTTTTTAAGCCAAGTTTAATCTGGGTATTTCCGAGATTAACGGCTAATTTTATATTATTTTTTTTAGCAAAGTTAACCAAGGGCTTGAAAATTTTTACACTTTCTCCGGAAAGTGGAGCTAAGTAGAACCATTTGGCTTTTGACTTTTGCCAAGGAATATTATTTTTTTTCATTTGATGACAGGCCGCCCGATAGATCAAGATTGTCCTTTCGGTTTGGGGGACAGAAAGAATTGCTGAATAAGCGGTAGGATTTATTTTATCTTTTTTTATAAAGCCAGTAAAAACCTTTCTTTTTTTAAGGTCTTCTATTACTGCTTCGCCTCTTTTATCTCTTCCTATTTTTCCTACATAAGCTACTTTAAATCCTTGATTAGAAAAAGTAACTGCCGTATTTGTACCTCCACCGCCAGTAGAAATTATTAAATCCTCAATTTCTAATTTTGAGCCAAAAGGAAAACAAAGAGCCAACTTGTTTCTAAAAGTTCTGTTTTTAATCAATTTATAATTCTCTTTTCTTAATTTCAGAAAATTATCTCTGGTGGCTGAGCCAAAAGTAATAATATCAAACATATTATTTTTTTTCAATTTTTGATATGTTAAGTTTAGTTTTAACTACTACATCTGGATTTAAAGACATACTTTCAATCTTATTTTCTACTAAAAACTCAGCAAAATCCGAAAAATCACTGGGTCCTTGGCCGCAAATTCCGCAATATTTTTTTCTCTTTTTACAAATTTTTATAACATCCTTTATCATTTTCTTTACTGCCTCATTTTGTTCATCTCCGACATAAGCAATCTGGGCATTATCTCTATCTAATCCCAAAGTTAATTGGGTTAAATCATTGGAACCAATACTCATTCCGTCAAAAATATCTAAAAATTTCTCAGCCAAAACTACATTAGAAGGAATTTCACACATTACATAGACCCTTAATTTATCTTCTTTTTGTTTTAAACCAAATTTTTTCATTATTTCGAGCACTTTTTTTCCTTCTTCTACGGTTCGACAGAAAGGAATCATTAGATTGACATTTTTTAATCCAAATTCATTTCGAACCATTTTTATGGACTGACATTCCATTCCAAAAGCCGGCTGAAAGATTTTATCTAAGTATCTTGAAGCTCCTCTAAATCCCAACATTGGATTGGCTTCTTTCCCTTCAAAAATTTCTCCGCCAATTAGATTTTTATATTCATTTGTTTTAAAATCAGAGAATCTAACAATTACTTCTTTTGGCCAAAAAGCAGCAGCAATTTGGGCGATACCCTCGGCCAATTCTTCAATGAAATATTCTCTTTTATCCTTATGCTCTATGGTAATTTCATCAATTTTTTTAATCAGTTTTGAGATTTGCTTGCCCACCGAAGCCTTGGCGAAGGTGGGAGTTTTAAGTTTTTTATAGTGGTAAAGAGCCAAAGGATGGACTCTTATTTTTTCAGCAATAATAAATTCTTCCCTTACCAGTCCTACTCCATCGTGGGGTAAAAACGAGGTCTTGAAAGCAATCTCTGGCGCTCCGATATTTACCATTATTTTTGTTTTTGTTTTGGGAATTTTCTTTAAATTATATTTTTTAATTTCAAAAGGAACTTTTCCTGAATAAATTCTTCCATTTAATCCTTGGGTACAGTCTGCAGTAATCATTTGACCAGTTTTTAAAACTTGAGTTCCTTTTCTTGTTCCCACGATACAAGGCAAACCTAATTCTCGGCTAACAATTGCTGCATGAGCTGTTTTTCCTCCTTCATCAGTAATAATAGCTGAAGCTATTCTCATTATCGGCATCCAGTCAGGATCAGTCATTTTTGTCACCAAAACTTCACCTCTTTTGAATTTCCTAATTTGAGAAATATTAGGAATTACTTTTACTTTTCCTACTCCAATTTTATTACCAATAGCGATGCCAGTTAAAATTGGTTTTTCCTTTACTCTTATTTTATATTCTTTATAAAAATTTCCAATTTCTGGAGCATAGACAGTTTCTGGTCTTGACTGGACAATAAAGAGTTTTTTAGTCTTTCCATCTTTTGCCCATTCAATATCTTGAGGCAGCCACCTTTTTGTTTTTTTTGAATAGTGTTCTTCAATCAGGCAAGCCCACTTAGCTAAAGTTAAAATTTCCTCATTATTTAAAGAAAATTTTAATTGATTTTTTTGGGGAACTTTAATTTCTTTTAAGCCGCCAATTTTGTTATAGATATATTTTCTTGTTTTTCGGCCTAAATTTTTAACAATTATTGGCTTGAATCCTTGCTTTAGGGTTGGCTTAAAAACATAAAATTCATCAGGAGTAATTTTTCCCTTAACTATCATTTCCCCCACTCCCAAAATTGAATTTATCAAGACCACATTTGGGAAGCCAGTTTCCGTATCCAAAGTAAATATTACTCCAGATGAGGCCAGGTCGGACCTAACCATTTTTTGAATACCTACTGAAAGAGCAATTTTTGTATGGGAGAATCCTTTTTCTTCCCGATAAGATATGGCTCGAGCTAAAAATAAAGAGGCAATACATTTTTTAACTGCCAAAAGCAAATCTTTTTCTCCTTTGACATTTAAATAGGTCTCATGTTGACCAGCAAAACTTGCTCGGGGAAGATCTTCAGCTGTACCTGAAGATCTAACAGCCACATCAGTATTTTTTTCTTTATATTCTCTACTTAATTTTTGATAGGCCTTGATTGTCTCTTTTTCTAAATCATCTGGCAATTTAGATTTTAAAATAAGTTCTCTTATTTGATGGCTGGTTTCTTTTAAACTTGCTAAGTTTTTGGGATTAAACTTTCTTAAAATTTCTTTTATTTTTTTATTAATTTTGTTTTTCTTTAAGAAATACCAATAAGCCCGGGAAGTTAAAGCAAAACCATTAGGAATATTTACCCTGTTAAATTGCTTCGCACCAGCTTCGCTGGATTTAACAGGGTGAATTCTCTTTCCGGTTAACTCCCTGTACATTTCTCCCAAAGAAGCATTCTTCCCTCCAATCAAAGGAACATCTTTAGAAGAAATTTCTTTAAACCATAAAATATTTTTTTGAGATTTTTTGGTCATGTTAGTTTCACTCACTGCCTTAAGTTTTTAATCTTCTCAGCCATTGCTAACTCTTCGTCTGTTTTTATAACTAAAACTTTGGTATTTTTTAAAATTGATAAATTTTTACAAATCATATTTCTAATTCTGCTAGAGCCCGAACCAATTGCTCCGGTAAAAATTAATAAATCATACCCGCCCAAAATAGTAAAATAGGCTCCAATATATTTTTGAATTGAACAAACAAAAATTTCTAATGCCAGTTCAGCTTTTTTATTTCCTTTTTTTACAGCTTTCAAAACATCCCTCATATCAGACATCCCACAAATTCCTTTAATCCCTGATTCTAAATTTAAAATATCATCAACTTTTTTT
>DAOWIS010000029.1 GCA_030640805.1 bacterium | reverse complement strand
TTTCTCTTAGATTTTTCTTCAAGGGCTTTTTCTTGAGCAATCTTTAGATCTTTTTCTGCAAAAAACCTCTCTCCTATCGAAGGAACTTGTTCAAAGCCAGTAACTATTACCGGAGAAGAAGGTAAGCCTTCTTGAATAGAATTGCCTAAAAAATCCTCCAAGGTTTTTATTTTTCCATAACTGGAACCAGCCCTTATGGCATTATCTTTTTTTAGGATTCCTTCTTTAACCAAAAGAGTAGTAGTTGGCCCTCGCAGCGAATCTAAATAGGACTCAATTACTGCTCCTTTGGCTTTCTTTGAAAAATCTGCTCTCAATTTTTCCATCTCAGCCACTAAGAGAATAATTTCTAACAAGTCGTCTATTCCTTGGCCGGTTTTGGCTGATACTTCCTGAGAAGGAATTTCTCCTCCCAAATTTTCTACTTTTACCCCTTCTTTTAGTAATTCTTTTTTTACTCTTTCTGGCTGGACTTGAGATTTGTCTATTTTATTAATAGCCACTATAAAAGGAATCCCGGCTTTTTTTATACAAGAAATTGCTTCTTTGGTTTGAGGTTTTACTCCTTCGTCAGCGGCTACTACCAATATAGCAATATCAGCTACCTTTGCTCCTCTTTTTCTCATCTCTGAAAATGCTTCATGTCCTGGCGTATCAATAAAAGTTATTTTTTTACCTTGAAACTTAATTTGATAAGCTCCTATATGCTGAGTAATTCCTCCGCTTTCCTCTTTAACTACATTTGTTTTTCTGATGTAATCTAAAAGGGCAGTTTTCCCATGATCAACATGACCTAAAAATACCACTACCGGTGGCCGAGATTTTAAATTATTTTTATTTTTTTCTTTTCCTTTCATAGCTCTATTTAATACCATTTTAGATGCGAAGTCAAAAAAACCTCGCTTTTGAACTTCTTGCGAGGAATAAAAGTATAATCTCAATCTGGCGGGCTATTCGGATGTTGCTTTTTTAATTGCTTCTTTTTCTTCTGTTGACAAATTATACAATGACTTTTCGGCCTCAATGGGTTTAGTATAAAGTCGCGCTCCTTCCTTGGAAAATAAACTAGAAATAACTAATCCGTTATTTTTAGAATCCAAAAGAGCAATAGAAAAACTTTGGTCTCCTCCAATATCCTTAAAGGGATTAAAACGGATTATGCCTATCCTTTGAATGCTGGCTGAAGCCATTTTATCTAAATGCCGGGAAATTTTTTGAAGTTCCTTAATTTTATCCTGCGCCCTTTCTAAATCTCTTATCTCTCTTAGTAAAATTTCTTCTAAATCTTTAGCCTTAGAACCTCTAAAAACTCTTTTCAATCTTTTAGAAACTTTAAAAATCTGAACTTGAACTAAAATTAACCAGATTAGTATCAAAAAAATTAAACCTAAAATTATATAATTAAAATTTTGAAAAATAAAATCAAAAAAGGTGTTCATGAATGTTTATATTGCATATTATTTATGTCTCTCCCCTTAAGTATTTTATCAACTATTTTAATTTCTTCCAAAAGGCCCTCTACTAAATCATAATTCTTCTATGCAATTCCTTGCTCTGAATTTCCATAGGCAATCTTTGTAATTTGGGTAAGTAATTAGTAATTAGGAAAATTTATAAATCTAATTCTGAATGTTTTTAGGTGCCGAAATATTAACTTTATTCAAAAGATTATGTTCGACCAAGAATTTTACTAATTAATTGATCAACTGCCCTAGAAATTCCCCAAAGCACATAGGGCAATAGTCCTATAATACCCAAAACACCGACTAAAAATAAGATTATATGTTGCCATAAAATATTAGAAACTAATGTCTGCCAAGTAAATATAGATAATGATTTATAAATAGCATATATGCAAATCCATCCAATGAGTGAGCCTACAAAATTAAACCAAACTTCATGTAGCCACCTGCTTTTTGTAATATTTTTATTTTCCGGGAACCATATTTGTTTACAAAAAAAGCCGTAAAATAAGGAAAACAATAATGCAACAATTAAAAAAATTTTATCTATAAGTATTATTCCATTCATAAGTATTATTAATTAAAATTTTATTTTTACTTCATTACTTCTGGTTTCCAATCAATGATTGGTAATTCTGCTTTTGCCCTAGCTTCACCTCTTAATTCTGGCATCGCATTAGAATTAGTCATTAATTCAAATGCTCCCTTATGACAAATCATTACCCAAAGTCTCGGCATAAAAGATGAAAAGATTTTTGCATAACTTTTCAAATGCTTTTTGCTATAAAAAATTATAACTTCCTCGTCATCTTTTACGTCTCTCTCTTTGAAAGCCGCCCATAAGTGTTCAAAATCTATTCTATGACAAATAAAACCCTTCACTGTATTCGGTAGCTTTTTACACTCTAAAATAACTGAAGCGTAGGAGTCCGTTTTATTAGGAACCAGAGTCTTCCCGTTTTTAACCTCAGCCATTGGAGTAAAACTGAGCACCTTGCAAGGCTCTCCATCGATTATACTCCATTCATTGTCCTTTCTTAAAATAATTTCTGATTTATGGTCTTTTATGTTCATAAATTAGTTATTTTTAAACCGTTCAAAGTTGGACATCTATCGGAGAGGGTGGGATTCGAACCCACGTGTCGTTTTAAACGACCATCGGTTTTCGAGACCGTGCCGGTGTGACCAAACTTCGGTACCTCTCCGTATTTATTTTTGAAATATTCTTTAAATTTATTTAAATGTTTTGGATTAGAGGAACTTATTATCTGAAAATATTTAATAATTTCATCTTCTTTTCTTAAGGAAATACTAAATTTTGTATTGTGAGTCGGGTGAAACCCAAGTTGTTCTAATTTTGTTTTGAAGAAAAATAATATAGGAAGAGACCGGTTAGTAAAATTCATTGCGCAGTTATAGTATACTTTATCTTTATAATGATGTTTATCAACATAGAAACATCCATCGGTATCAAATAATCCCCTCAAACAAGATTTTGTAAATTTCTCAGATTTCTCCATCCAATAGGGCACCCTGACTTGCTGCCTGACTTTCCCTCCTATCTTTAAGCCCATCCTTACCAAAAATTGTACGAGTTCACTCCTTGACACTACAATATTTACCGCACTTTTTCCTCTTCGTTCATATACTGAAGGATTCAATCTAAAAAGTTTTTGAAAAAGATTTTTAACATGCTCTATGAAATCCCGATCATCAAACTTATGAAGTGTTATTACTACCTGCCTTAGCGCAATACTTCCGTCTCCTAATATGATGCCAACAAATTCAGCGAATTCTGAAGATTTCTGAGGAATATTTATTGGAAGGCAAATATTAATAATAGGGTGTCTTCTAAATTTTCCTTCTTTCTCCCACCATTCATACCATTTTTTCTTACGATATTCAGGATCTCCTCCTACATAACCGTATTTTTTGTATACTGCAATTCCTCCTGCCGACGATCCGTTCGATGTATACCAAAAAGGATCTTTTATTTCGATATTCTTTGGTAAAGAAATTCCTCCCTTCCCACATAATCTTTTAAGTGCGGGCAATGACATTGAAAACTTTTCTCTTTTCCAATCAGTCATCGATCTAACATGAACTCTGGCAATATTAGCGAGTTCTCTCAGGCTTAAGTTTAACTGGATTTGTATCTTTTCCAAAAAATCTTTCTGTTTTCCTCTAGGGAATATAACTCGTTTATGGTAGTCTTTATAATTTATACTCAGCTCGGCCATATCTCTATTATACCTTACATTAGAAACGGAGACAATCCTATGGTCTCCTCCATTTCTTTACGGGGCGAGAGTCTGTGCCTTATCCAATTCGGTTCATCTCTCTATTATACTATACCCTCGGCAGGATTCGCCCAGTCATTCGACTGGGCGCCCGATCGGATGATCAGGCGAACCCACACAAATCCCCCTGTCTCTTACTTTTAACTATGCCCTCGGCAGGACTCGAACCTGCAACCCTTTCGGGATCCCCCACCAAAATTCTTGTGCTGAGGGGGAGATTCGAACTCCCACAGGATAATCCTGGTAGGTCCTAAACCTACTGCGTCTACCGATTCCGCCACCTCAGCATTATTTGGTGGGGGACGTGTCTGCCAATTTCACCACGAGGACGAAAGTGGAAAAAGACTATAGCAACTCGGCTACATCCGCTAAAATTTATATTTCTTTCTAATAAAACCATATCATATTTAAAATTTATAAACAAGATATTAGGAATATTTAAATTGAGTCATATTAATAAATTTTAGGTAAGAAAATAAAAAAAGTCCAAGTAAATACAATGATTTACCTGGACTTAATATATACTTTTTTACTTCTTTCTTGTATCTCCTAAACTTTTTTAAATTCTTCCGTTACTTCCGTGATTCTTCTTACCCTCTTTATATTTTCGAGGATGGTCTCAATAAATAATTTCTCTTTTTCTTTCTCTTCTTTTTTCTCTTCTTCTTTATTATCTATAATCCCCTCCATTTTTAAAAATTAATGTGCTAACAACTGATTTCTTATATTGTACGCCTATATTTGAATCTTGTCAAGCACATTGACAAAATTTTGATTGTATGATAAACTTGTCTTAGCAACTTAAAATAAGAGGAGGTGAAAAATGAATCTTCTATTTGTAGATAATGATAAAGCAATGAGGGAGCTTGCTTCGGAATATTTTGAAGGTTTATTTGTCAAGTTGGCAATCACCGACACTGCAATAATCGGTTGGAATATGGTGAAAGAATACAATGGAGATTTCGACATCGTTATTACGGATATAGAAATGCCAGGGATGGATGGCTTAGAGTTATTGACGAAAATAAAAGAGAATTTCCAGCACATAAAAGTCTTTTTGATAACTGGTAACTCAAACAATTACAAAGCCAAGGCCGAAGAATTGGGAGCAGAAGAAATAATCTCCAAACCTTTTTCTTTTAGTAATCTACTTGATAGAATACGCCTAACGTTTCAACCAAGCCCCAAAGGCTAAAAATCAAGGAATATTAAAAGGCAATGCTTTCGCGTTGCCTTTTTTCATTTTCTTAGTGTACTTACTAATATTCCAAGTAAAATCCAAAGCATTAATCTTCCTTGTTGGAGAGTCCAAAAATAATGGTCAAAAAACATTATTAATAAAAATCCTAACCCCAAAATCCAAAAGCCCTGCCTGCCGGCCGAGCAGGCAAAATTTATATTATTTTTTAA
>DAOWIS010000020.1 GCA_030640805.1 bacterium | reverse complement strand
GGATAATAGCTGAAATTCCTGGTGTAGTAAGTGTAACCTATAATGCGACCCCAAAACCACCCTCAACAATAGAGGCTCTCTGATACCTTCTTCTTACAAAAAATAGTGGCTTGATTTTCTGAGCCACTTTTTTTTATCAAACATCTACCAAACAGGTTCTCCTCCTTCGTCCCGTAGAACGGGACTACGGACGGACAGGTAACATTCCTCCTTCACTAAAGTTTCGGACGGGCAAGCGTCCGTCCCCCGGAGCAAGGCGACGAAAGCAGGGTCTAAAGATCTGTTTTTAATTTAAAAAGCCCATTACTGGGCTGTTTTTATTTCTAAAATAAAACAAGGCGCCATTATCGGCGCCTTTTGAATATCTAAATTTATAAAATAAAAATTAGTCCTAATGCTGCTAACCAAGTAATCACAAATATTAGAGGGAGAAATTGCGTCATATAAGAGGGGCTCAGGAAAGGTTTTTGCTCGGCAAAACTTTCCACCTCAACATAACACTGAAATCGATTTAGCTCCCTATCGAGTTTAATCACTTGCTCTCTCCATCGTCGAAGCCATTCAATGGATCCTCGCAGGACAATAAACCAAAACACTGCTATCGTCAATCCAAGGATTGCGATACTAATACTAATTGTAGTCTTAACCCCTGTTGAGGTAGAGAATGTGGCAACAAAAACCGAAAAGAGGCCTGCCTGAGCTAAGAGATAAAAGTTCGACCTTGTCCAAAATTCGCGTATATCTTGTTTCAAATGATCTGTTATAATCTTGAAGATTTCCAAATCTTGAGAAATCTGTTTATCTCTTTCTGGATTTTTATTACGATTCATTTACCCACCTCCTTTTTAGGCTTTTTATTTAATTGTTAAAAAGCTAAATCAAAGTTATTTTGATTTATTTAGGCCTAATTTCTGACCACATTTTCTACAAAAATGGGCTTCACTTAAAATTCCGCTTAATCTAAACCAAAAATGATATGCCTTATAAATACTTTTGCCGCAATCATCACAAGCAAAGGTCTTACAGATAGGTTTGGATTTAATATCCCAGCTATCAACAATTTCTCTTAGCTTTATTCTAATAAATCTTGGAAATTTTCTTAAGCCAAATTTTCTCTTTTTAACTGGTGTCTTTGACTTAATAACCTTGATATTGGAAGATTCAAAATTAGATTGACATTTATTGCAAAAATGAACTGGTGTTTTGTATCCTCCGCTTAAACACCAATAATGCCAAGCTTTATAGAGATACTTTCCACAATTTCCACACTTAAATCTTCTGTATTCTGGTTTCTCTTTGAGATCCCAGGCCTGAACAATGCGTAATAAAATTTTTTGTTTCATTATTTGATTATATTATAACACCATAATTAACTCAATAGACATAGATAGAATTAGTTTTGTATAATATAAGACCGTGAGTTATAAGGGAGGGTAAAATGTGGTAAACTAATCTTATGGACTCAAATCTGGTATATAAATATATTCATCTGAGTGCTGGAATATAGTTCTAACGTCGTCTACGATGGCCAGCTATCCTTCGCCAAAGCTACGGAATAGCTTATCCTATGTATTATTGTTATATTCTATTAGGTTCAAAATCTCATATATTTTATTTTGGTTCAGCTAAGGATTTGAAATTACGAATAAAACAACATAATAATGGTGAAGTAAAATCAACAAAACCACATATTCCTTGGAAATTAGTATGGTATGCTGCTTTCGAAACAGAAAAAGAAGCAAGAGATTTTGAACGATACCTTAAAACAGGTTCAGGAAAATCATTTGCTTACAAAAGACTTATTTCCGTAGTATTGAAGAAGGATTTCGCTAAAGGGCGTAGAGGTAGTCCGAAGACCATTCCGAAACCGAAGGTGTAGGATGGCGTAGGATACCAAGCCCGGCAGCCAAAATTTGACATCACTTTTTGATAAGTTATAATTAAAAAAGGAAGAGTGTAAAATAATTCTTTATAACCATTATGCTTACTAACGAAGATGTTCAAAAACTTATTGGAGTTTTTTCTACCCGAGAAGAAATTGAGGAAAAATTTGAAGGAATAAGAAAGGATTTTTCAGATCTTCAAACTTCTGTTGATGCCTACGCTAAGAAAGCAGACGCCTATTTTCAAGAAATGGTAATGCTGGCTCACAAAGTTGACCGCCATGAGAAGTGGTTTCAGCAGATCGCCGAGAAAGTTGGAATAAAATTAGAATATTGATTTCCCTTTTTTGATTTGAGCCAAAAGCAAAAAGCCCATTGCTGGGCTTTTTATTCTTTTTCTTGTTTTTGAAAAAGGAGCTAGGTGGTTTTCTCAACCTTCTCTCTGACCATAATCAGACCGAGAATAAATCCAGAGAATACAATCATAAAGTAAAGTAATGTAAGGGTATAACTCCGGAAAAGTCCAAGAAGACTAAAGAATTTAAGAAATAGAGAGGGAATAAACCACAAAAAATGTCCAAAAACAATTACAGCTACAGCCCGTCCACGACTGGAAAGAGCAATTGTGCATTTGCCAAACCTAAAACCTCCCCAAAAGCCAAGAGTGAGTCCGGTAAAAGCTAATATTAAAAGCAGAAGTCCTGAGAGGCTGAAATTCGTAAAAAATCCTCCAAATAAAGATTGATAGTCAAACATAATCCTTTCCTCCTATTTTTAATTTTAAAGTTTCCAGTTTATGCTAATATCTTAACAAATACCTCCAGATTTGTCAAGCGATGATGAAATTTCTTTGCTCCCAATTTATTAAAAACCAGAGGGACGGGAGATGAGACCTCTTTCCCGTTTTAGAGAAATAATGAGTAGCAGGGTAGGGTAATTCTTTAATTTAGGCACTTAATCGGTTCAATTACAGGAAACCCATCCCAAAACTAAGTTCGAACTACGTCCCATCCCCCCAGCATCGCTGTGCGCAGTTTACCCTGAATTTATTGAAGGGTTCGAGCGACCGAGAGAATTTTCCAATCATTTGTTAAATGGAAAGAAGAGCATGATAAAGCATACTCTTTTTTTTTGGCATTTTTCTGTTACTATTTTATTTGACAAAATTTGAATTTTGATATATGGTAAAATATTCAGTTTAAAAATATAAATCATATTTGGGATTTGATAAGATCTTTCAAAATCTAAAAAGGAGGTAAAAAGAAATGGATGTGATATGGAATTTAACGAGAGTATGTCCTTGGGATTGTGCAGTTTGTTGTGTTTCTGCGTTTCATGTTTGCAATACAACCGAGTATATTGTTCAATCAGCGCAAAAAGAAAAAGACAAGGAGCTTACTTTAGCTGAAAAATTAACGGTGTTAAAAATTTTGGCTGATAAAAATTTTGAGATTGATTTTTCTGGTGGTGATCCCTTATATTACGATGAGGATTTTCGGGTAGTGGAACAAGTTACTCGTTGGTTGCCATCCAGAAAAATTGGTGTAAGCATGACAGGTAGTAAGATTACTGACGCTAAACTTGAGCTTCTAAAAAAAGTTGGTATAGTAGAATTTACATTGGATAACTTGCCAGAAAGAGAAAATCCTTTCCGTCCTCGTGGATTTAACTTTGCATCAATGATCACGATGAAAAAGTGTGTCACCACGGGAATAAAGACAAGAGCTGTTACTGTTCTTTATTCTGCTACAATTTCTGAGAAAAACCTCGAAGCTATATATCGTTGGTTGTGCGAAAATAATGTCTCGGAATGGGAATTATTAAGATTTTATCCGGTAGGGAGAGCGGCCAAGCTCGCAAAACTCACTCCCTCTAATTTGGAATATTTAAAGGTGATGAAGTTTTTGCGAGGATTTCACGGTTTTACAAAGATTTTCTTCCAACATTCACTTAGAATAATAGAGAAGGTTCTTAAATGTCCTGCGGTCATAGATTCGATTGGAATTTTTCCTGACGGACAAGTAACGGCTTGTGCCTGGGCTATTGATGATGACTGCTGTCCCTTTAAAGGATTTCGCCTTGGTAAATTGCCGGAAGACGATTTAGATAAAATTCTAGATAAGGCGCGGAAAATTCCAGAATATTCCAAAAGAGCAGAATTTTGTCGGACCATCGCTTATGTTAGGAGAAAAAACAAAATGGAGGGAAAGTAATATGAAAATTAATATTATACAATGCAAAAATCTTTTAACTAAAAGCAGATTGCCAGAAGCAGATTATTGTATCAATCCCTACATTGGCTGTCTTCACGGTTGTGTCTATTGCTACTCTCGGTTTATGAAGCGATTTACAGGTCACATCGAAAAATGGGGAGAATTTGTGGATGTGAAGACAAACGCTCCAGAAGTTTTGGAAAAGGAATTGCGAAGTAAGCCCAAAAAAGGAGTAGCACTATTAGGAAGTGTAACTGATGCCTATCAACCAGTTGAGAAAAAGTATAAAATTACGCGAGCCGTTCTAGAGATACTGTTAAAATACAATTTCCCAATTTCTATCTTAACAAAATCAGATTTGGTAACCAGAGACATGGATTTATTAAAAGGCTTTAGTGATTGCGATGTTGGACTTACAGTTACAACATTAGATAGACAAACAGCAAAAGGATTTGAACCTCGGTCCCCATCTCCTCAGCAGAAATTAAAGGCTTTGGAAATACTTCACAATGCTGGAATAAAGACCTACGGTTTTATTGGACCCATACTACCGAGTATTACAAATCTTCGATCAATCTTTGTTGCCCTAGAGGCTAAAGTTGACTTTATAATGGCAGAGAGTCTAAATATGAAATGCGGAAACTGGCAAGACATTCAAGATCTTCTAAAGAGAAAACACCCTTCTCTTTTATCTTTTTATCAATCAAGATTTAATCGGAGATATTGGGATAGAGTTGGCGAGGAACTAAAACAACTGAGTGAAGAATTTAACATACCACTAAAAGGTTTCTACCGACACTAAGGAGGGAATACATACAGATATGCCGCTGACTTTTTAAAATGGTTGGCGGCTTTTTATTTTACAGAAATAATAACATTTGATATTCTTAATATAGGATTAAAAGTTTTATTATGGATATAAAGCAGTTAAGTAAATTTTTAGTAAAAGCGAAAATTAATACTTATGCTTCAAGCGGAGAAGATGGAGAAAAAATTCTTCCTGATGGAAGTAAAGAATTTGAATTTAAAGAAAAAGAATTCAGATACAGAGATAGATATTTTGGATTTATCCCTTTTATTGGCGAGGAGATTGTTTGGCAAAATGAAAAAGTAGTTTGGGGTATGAATTACTATGGAAAAGTTGTTTCAGAGATTATTCCTTCAAAACAGATTTATCAATTCCTCCAAGAAGCATTAAAAAGAGTGACTGAAGAAAAACCATTTAGGGGACCTAATAATTTCAAAAAAGACGATTTTAAATACACCAACGAAGTCAAAGAAACAATTGAGAAATTTGAAGGACAGGAAATAATCTTTTATAAAGAACAATTAGTATATAAATTAAATTATCACGGTGGGTTAGTAGTGTTGAAATAAAAGATAATGGCGAAGCGGGTCAAAAAATCGCCAGGAAGGCGATTATTTGATAAAATAGGATATATGAAGAAAGTTATTTTTATACACGGATATACTTCTTCCCCAAAAAAGAAGAAGTATCAAATTATCTCTCAAGAGCTTGATAAACTTGGAGTAGAGTATTCAATTCCTGCCTTACCGGGCGGAGAACATCCTCATAGTAAAGAATGGTTAGAAATTATTGATAAGGAAGTTAAAAACACTACCAAGCCAGTGGTTTTAATCGGTCATAGTTTGGGAACAAGAACAGCGCTTCTTTATTTAGATAAGTTTGAGCAAAAAGTTGATACTGTAATATTAATAGCTGCTTTTAATAATGATGTTAAGAAAAACAGAGAGAGAAAGGATGAACATTATTCTGATTTCTTTGAATACGCACTTGATATAGATAAAATAAAAAAACTTGCCAATAGATTTATTGTTGTTCATTCCAAAGACGATGACTCAATTGATTATCAACAGGGAGTAGAAATAAGTAATGAACTCGGTGCGGAATTAATAACTTACGAAAATATGGGACATTTTTGTGGAAAGGAGAGAGCTGAAGAAAATGCCGAGTGTTTCCTAAAAATTATTAAGTCAGCGTTATAGCGAACTCAAATCTGGGATGTAAATATACTCATCTGATTGTTGGAATACAGTTCTAACATCGTTCAGGCCACCCAGTATTACTGTGCGCGGTTTACCCTGAATTTATTGAAGGGTTCGAGCGACCGAGAGGCCCGACAAACAAAAAAATCCCTGTGCCAGGCAGTTTCTTACATTATTGCTTGCAAGTAGCGAAAAGGTAAGTTAAGATAATATCATAACCCTTCGACCCATTCAACGAGTTCAGGGTCGTCCTGAGTTTATTGAAGTATGAATCGAAAACTTTTTGTTTTATTGACCATTATAATCCTTCTTATTTTTATTCTGCCGGGCATTGTCGGTTTGCTTTGTGATTGGTTTTGGTTTCAGGAAATTGGTTTTGAGAATATTTTTACCACCATTCTGGGAACTAAAATTATCTTGGGGGTTATCATCGGTCTGCTTACCTTTAGTTTTATATATATTAATTTTAGGTTAGCTATACATTTTACTAAAGAAAAACCGATTCTCGTAAAACTAGATGAGAAAGGAGGAGAAATTGACATCGGAAAACATATAAACAAATTCGGCTTGGTTATTTCTGCGGTTCTTGGATTTTTTACCGGTTTAGCTGGTGGGAGTAATTGGGACACCGTTCTTAAATATTTTAATAAGACAAGTTTTGGCACCATAGACCCGGTTTTCCATCGGGATATTTCTTTTTATTTCTTTGATTTACCTTTTTGGCAGTGGCTTGTTGGATTTTTGTTTTGGATT
>DAOWIS010000031.1 GCA_030640805.1 bacterium | reverse complement strand
GGCTTGCCGCATTTTGGACAAAGACCATGATATTTTTTAGTTTCTTGGGGAGAAAGAGAAATATCACAGTCTCTATGGCCATCATAATGATATTTTCCTTCCTGAGGGAAAAATTCAATAGTATATAAAAATTTCTGAGGATCTCCCGACTTTATCGCCTCTTGAATTGCTGGATAATTTAAATCTACATCAAAAACATTTGCTTCTCTGCCTATCTTTGGGGGACTGTGAGCATCTGAATTGCTAATTAAAGTAATCTTATCTAAGTCAGCAACTCGCCAATTCATCGGGGGGTCAGAACTAAGTCCTGTTTCAACTGAATATATATATTTTGAATAATCCTCAAAACACTCTTCAATTGAATCAAAACCAGAACGCGAACCAAATAAGCTAAACCAGGGAGTCCAGATATGAGCCGGAACAACTAAGCAATTTTCTGAGGCATCTAAAATAATCTTGGCTAATTCTTTGGCATCCAGTCCTAAAATCGGTCTTCCATCGGATTTTAAGTTCCCTATCCATCCTAACTGGATATTAATTTTTTCAACGGTTTGAAAATCTGGAGCAAAAATAACAATATGGATTTTCCGAACCCTGTTTCCCTTAGAGTAAATACAACTAATTTCACTCGTTAAAATAAACCGAGTTTCGCTTTTTTGTTGTTTTAATTTAAAAAGGCCGGCTTCAGCTGGCTCTAATTTTTCTTTTAATTCTTTTAGCCATTCTGGATGGGTAAAATCTCCGGTTCCTAAAACTTTAATCCCTTTAATTTTTGCTGCTCTATCCAAGCTCTCAAGATCCATATTTTTAGAAGTAGCCCGAGAATATTTGGAATGGATATGAAAGTCGGCAATAAATTTCATAAAATAAGAGGTATTGAAATTGTCTTATGAGGAGCGAGTCGAGTGGCCCTACGGGGAGTCGAACCCCGATTTCCAGGATGAAAACCTGACGTCCTAACCGTTAGACTATAGGGCCAAATTCTTCTTTATTCTAACAAAAATTTGAAAAAAAACAAGAAAAATAATACAATGAAACAATGCAACAATACAGCAATGCAACAATTCTGGCAATTGAAACATCTTGCGATGATACTTGCATTGCTATTGCGAAATCTGCCAAAGGGGAAAGAAAATTTAAAATCCTTTCTAATATTATTTCTTCACAAGTAAAAATTCACAAAAAGTACGGAGGCGTATATCCTACGTTGGCAAAAAGAGAACATCAACGTAATCTTGTTCCAGTTTTAAAACAATCTTTATTTGAAGCAAGATTACTAAAATCAAAAATCAAACCTCCCGCCGAAGCTTTAGCGAAGGCGGGCAAGCAAAAATCAGAGTTGCAGTTCCAAACTCAAAAAATAAAAAAGATTTTGGAACGAGAACCAGAATTATTAAAAAACTTCTTAAAAATAATCTCAAAAATTGAAAAACCCAAAATTGATGCTATTGCGATAACTATTGGACCTGGTCTGGAGCCCTGTTTATGGACCGGTATAAATTTTGCTAAAGCATTGGCTTATTGGTGGAAATTGCCGGTAATTCCAGTAAATCATATTGAAGCACACATACTCGCTAATTGGCTAACGCCAATTAGCTCAAAATTCCAAATCCCAAATCCCAAATCCCAAAAAATTAATTTTCCAGCAATTTGTTTAATTATTTCTGGCGGACATACGCAGTTAATTCTAATAAAGGACTTTGGTAAATACAAAATTTTAGGAGAAACCCGGGACGACGCTGCTGGCGAATGTTTTGACAAAGTAGCAAGAATTTTAGGCCTCGGCTACCCCGGCGGTCCAGTAATTGCTGCTGAAGCAAAAAAATACTCAAAAAAAAATTACGGAGAACGGTTCTCCGTAAAATTGCCGAGGCCGATGATTAATTCAAAGGATTATGATTTTAGTTTTTCCGGTTTAAAAACTGCGGTCCTTTACAATTTCCAAAGCCAAAAACCAAAGATGAGAAAATCCAAAAAATATATTCAAGAAATAGCCAAAGAAGTTCAGCAGGCAATCATTGATGTTTTAATTAAAAAAACTCTAAAAGCAGCCAAAGAATATAGAGCAAAAACTATAATTCTCGGAGGCGGCGTATCCTCCAATGACCAATTACGAAAACAATTTAAGTCAATTATTAATGGTCAAATGCCAAATGTAAATTTTTTGGTTCCACCAAAAAATTTCTGTACTGACAATGCCGCTATGGTAGCTGCCGCCGCTTATTTTCATTGGCCCAATGAGAAAAAATCCTGGAAAAATATCCAAGCCAAAGCGAACTTAAGATTAAAATAAATCAATGAGACCGGGTCTCGTTGAAAAATATTTTATTGCTGAAAAATTGAAAAAATGAAATAATGGAGATAATGGAAAAAGAATTATCAAAGGTTTATGAGCCAAAGAAGGTGGAAGAAAAGATTTATAAACTCTGGGAAAAGAGTGGTTTTTTTAATCCTGATAAGTTAGCAACAAGAAAAAAACAACAAGCAACAAGCTATACTATTGTTCTTCCGCCGCCAAATATTACTGGCTCTTTGCATATGGGGCATGCTCTGAACGCTATTGTTCAAGATATTTTGATTCGCAAAAAAAGAATGGAAGGATTTCAAACTCTTTGGCTGCCAGGAACTGACCATGCCGGAATCGCTACTCAAAATGTAGTAGAAAAAGAATTAAAAAAGGAGGGATTAACTCGTCAGGATTTAGGAAGAGAAAAATTCATAAAAAGAGTTTGGCAGTGGCAAGAAAAATACGGCAATATTATTCTAGAGCAATTAAAAAAATTAGGGGCTTCTTGTGATTGGTCAAGGACCCGATTTACTTTGGACAAAGATTATTGTCAAGCCATCAACCATGCTTTTTCTTATTACTTTAAAAAGGGGTGGATTTATCGAGGCAATAGAGTAATAAATTGGTGCCCAAGATGTGGCAGTAGTTTGTCTGACTTGGAAGTAGAATATAAAGAGAAAAAGGGACATCTTTGGTATATTAAATATCCTTTGAAGAAAAATCACAAATCACAAATCACAAATCACAAACAAATTCCAAACTATATTATGGTAGCTACTACGAGACCAGAGACAATGCTGGGAGACACAGCAGTGGCAGTTAATCCTCAGGACAAAAGATATAAAAATTTGATTGGCGAAATAGTAATTCTTCCTATTTTGGGACGGGAAATTCCTATTATTTCTGATAAAAATGTTGACCCAAAATTTGGAAGCGGTGCTGTCAAAATAACACCGGCTCATGATTTCTTGGATTGGGAAATTGCCCAAACCCATAAATTACCTTTAATCCCTGTGATTGATAAAAATAGAAAAATGACTAAAGAAACAGGAAAGTTATGTCAGGGATTAAAAGTTTCTGATTGTCGACAAAAAGTAATAGAAGAATTAAAAAAACAAAAACTTTTAGAAAAGATTGAAGATTACAATCATCAAATCCCCCACTGTTTTCGTTGTGGAACAATTATTGAACCATTAATTTCTGAACAATGGTTTTTGAAAATGAAAAATCTTGCTCCTAAGGCAAGAATGGCGGTAAAAAAGAAAGAAATTATTTTTACTCCAAAAAGGTGGGAGAAAATTTATTTTGATTGGATTAGTAATATAAAAGATTGGTGTATTTCCCGACAGATTTGGTGGGGACACCGCATGCCGATTTGGCGTTGCCAAATAGGGAGTAAGTTAAAAGTTAAAAGTTCAAGGTTAAAAGTTAATGAGGAATATTTTGTTTCGGTGAAGAAGCCGAAAAGATGCCCGATTTGTGGAAAGTGTAATCCAGAACAAGTTGAGGATGTTTTAGATACTTGGTTTTCTTCGGCTCTTTGGCCCTTTGCCACTTTGGGATGGCCAAAAAAGCGAAAAGCGAAAAGCGAAAAGCGAAAAACAGATCTAGAGAAATTTTATCCGACAGATGTGCTTTCTACAGCGCCGGAAATTATAAACCTCTGGGTAGCCAGGATGATATTTTCGGGATTAGAGTTTATGAAAAAAACTCCTTTTAAAAAGGTCTACATCCATCCGGTCGTCTTAACCAGAGAAGGAAAAAGAATGAGTAAGTCATTGGAGACAGGAGTAGATCCCTTGGATTTAATTGAAAAATACGGGGCTGATGCTACTCGATTCGGCTTAATTTATCAAATAATGGGAGGACAGGATATTCGCTTTGTAGAAGATCATATTATTATGGGAAAAAAGTTTTGTAATAAAATTTGGAATGCCAGCCGATTTGTTTTGGAACAAATCGGCAAACCCCAAAACCCAAATCACAAATCACAAACAAATCCCAAAACCCAAATTCCAAATTTAAAACAATTAACTAAAGCGGATAGATTAATTCTAAAAAAATTAGAAGATATTATTAAATCCGTGAATAAAGATTTAGAAAATTTTCGGTTTGGGCAAGCATCTCATACTTTGTATGATTTCTTTTGGCACGATCTCTGCGATAAATACATAGAACAATTTAAGAGACAAGAGACAAGAGACAAGAAAGAAGAAGTTCTTTTATATGTATTATTAACTTCTCTTAAACTCCTACATCCTTTTATTCCTTTTGCAACCGAAGAAATTTATCAAAAATTACCAATAAAAAATAAAGGGCTTCTAATAACAGAAGTCTGGCAATAATGTTTTTCCTTTTTTATATTATTTTAGGTCTTACCCCTAGTATTGTCTGGCTTCTCTTTTATTTAAGAAAAGATGTTCATCCTGAACCAAAAAAACAGGTAATAAGAATTTTTCTTTGGGGGATAATAATTGCTTTTGTGGTTATCTGGATAGAGTTAGCTTTGGCTTGGTTCAGTTCACAGGTTCCTATTAAAATTCTCTCAAGCCTATTTAGTATTTTTATTGGAGTGGCTTTAGTGGAGGAATATTTTAAATACCTGGTGGTTAAAGTAAAAATTATTCGTCAGGCTGAATTTGATGAACCAATGGATGCGATGATTTATATGATTATAGCTGGTTTAGGATTTGCTGCCTTAGAAAATATTTTAATAATTGTTCCTATTCCTCAATTTCTCTCCCTATCTTCTTCTTATGCTCCTCTCTCAACAGAAGGGGCAATCACTGTTACTTTTATAAGATTTATCAGCGCTACCCTACTCCATGCCTTATGCTCGGGAACTTTAGGATATTTTATTGCTCTCTCTTTTTATAATATTCGCTCCCGGAAAAAAATTATTGGCTCTGGCCTTGTTTTGGTGGCTCTATTGCATGGATTTTATAATTTAGGTATAATGAATATAGATAAGGGAGTAAATTTTATTTTTCCAGTTATAATTCTATTAACACTTATCGCTTTAACTACAATCTTATTTAAAAAAGTTAAAAAATTATCCTCTACCTGTAAAATTAAAAATTAATTAAATTTAAATATTTTTAATCTTTTGCTCTGTCATTTTGCATTTTTCATTTTGCATTTTGCATTTGACTGAGCGAAGTGAAGAAACATGGCTAAAGGAAAATCTTTTTTCGAGAAATTAAGTGGTAATCTCAAATTAGAAAATTTAAATTCTTCTCCTTCCCAAGAAAAAAACTCTGAAGAGATAAATTTAGAAGAGAAATCAAAAAAATATTCAAAAGAGTCAGAAATAGAAGGACAACTGGCTATAGATGTTTATCAAACTGAAAGAGAAATTATTATTAAATCAGCTATCGCTGGGATCAGCCCTGAGGATTTAGACATAAGCATTACTAATGATATGGTAAATATTCGGGGAGAAAGAATGGATGAGCAAAGCATAGATTCTCAGGAGTATTTTTATCAAGAATGCTACTGGGGATCATTCTCTCGAGCAGTAATCCTACCAGAAGAAATAGACGCTGATCAGTCAAAAGCCATCATGAAAAATGGTATTTTAACAATTCTTCTTCCTAAGGCTTCAAAAGCAAAAAGCAAAAAACTTAAAGTAGAATTAGAAGACTAAGCCCCCACACCAAAATTTTGGTAGTGGGGGTAAATCTTTTTAAAAAATTATGGAAACCCTGAATCAGCTTTTAAACCCTGTAATACTTAAAAAGTATTACGGGGTAAAACTGATTTTGATTTTAGCCATTACAATGGCTATTTTTTTATTAGGGGTAGAAATTTTAAACTTTGAAAAAATAGCTTGGGGAGCAAAAATTGCCGGTATTAAGGTAGGAGGACTCAATCTAAAACAAGCCGAGAGATTACTTAATTTAAGCAATCTTTCTGAAACGAAATTAAAATTTTATTACCAAAATATCAATAAGGAGGTATCTGCTAAAGATTTAGGGATTATTTTTAACTCAGATTTTTCTCTAAAGGAATCTTTTACTTTAGGAAGAAATAAAAATCCGATATTAGGATTAAAAGAAAAAGTTTTAGCCCTAACAGGAAAATATAATCTCCCTCTTTATTTTAGTTTTAATCTTGGTCAATTAGACCAATGGTTAAAAATAAATTTTCCTATCGAACAGCCGGCCCAAAATGCTACTCCAATTTTTAATCCTCTTGCTGATAAATTCGAAGTAACTTCCTCCGCTGAAGGAATAGTAATAAATAGGGAAAAATTAAAAGAAGATATTTCTAAAAATGTTGCTTTCCTTAATTTAAAACCCATAGAAATTCAACTCATAAAGGATTATCCACAAATAAAAAAAGAGCAAGCCTTAAGCACTCAAACTAAAGCCAATCAAATTTTAGAAAATACTCCTTATTTCTTGAAGTATAGTGACTATTATTCGGAAATTGAAAAAGAAGAATTAATTTCTTGGATAGAATTCAAACCCTCCCAAATTTTGTTAGACAAAACTTTGGAGGGTAAACCAAGAAGTAAAATATTAGAAATAAAATTTAATAAAGAAAAAATAGAAAATTATCTTATTAAAATTTCGCCAGTAATAAATCGAGAACCAATTAATGCTCAACTTACTGTAGAAAATGGAAAAGTTACTGCCTTTGCTTTATCCCAACCAGGAATAAGATTAAGAGTAGAAAAAACAGCAGAGATTTTAGCCAAGAATATAACAGATGGAAAAAAAGAAACAGAAATCTTAGTGAAAGAAACTGAGCCAGAAATTACCATTGAGAATATTGAAAATTTAGGAATTACCAGCTTGTTGGGGAAAGGTCAGTCAAATTTCTGGGGAAGTTCCAAGAATAGAATCCATAATATAAAAATCGGATCAGTAAAATTCCATGGAACACTGATTAAACCCGGTGAGGAATTTTCTTTTAATAAAACTTTGGGCCCTATTGGTCCCAACCAAGGTTATCTTCCAGAACAAGTAATTAAAAAAGATAAAATTGTCCCTGAATATGGCGGAGGACTTTGTCAGGTTTCTACTACTTTTTTTCGGGCAGCAATTAAATCAGGATTAAAAATTACTGAAAGATATCCCCATGCCTTTCCAGTAAGATATTACGATCCCCAAGGCTTCGACGCTACTGTTTACTCTCCTCATCCTGACCTTAGATTTATCAATGACACCCCTAATAATGTTTTAATTCAAACTAAAATTGAAGGATATAATTTAATTTTTGAAATTTATGGAACTGATGATGGAAGAAAAGTAGAGATAGTTGGCCCTATAATTCTTGAGAAAAAAGAAGATGGTTCAATGAAGACAAAATTAACTCAGAATATTTATAAAAACGAAGAACTTTGGCGTCAAGATATTTTTTACTCCTCTTATAAATCTCCCGCCCTCTATCCTGTAGAAAAAAATCCATTGGAATAATTTGAGGTAAGATTGATTTGTAAAACAAATGCCCG
>DAOWIS010000024.1 GCA_030640805.1 bacterium | reverse complement strand
TCGATAAAATTTACTAAAGACTTTTTTGAAATCTTTTTTGGAAACAGCAACTCCGTTATCCTTACAGATAAATAAAATTTCTTCCCCTTTTTGTTTTAAGGTTATTTTTACTTTTCCTCTTCTGCCGGCCTTATTGTATCTTACAGCATTACTAATCAAATTTTGAACAACTTGGCGAATTTTAATAGAATCTGTTAGAACCTTAGATATTTTTTTAGGTTTTTTAAATTCAACCTCACAATTACTGGCTTTAATCCAAACAGAAAAATTAGCCAAGACCTGACCAATTATTTTTTCTAAGGCAACTGGTTCTAATTTTAACTCAAACCTTTTTTCTTCAATTCTTGAAACATCCAAAAGATTATCAATACAGGCAGATGCTCTTTTAACATTTTCCAGAGCATCAGAAAGGTATTCTTTTTGGAAAGGATTTATTTTCCCACAATCTTCGGAAATTAAAGCTTCGAGATATCCTTTTATTACAACAATAGGGCTTTTTAATTGATGAGCAGCAATTGAAACTATCTCAGTAATTTTTGGACGTTGGGATTTTAGATTCATGTTTCTGACCATTTTTTTATTTTATCAATCACTTCGGAGAGAGTTGTTTTAGTTTTCACTAAGTAGTCTTGAGCTCCAAGAGAAAGCCCTTTTTTAACATCGGATTTCTGGCCAAGGATAGAAAGAATGATTACCGGAATATCTTTTATTTTTTTATTTTTTTTCATTTCAATTAGAACATCTAATCCATTCTTTCTTGGCAAGATTATGTCCAGTAAAATTAAGTCCGGTTTCTCGGAAATAATTTTGTTTAGACCTTCTTGACCATTGATAGCTTCTATAAATTCAAAACCGGCTAAGGTTAATTTATTTCTATAAATCTTCCGGTAATAGGCATTATCTTCAATCATTAATATTTTTGGTTTTTTAGACATATTTTATTATTATATCTTAAAATGAAACTTAACACCACTTCATTAGTATTATATCTCAAAAAATAAAACATCAGAACTCTTAGAGCTAATTCTCTAAAAAAATCAAGCCCGAGAAGAACTCTCGGGCAAAAAATCGGAACTTAGCCGACTATACAATATTACTTGTCCACCGGCAGGCAAGGAATTTATTTGGTAATTGAATCTTAAACAACCTGGTGTCTTCTTAGATTGAAACTAATTCATAATCCAACTCCTTCCCTGTGTATTCGGAAGCAAAATTTATATGCAATAATGGATCCTTATTATTAATATCCTTGAATAAGTCCTTCCCATTAAGATCATTAATTATATCCACACTGGCTTTATCAATGGCAACAGGATTGTCTGAGAATAGAATTCCAGCATCCTTTGAGATGGGATCGCCCGGGCTTACTTCGCAATCGCACAATTTAACGATATTTTTTAAAAAATTTATGTAAAACGTGTTTTGAGGTAAATTATTAATCACGGCCGCAGCCCCCTGGGCTAGTAAGTCATCAAAGTATGCTTTTTGGGGAGCAAGGCACTTGTAAGAACATTCTATTTGACAGATTGAGCATCCCCAACAAGCATTTAAATCAATTTTGGCTTTGCCATCAACCATTTTTATTACTCCGGCCGGACAAAGATTGGCGCAAATACCACATCCTTGGCATTCTGATATAAATTTTGGTTTGCCCAAACTATGTTCAAGGCTTTTGGTTTTTTTTGTTACTCCCCCCATACCTAAATTCTTAATCGTACCTCCAAAACCTGAACAGGCGTGTCCCTTTACATGGGAAATTACTAAAACATTTTTTGCTTCCACTAATTCCTTACAAACTTCAGCAGTGAAATCTTTAGTTTTAACCTTTATTCCGTTGTTTGAAATAATAAATGGGGCTAATTTATCATATCCCTTCTCTCTAACAACTTTTTCATATCCTTTAACCGAATCTCTGGGAGAAGAATAGACTACAGGAGTATCAATTAAAAGAGGAGATAATTTTAAAGATTTCATTGCTTTAATAATAGGCCTTATATCATCAGGAGTAAAAGCAAACTTGTTTCCCGGTTCCCCAAAGTGAATTTTAACTACCACCTGGGAATTAGTTGGGTAAACACCTTTAAGCAAATTCTTGGTCTTGATATTCAGTTTTTCAAAATCTTTTAGAAAATATACCTTACTCATGGTTTAATCTTACCAAAAAACCGCCTTAATGACGAGAATCAAAAAACAGCCCATCACTGGGCATTCTGTTTTTGATAAAAATTGGGGAGCTGAATTTAAAAAGCGTTGTAGAGAAATAAAATGTCGTCGGTGCGTTTTAGAGCGTAAAACTTTGCTACCTCTTCTCGCAGCTTCAAAATCATCAAGAAATTATCGCTCCATTTCGGGTCTTTTAAGATTAGGTCAATTAACTCAAATGCGCGATCAAGGGCTGAAAGAAATTTCTCTCGGTCCTTACTTTGCCAACTTTTAGCTCTCATAAATTCAGAGCCAATCGTTAAGAGTTGTTGAGATTTGCTAAAATTTTTCCAACGGTTGATTTCCATTAATTGTACTATCTAAGCAATTCAGTAACAATTTCGATATTGTTTTTCAAGCCACTGTTGATTTATATCAGCCCATAGAAGCTGATACCACGCTGATAATTACGCTGATACCACGCTGATTTTGTGGTGAGTTCGTCGGAACCATCAGCATAAATCAGCGTTCTCAATCAGCGTTTATCTGCTTCTACGGGTTGGAAAGGCAACAAAATATCCAAAGCAGAAGGTTAATCGGTTACTAAATTGGTTAGCAATTACATATTAAAATAGCAATTTTTTAATAATATCTTCAACTTTTTTTCTGATAAGAGGGTTCTCAATATCCATTGACCGATTATTATCCGCCGGTCGAATATTCATTAAGGAGATAAAATCAATTTTTTTATCTTTTGGATATACATTGGCTCCCCATAGATCAGCATAAAGTGAACCATTCGTCATAAGTTCTTCGGCGCAATCAACATGGAGCTCGCAGTTAGCCGAAATAATCTCTTTCTTTGTATCCACCACTATTTTCACAAAAGAACCAAAGGAATCAAGAACTATTTTTTCTTTAATAATCATAGCTCCGAGAATTAAATTTCGTCAAACCTTTACAATTATTTTACCAAAT
>DAOWIS010000027.1 GCA_030640805.1 bacterium | reverse complement strand
GTTGATCATGGGAAAACCACTCTTACTGCTGCCATGCTTAAAGTATTGAAGTTAGCGGGCTTTAAAACTTCAGAAAAAACTGTGGAGCAAATTGATGCTGCTCCGGAAGAAAAAGCCAGAGGTCTTACTATAAATACTTGTCATGTGGAATACGAGACCAAGAATCGTCACTATGCTCATATTGACTGCCCTGGTCATGCTGACTATATTAAAAATATGATTACCGGAGCTGCTCAGATGGATGGAGCAATCTTGGTAGTTTCGGCAGCTGATGGTCCGATGCCTCAAACTCGTGAACACATTTTATTAGCTCGCCAAGTAGGAGTTCCTTCTATTGTTGTCTTTTTAAACAAAATAGATCAGGTGGATGATCCAGAATTAATCGATTTAGTGGAATCAGAAGTTAGAGAACTTTTAACTAAATATAAATTTGAGGGAGATAAAATTCCAATTATTAAGGGTTCAGCTCTAAAAGCTCTCGATGTAAAATCAGCTGAAGATGAAGATGCCAAGCCCATTATGGAATTAGTAAATGCTTTAGATGCTTCTATTCCCGAGCCGGTGAGAGAAACAGATAAGCCATTTTTATTGGCGATTGAAGATGTTTTCTCAATTGAAGGAAGGGGGACGGTAGCCACCGGAAGAATTGAAAGAGGAATAGTTCATTTAAACGACGAAGTAGAATTGGTAGGGTTGAAAGATACGGTAAAAACTGTAGTTACTGGAGTTGAAATGTTTAATAAATCTTTAGATGAAGGGATGGCCGGAGATAATGTAGGAATTTTAGTTAGAGGTCTTAAAAAAGAAGATATAGAAAGGGGACAGGTTTTAGCCAAGCCCGGTACTATTACCCCCCATACCGAATTTGAAGGCGAATCTTATATTTTAACCAAGGAAGAAGGTGGAAGACACACTCCATTTTTCAGTGGCTACAAACCTCAATTTTATATCCGGACCACTGATGTTACGGGAGAGGTAACTTTACCAGAAGGAACAGAAATGGTTATGCCGGGAGACACTGTTAGTTTAAAAATTAAATTAATAGCACCAATCGCCCTGGAAGAGAAACAAAAATTTGCTATCAGAGAAGGAGGTCGGACTGTTGGAGCCGGAGTAGTAACAAAGATAGTTAAGTAAAATAAAAGTGTTCTTTTAAGATGTCAGCCAAAAAGACATTAGATAAAAAAAAGATAAAAGAAGATGTTAAAGCTGAGATAAAGCTCAGGCTTCGTATTAAAATTCGGGCCTACGATCATAAGATAATTGATAATAGCGCTAAACAGATTGTTGAGATATCTTTGCAGCAGGGAGGAGAAGTAATGGGACCGATTCCTCTTCCTACCGAAATTCATAAATATACAGTTAATCGCTCTAGTTTTATTCATAAAGATAGTCGTGAGCAGTTTGAAATGAGAGTCCATAAGAGATTGATTGATATTTTAAATCCTAACCAAAAGATTATTGATGCTTTAACTAATCTGAATTTGCCTGCCGGGGTTGATGTAGAAATAAAGATGTAAAAAAAGCGATTCCAATCTGCGAATAACATCCGAATTATCCGAATAAATTAATAATTATGAATATTCTTTTAAATGCTTCAAAAATTTGAAATTTTATAATAAATAGAGTTGCCTCGAAAAACTGGGCACCTGCCCAGTTTTTCATTCGCGGTATTCGCATAAATTTGTAGATTAGCACTATGTTTATGAAATTCATCTTGGGTCAGAAATTAGAAATGTCGCAGGTATTTAATAAAGAGGGAAAAGTTATTCCAATAACTTTAATTGAATCTGGTCCTTGTTTAGTGACCCAGATAAAGACGAAGGAAAAAGATGGCTATCAAGCAATTCAGATTGGTTTTGGTAAAAAAAAGAAGTTAAATAAACCTCAAACTGGGCATCTTAAAAATTTAGAGAATAAGAACATTAAATGGTTAAGGGAGTTTCACTTCTTGAAACCTGAAACTTGTAACTTGAAACTTGGAGATGAAATAACTGTTGATATTTTTCAAGAAGGGGATAAGGTAAAAGTTTCTGGAATTTCCAAAGGAAAAGGGTTTCAAGGGGTAGTTAAAAGATGGGGATTTCATGGTTCTCCCAAAACTCATGGGACAAAGCATGGCCTCCGGGCTCCTGGTTCAATTGGCTCTTCTTTTCCCGAAAGGGTCTTTAAGGGAAAAAAAATGGCTGGCCGAATGGGCGGAGAGAGAATAACAGTTAAAAATTTAAAAATAATTAAAATTGATAAAAAAAATAATCTTTTGGCTGTTTCCGGTGCAATTCCAGGCAGAAAAGGCACCCTACTTGAAATCCGAGGATAAAAAAATCCCGCAAACTCTTACGAGCGCGGGACTTGGATTTAGTAAGTATTATTTCCCTGAGTTTAATCAATGACTTTGATGACTTTTTCTTCAGGAAACACGGTAACGATGGAAGCCATATCTAATTGAAGAGCACAATTTTCGTGTGGGGGAAACATTCTTACAAGGAGACAACATTCTTCTGAGCTTTGAGTATTATCATCACATGGCTTTTTAATGAACTTATCTCCGACTTCCAAATCTTTGAATTTCATTGCTTACCTCCTTTTTGCCTTTTTTAAGTCAAATTCGCGTTCCTAGATTAATATAATCATAACAAATTAAATTATGCTTGGCAAGACCTATAATCAAAACGGAAAAGAGATTGAACAAATTAGATTACCCAAAGAGATTTTTGAGGTGAAGATGAATCCCGATCTGCTTCATCAGGTTGTTGTTTCTCAGATGGCTAATCGTCGAAGAGTTATTGCTCATACCAAAGGCAGGGGAGAAGTTCGGGGGGGCGGCAGGAAACCCTGGAGACAAAAAGGAACAGGAAGAGCCAGACACGGTTCAATTCGTTCTCCGATTTGGGTTGGCGGAGGGGTGACTTTTGGGCCAACCAAAGAAAGAAATTATAAAAAAAAGATTAATAAGAAAATGAAAAAAAGGGCCTTATTTATGGTTTTATCAGCCAAAGTTAAAGATAAGGAATTGCGGATTTTAGAAGATTTAAAATTAGAAAAACCTAAGACAAAAGAGATGGTAAAAATCCTTTCCAAAATCCAACATCTAAAATCCAAAATCCAAAATCCAAGCACGCTGATTGTTTTGCCTAAGAAGGATGAGAAGGTGATTAAAGCGGCAAGGAATATTCCAAAAATAGAAACTATAGAAGCCCGGAATTTAAATGCTTTAGATTTACTTTCCTTTAAATATTTGTTAATACCCAAAAAAGCGATAAAAACCATCAAAGAAACCTTCCTTAGATAAAAATGAGTATGTTAGGAATATTCAAAAAAAAGAAGCCAGTAAAGAAAGAGAAACTTAGGAAGAAAAAAGAGGTCAAAAAACCTCCGGAAGTTAAAATTAAGAAAAAGGCAAAAGAGAAACCCAAAGAAGAGAAAGTTCGAACCGCTATTCCAAAAGCAAAACCAGAAATCTCTGAATTGGTTTATAAAACTTTAAAGGCGCCTCATATTACAGAGAAAGCGACAGATTTGGCTCAGAAAAATCAATATATATTTAAAGTTTTGCCTAAAGCCAATAAGGTGGAAGTTAAAAAAGCCATTCAACAACTTTACGGAGTGAAAGTTAATTCAGTAAATATTATAAATATTCCCAGAAAAAGAAGAAGATTAGGCAAAAGCGAGGGATGGAAAAAGGGCTATAAAAAAGCCATAGTAAGATTGGCTAAAGGTGAGAAGATTGATGTAGCACCAAGATAATATTATGAAGAAGTACAAGCCAGTTACTCCTGGTCGTCGGCAAATGACCGGAATTGACTATAGTGTTCTTAGTAAAGTGAAGCCTCTAAAGAGGTTAACTTTGAGCATAAAAGAAAAAGCCGGAAGGAACCGAGAAGGAAGGATTACTGTTCGTCATCGAGGCGGAGGTGGCAAGAAGAAATATAGAGTTATTGATTTTGGCCAAGAAAAATTGGGGATTCCGGGTAAAATAATTTCTATTGAATATGATCCCAACAGAACTTGTTTTATAAGTCAGGTTCAATACCAAGATGGAGATGTTCGATATATTTTAACTCCCCAGGATGTAAAAGTAGACGATGAAATTATTTGTGACGAAAAAACCGAATTAAAACCAGGAAATAGAATGAAATTAAAAAATATTTTAACGGGAACTTTCGTCCATAATATTGAACTTGTTCCGGGTAGAGGAGGAAAATTGACAAGGTCAGCTGGTGACGGAGCTAAGATTCTTTCTTCTGAAGGCGGTTATGTAACTTTAATACTTCCTTCTTCAGAAATAAGAAAAGTTCCAGAAGATTCTTACGCTACAATTAACTTTATTTCTAATCCCGAACATAACACAATTGTTATAGGAAAAGCCGGAAGAAATCGCTGGTTGAGAAGAAGACCCCATGTTAGAGGCTCGGCAATGAATCCCTGTGATCATCCTCATGGAGGAGGAGAAGGACGGGCGTCGATTGGCTTGAAACATCCCAAAACTCCTTGGGGCAAGCCGGCTTTAGGAGTAAAAACTAGAAAAAAAGGGAAATATTCAGATAAATTTATTGTCAAGAGAAGAAAGAAGAAAAAGCGAAAGTAAAATGCCAAATGCCTAATGACAAATGTCAAATGTCAAATCAATGACCAATGTCTAAATGATTAAATTATTATTATTTTAACATTTAACATTTAATCATTCATTTGACATTTAGATTTTGTCATTTAGAATTTTAGTTTATGGCTCGCAGCCTTAAGAAGGGTCCTTATGTTGACCCGAAATTACTAAAAAAAATATCCAAGCTTAAACCGGGCGATAAAGCAGTAATTAGAACCTGGTCACGGGCTTCTACGATTTCACCAGAAATGATTGGTTTTACCCTTGGTGTTCATAACGGCAAAGAGCATATTTCCGTATTCATAACCGAAGAAATGATTGGTCATAAATTAGGAGAATTTGCTCCCACTCGGAAATTTACAAAACATGGAGGTAAAATCCAAAGAGAATTAGAGTCCAAATCCAAAGAACGGGAGAAAGAAAAAAAAGAATAATCAGCTTCTACAAGTATGAAAACAATTGCCAAACTTAATTATTTACGAATTTCTCCAAGAAAAGTCCGTCAAATTTCGGATTTAATTAAAGGAATGGAAGTAATAGGGGCAGAAAATCAGTTAAATTTTTTATCAAAAAGATCTGCTCGGCTTCTTTTGAAATTGTTAAAATCAGCAGCAGCCAATGCTAAGAATAATTTTGATTTAGACAAAGAAAATTTATTTATATCTAACATTTTAGTAAATCAAGGACCAAGTTTAAAGAGATGGATGCCAAGAGCCAGAGGAGTGGCTTCTCCTATTATTAAGAGGACAAGTCATATCACTTTGATTCTTGAAGAAAAGAAAAAAACAAAAATAATTCCCAAGAAAAAAATTAAGAGAGAAAAAGAAGTAGCCAAGGGAAAGAAGTTAGAGAAGAAAGAAAGAGAATCTCCGAAATCTGTTGCTCGAAAAAAACCGAAAGAAAAGTGGAAAAAACCAGCCAAAAAAGAGAAAATTAGACTTAAGACAAAATTTCTTCCTAAAATATTCCGTCGCAAGAGTATGTAAGGGGCTTTGTCTAAATTTTTGAGCGTTAGACACGAAGAAAATTTAGGAACAAAACCTTTACCGAGCACATAAGGATTTATGTGCTCGATGCTCAGTTTTGTAGTTTTTCAGCCGTCGCCTTTTAGGCTCGGCTTCAAAAACAAAAATGACACATGGCGCATAAAGTTCATCCAATAGTTTTTCGATTAGGTCATAGTACCTCCTGGAAATCACGATGGTTTAGCAAGAAAAAATATCGTCAATTTTTGGAGGAAGATTTTGCTATTAAAGATTTTCTTCAAAAAAAATTAGAGAAAGCAGCAGTAGAAGATATAGAGATAGAACGTTTTGGCAATAAGGTTAATATTAAAATTAAAACAGCTAGACCAGGCCTTATTATTGGGAGAGGAGGAAAAGAAATAGAGAATCTTCAGAAGGAATTACAAAAAAAATTACAAGAGAAAATTTCTTTTTTTCAAAAAAAAGAAATTAAAATCGACGCCGAAGAGATTAGAAAACCCCAAATTTCTGCTTCTTTAGTAGCTGCTGAGATTGCCTCTGAGTTAAAAAGACGGATTCCTTTTAGAAGAGTAATAAAAAGAGCCAGAGACAGAGTGATGCAAAATAAAGAAGTTAAAGGAGTAAAAATAATGGTGAAAGGGAGATTGGGTGGGACAGAGATGGCTAGAGAAGAACATTTGACTCAAGGGAAAATTCCTCTTCAGACCCTAAGAGCCGACATTGACTATGCTTATACTAAAGCCAACACTACCTACGGAGTAATTGGAGTAAAGGTATGGGTATATAAAGGCGAATACCTTGAATAACACATAAGAATCTGCCTCGCTAACACTCGGCAGAACCTTGATTCGTTAAGGAATAATCATATAATCTTGAATTATGTTGTTTCCTAAAAAAGTTAAACATCGTAAATGGCAAAAAGGTCGTTCTAAGATAAAGAAAGCATCTCGAGGGACCGAATTAAATTTTGGCTCTTTTGGCTTAAAGACTGAGGAGTCGGTTTGGCTTTCTTCTCGTCAAATTGAGGCGGCTAGAAGAGTGTTGGTTCGTTATATAAGAAAAGGAGGTAAAATTTGGATTAGAGTTTTTCCTGACAAGCCAGTAACCACAAAAGGAGTAGAAGTACCAATGGGAGGAGGCAAAGGAAGTGTTGATTATTATGTAGTGCCTGTAAAACCAGGGAGAATTATTTTTGAAATGGATGGAGTTTCAAAAGAGATAGCAGCCGAAGCAATAAAAAAAGCCGGAGATAAATTACCCATTAAGACTAGGTTTATAACGCGACCCTAATTACGAATTACACTCGAATTTACGAATGTTTCAAGTATTCGTGATTCCTATCGGTTTATGAAAATACCTGAATTGCGACAAAAAACAAAATCTGAATTAGATAAACTTTTAACAGAAAACCAGAATAAGCTTCGAGGGTTGCGATTTAATTTAACTGGAGGGAAGGTCAAAAACCACAGAGAAATTAGAAAGTTAAAAAAAGATATTGCTAGAATACTAACATTGCTAAAACAATAATATGCCTAAGAGACAATTAATTGGCACAGTCATCTCTAATAAGATGCAAAAAACAGTAGTAGTTGAAGTAGTTCGGATAAAAAAACATCCGAAGTATCGAAAGAGATTTAAGGTTAGAAAGAGATATAAATCTCACGATGAAAAAAGCGAATATAAAATAGGCGATAAAGTTATAATTAAGGAGACGAGACCATTGAGTAGAGGAAAGAGGTGGGAAGTAATAGGAAAAATTCAAAAATCAAATATCAAAACGCAGAAAGAATATTAAATATTAAATTTCTAATTTTAAATCAATTTTAAATGATTAAATAATTAAATTAATTGAAAATTAAAGAATTGAAAATTCACTTAAAATTTAAAATTGAGAATTTAAAATTTATATTTTGGTTTTTAACTTATCATTTTACCCGCCTGCATCAGCTATGCTGAAAGCATTGCGGGCAGGCATTTTGAATTTTGAGTTTAAATATGATCCAGAATGGTACTAATTTAAAAGTGGCTGATAATACTGGAGCAAAGATTATTCGGTGTTTTAAAATTCTAGGCGGAACTCGACGGCGCTATGCTCAAATTGGTGATATTATAGTAGGTTCAGTAAAAAAAGCAGAGCCTCGTCGCCAGGTTAAAAAGAAGGATATAGTGAAAGCAGTGGTAGTAAGACAGAAGAAGCCTTTTCGT
>DAOWIS010000036.1 GCA_030640805.1 bacterium | reverse complement strand
TCTTTTTTAGAAATAGGATTTGCTTATATCTTAGGGAAGAAAATTTTTTTACTTAATCCTATTCCTAAAATGCCTTACGAAGCTGAAATAATTGGAATGAACCCTATTATTTTAAATGGAGATTTTAAAAATATTGAATAACAATGCTACCAAAAATCGCCATGAAGGCGGTTTTTGGTAGGATGAAATATAATTAACTAAAACAATATGGCACGTATTTTTTCTCAAACATTCGGTGTAGCAGGAGCAATAATAGAGAAAGATGGAAAAATTCTTTTAGTAAGAGAAACAAAAGAAACGGCTAAAGGACAATGGAATCATCCAGCAGGTTGGATTGAGGTAGGCGAGAACCCGATTGAGGCAGTTAAAAGAGAAGTTGAAGAAGAAACTGGTTTTCAGTTCATACCGACTCATATTCTGGGGGTATATTCACTATTTAGGAAGGAACTTAGAAAGAAATTTAATATTACACCACATCCTATAAAGATTATTTTTATTGGCAACATTTCTAAAGAAAAGGTGGGAAAACTTCACAATGATGTTTCGGAAACAAAGTGGTTCTCACCAGAAGAAATAGATAAGATGGATAAAAATACTCTTCGAGATTTAGATATTAAAAAAATGGTTAAGGATTATTTTGCGGACAAACAATATCCTTTGGAACTTCTTTCTCATACAGTAAGTGAATAAGATTACTAATTTGTCAAATTAAAGCCATGCAGCCGATGGTTCTTAATAGTGATTTAAGTAAAATTAGGTGATAAATTCAAATTTCCATAAATCCTCTTAGCGGCGGACAAGCCGCAGATTACTGAGGTTTGTTTTCGCCGCCTTCGGCGGCGAAATGTGTTCGAACTATTTTCGAGACCGGACCGGTTCGAATAGAGCCGCCGCAGTATCGTTGTGCGCGGTTTACCCTGAATTTATTGAAGGGTTCGAGCGACCGAGCCGGGTCAAAAATCGCCTTTTGGGCGATTTTTTGGTAGAATGAAATAATGAAAGAAAAAATTAAGAAAATTTAAAAGTGTTTTAACGAAAACACTTCGTATAAAAACGAGTTATGTCCAATCAGCCTCGGGGCACCGGAAAATAAAAAGATAAATAAACTATGTAGCCTAACATTCCATCATGGATATTAAAAAACTAAAAATAGAAAATTCAGCGATACTGGTAATAGATATTCAGAATGATTTTTGTTCGGAGAGCGGCGTTTTTAGTAATATCGGAATAGATGTTTTTAATATTCGAAAAACTGTTCCAAAAATAATTAATTTTATTGACGAAGCAAGAAAATTCGGTATACCAATAGCCTTCATAAAGGGGATTTACGATAAAAAATTTTTAACCCAAAATATTTATGAAAGAAATAAAAAATATGGCTTAGATAAATTATGTTTATCTAGGGCTTGGGGCTCAAAATTTTATAAGATTAATCCAGAAAAAAATGATCAAATCTTTGTTAAACATCGTTACGATGCCTTTACAAATCCTAAATTACTTAAATGGTTGAAATCCAATAACATCAAATTCTTAATTCTTACTGGTTTTTCTAGCGATGTATGTGTTGATTCAACTGCGCGTTCCGGATTTATGAATGGTTTTTACGTTATTACTGTTAAAGATTGCTTAGAAAGCTTGGGGAATAAAAAGAAGGACATGGCCTTCTATGAAAAATATTATGGGGCTTTAGTAATTAATTCAAGAAAGTTATTAGACTTTTTGAAAAATAAAAGATCTTAAGTGTCCCTCGGCTGACTTCTCCGAATTTTTGTTCCAAAAATTCTCGATCTTTGCTAAAAATTAAGAGGCTTAATACGTATACTCTTTTGTACTCATAAAATAGGTTCTAATAGCGTTCAGGCCCCGCAGTATCGTTGTGCGCGGTTTACCCTGAATTTATTGAAGGGTTCGAGCGACCGAGAGGCCTCAGCTCGAGTCGCAGCGTGGGAGCTAATTTACCGAGATATGTTTTCTCGGGTTTTTTATTGACAAATTTTGAATGATTTAGTAATCTATTACATAGATCTTTAGCAAAAGAATTTAACCAGAAAAATAGAACAGAAAGGAGGTATGATAATGGGAATCAAAGAAATAAAAGTTGGTGAGTTAGATGCCGAAAGATTTATAGATGAAAAAGTAAACGAAATATCAAGAGCAGTTGGAAGTAGTATTGTTATTACTGCTCTCTCTGGTGGAGTTGATTCCTCAGTAGTGACCCTTTTAGGACACAGAGCGTTGGGTAGTCGGCTCAAAACATATTTCATAGATAATGGCTTAATGAGACAAGACGAAGCCAAGCAAGTTTCTTCGATTTTCGGAGAAATAGGTGTTCCTGTTGAAATAATTGACGCCGGAAACGAATTCTTTGCTGCCCTGAAAGGCATTACTGATCCAGAAGAAAAAAGAGAAGCTGTTACTCAAACTTTTTATAAAGAGGTTTTTGGTAAACTCGTTAGAGAGAGTGGTGCCAAATATCTTTTACAGGGAACCAATTTAACCGATGTGCAGGAAACAGTTGCAAGAATTAAGAGACAGCATAATATCTTTGTTCAGCTTGGTATCGATCCTCAAGAAGCATTTGGATATCAAATCATTGAACCCTTGGTGCAACTTCGCAAAGACGGGATAAGAAAGGTGTCCCAAGCGCTTGGTTTGCCAGAATCTATATATAACAGAATACCCTTCCCAGGTCCTGCCCTTGCTACAAGAATAATTGGAGAGGTTACACCCGAAAGAGTAGCAATAGTAAGGAAAGCAACTGTTATTATTGAAGAAGAGCTGGCAAAAACCGGAGCTTTTCAGTATCTATCCATCTTACATCAGGATAGAGTTACAGGGACGCGAGACGGGAAAAGAGATTTTGGGATACAAATTGAGGTCAGATGTTGGGACAGTATTGACGCAAGGACAGCAACACCAACCAGATTGGCTCCCGATCTCTCAGAG
>DAOWIS010000033.1 GCA_030640805.1 bacterium | reverse complement strand
TTGCTCTTATTGTGTTGTTCCTTATGTTAGAGGTTCAGAAATTTGCCGGCCAGTTGAGGAAATTATTTACGAAGTTAAAAATTTAGTAAAAAGAGGTTATAAAGAAATTTGGCTTTTGGGCCAAAATGTGAATTCCTACGGAATTCAACGCGGAACCACGCAGAACAATACGCAGAACAACGCAGAAATAAATTTCCCAAAATTACTTAGAATGGTTGATAATATTACCGGAGATTTTTGGATTAGATTTACTTCTTCTCATCCAAGGGATTTTTCAGATGAGTTAATTGAAGTAATGGCAAAATCAAAAAAAATCACTCCTTATCTAAATCTGCCAGTTCAATCAGGTGATAATGAAATTTTAAAAAAAATGAATAGACCTTATACAATAAGTCAATACAAAAATTTGGTTAAAAAAATTAGAAAAAAAATTCCTAATATAACTTTATCTACTGACGCCATTGTTGGTTTCCCCGGCGAAACAAAAAAACAATTTCAAAACACCTTAAAACTTTTTAAAGAAACAAGGTATGATATGGCTTATATTTCTCAATATTCAGAGAGGTCAGAAACAGCTGCCTCAAAATTAAAAGATAATGTTCCCCAAAAAGAAAAGAAAAAAAGATGGAAAGAACTCACTAAAATTTTAGAAAAAACTGCCTTAAAAAATAATAAAAAATATATCGGAAGAAAGGTAGAGGTACTGGTCAATGAGATCAAAAATGGATTTCTAATTGGAAAAACTAAAAGTTATAAAAGTATAAAAATCATAAATCAGGAATCAGGAATCAGGAATCAGGAATTAGTGGGACAGTTTGTAAAAGCGAAAGTTATTGATGCTCTTCCTTGGAGATTAAAAGGAACTCTAAAAAAGAAATAATAAAATGGAGCGCTTCTTCTGAAGCACTCCATTAGCCGGGAACGTTTTTATCTTGGAGTCAAACTTGAAACGTTCCATTTGTCTAAAAATAACAGTAGAAATTAGTGGATCGCAGAGGGAACACGGGAGACACGAAGGAGATTTATCGAAGACTTATATGTATGTTATCCCCATATTCCTTAAATTCCGGGGTTTTCTCTCTCCTTTTAAACTATCTGGAAAGCAAAAGAAGAACAAAATTATCCTCTTAAGATTCCGAGACCGTCTCAAATCCTCTCCCTCTGCGACCTCACTTTAGACTAAACTATCTCTTGTAGTAGTATTATAAAGAAGATAATTTAGTCTACCCACCTGGACTCCCGGGGTGTTACCCATCAGCGATCAGGTGAACGGTGGAATTATATTTTAATGTACTACAAGATACTGCAAGGTGAAATGCCCTCATAGGACAACTCCTTTCTTTTATACTTGTGGCTTTATTGCCACAAGCGGTTATCGGTTTCACTTAGATTAGGCAGTTTCCTAACCTTAATTGTATTATATTCCTCTTAAAAAATATGTCAAGAGCTAAACTAATAGTAATTTTGGGGCCTACGGCCTCTGGAAAATCGGAATTAGCAGTAAGATTAGCCCTTCGACTCAGGGCTTCGACTGAGCTCAGCCGAATGTCCTCAGGACAATCTAAAAAGAGATTTAGAATAAAGGGTGTCGAGATTATCTCGGCTGATTCAAGACAGGTTTATAAAGAAATGGACATTGGCACGGCAAAGCCTTTAACTCGGCGAATTCCTCACTATTTAATTGATGTAGTTCGGCTAAATGAGGAATTTAATGTGGCAATTTATAAAAGATTAGCAGTTAAAAAAATTAAAGAAATTCAAAAAAGAAAAAAAATACCATTTTTGGTAGGAGGAACAGGACTCTATATTAAATCTATCGTTGATAACCTTAATTTTCCCAAAGTTATTCCTCAAAAAAAATTAAGAGAAAAATTAGAAAAGAAATCAACAAAAGTTTTATTTAAAATTTATCAAAAATTAGACCCCAAGGGAGCTAAAATAATTGATAAAGGAAATAAAAGACGATTAATTCGGGCGATAGAAGTTTGCCAATTTACTAAAATTCCTTTCTCAAAACAAAAAAAGGAAGGAAGGGCCCTCTTTGATGTTTTAGAAATTGGGATAAAAATAGATAAAAAAGAATTAGATAAAAGAATTTCAAAAAGAGTAGATAAAATGATAAAAATGGGCTTGGAAAACGAAGTAAAAAGTTTAGTTAAAAAATACAGTTGGAAAACTCCTGCGCTTCAGGCTATTGGTTATCAAGAATGGTGTGATTATTTTCAAGGAAAAATTAAAAAAAATGAAGTTAAAGAAAAAATAAAACTACACACAAGACAATTTACTAAAAGACAAATGACTTGGTTTAAATCTGATAAAAGAATTGAGTGGATAAAAACAAGAAATGAAGCTATTAATCTTATTAGAAAGTTTCTTGAGGATTCCTAAAAGGTTCAAATTCCTGCGATCGCAGCAATTTGAACCTTTTGGCTTTCTCTATATTAATTTATTCTAAGATTTTAATTTTTTTGTCAGAAGTTGTTGGATAATCTTTGGATTTGCTTTTCCTCTTGTTTCTCGCATAACCTGCCCTATCAAAAACTGGAGGATATTTTCTTTTCCTTCTTGGTAATCTTTTACTGGTTGAGGATTTGATTTTATTATTTTATTAACAATTTCTTCTAATTGGCTTTCATCACTTACCTGCTTCAGTCCTCTTTCTTCAATAATCTGAGAAGGATCTCCTCCTTTGGCAAACATCTCTTTTAAAATATCTTTAGCCACTCGAGAAGAAATCTCTCCTTTCCAGATTAAACTAATAAATTCAGCAAAATTTTCCGGAGTAATTAAAAAATCCTCTCCCCTAACTGAACCTTTTTTAAAAAGAGCTTGGAGATCAGTTAAAATATAGTTTGTAGCAAGTTTAGTTAAATTATCAAATTCTTTTTCTTTAATTTGGAGTTTAATTTCTGCCTCTTTACCCCCACTACCAAAATCTTGGTGTGGGGGTTTAACCCAATTTTTAAGTTCAGACATTACTTTTTCAAAGTATTCTCCAATATCTTTATTTTGAACAAAAATCTCAATTTCTTTTTCTTTCAACTTATATTCTTTTTTAAATCTTTCTCTTCTAAGCTGAGGAAGTTCCGGAATCTCAGATTCTATTTCCTGAACATATTTCTTTGAGATTTCCAAAGGTGGCAAATCTGGCTCAGGAAAATAACGATAATCATTGGCCTCTTCTTTTTTTCTTTGGCTCACGGTAATTTGTTTTATATCATTCCAGCCCCGAGTTTCTTGGATTATCTTCTCGCCCTGCTCTAATAATTTACTCTGGCGTTTAATTTCATAATCAATTGCTTTTTCAACTACCCGAAAAGAATTTAGATTCTTAATCTCTACTTTAGTGCCTAATTTGGGTTTTGGAATTTGTGATTTGGGATTTGTTTGGGATTTGGTGTTTGGGATTTGGGATTTGTGTTGAAGTGATATATTAACTTCAACCCGCATCTGCCCCTTTTCCATATCAGCATCGGAAACATCAAGATAACGCAAAATAAGCTGGAATTCCTGAGCAAACTTTCTAACTTCTTCGGCTGACCTTAAATCTGGCTCAGTAACCAGCTCCATTAAAGGAATCCCTGCTCGATTAAAATCAACTAAAGAATAATCAGTGCCCTCTGGATGAACTAATCGTCCCGTATCCTCCTCTAAATGAACACGAGTTATTCTTATTTTTCTTTCCCCTAAATTTAAAAATCCTCCTTTACATAACGGTGTATCATATTGACTTATCTGGTATCCTTTAGGTAAATCAGGGTAAAAATAATTTTTCCGGTCAAATTTAGAAAATTCGGGAATCTGGCAATGAAGAGCAAGACCAGTTTTAATTACCTTTTTTACTGCCTCTTTATTAATTACTGGAAGCGTCCCTGGGTGGGACATGCAAACTGGACAAACATTAACATTAGGATACCTCTCATCGGAATCATTAAGGCAAGAACAAAACATCTTTGTTTTTGTCTTTAGTTCAACATGGATTTCCAGGCCAACAATTGGTTGAAACATATAACTTAAAACTTGAAACTTAAATTTTTTGCTTCTTTAATAATCTCTACTCCAGTACTTGTTCCAATAATATCTGCTCCGGCTCCAACCATCATTTTAAGGTCTTTTAAAGTTTTAATATTGCCAGCCGCTTTAATTTTAAGACCAGGGGCTGATTTTTTCATTATCCTTAAATGCTTGGCTTTTTCTTTTAATTCAAAATGGTCCAAAGGATCTTTAAAAGTAGAGGTTTTAACACAAAAAGCCCCTGATTTTTTTACTAATTCCGAGGCCTTTATTACTTCTTTATCAGTTAAATACCCACTCCCAATAATTACTTTGGTTGGCAAAATTTTAGCAATTTCTTTTAAATCTTTTAAAACTTTGTCATATTTTTCATATTTCAAATCAACAATATTTATTACTATATCTAAATCATCAGCCCCGTCTCTCTTGACTTTTTTAGCCATGGCTACTCTTTTATTATGAGAACTCTGTCCCATTGGAGGATCAACCAAAACAACTACTCTAATATTTGTTCCTTTTAGCTCTTTTTTGGTTAATTTAACCCATTGAGGATTTACACAAACTCCTCTAAATCCGTATTTTTTTGCCTCTTGACAGGTTTTTTTTACATCAAAGGCCTTGGCTCCTCTTCTTATATTAGTATGGTCAATAAATTTTGCGTAGTTCATATTATCTTATTTTAACAAAATTATTGAAAAAAGAAAAAGGGTCCTTTTTAAGAACCCTTTAATTTGGCGCTTTTGCCATCTTCAGTAATCTCAAAATCATCAAAAATCACTGGCACTCGTTTCTGAACATCCTTCAGAAGATTGACCATCACTCGTCTGATTTCCCAATGAGCAGTAGGTGGAGTCCTCATCTTAAATATATGCCGCCACTCACGAAAGTTAGTAGTAACTACAATCTGAGATTTAATTCCAATTGGCAAAACCTGCCGAGCATCTTGAGTAGGCCAGCCGGCTTTCCTTAACCCTCGATACATCTGTTCGTTTAAAATCATCCAATCCTGAAAAGAAACTTTTATTTTTTGACCATTTGATAGAGTCAATTCTACCAATTTTTCCTCGGCATCTTTATCCGGCGGGATAACTACTTTAAAATCACTTTCATCGACGTACCGGGTTGACTCCTGGGTAACACTCATTAAGCGATGCCGAACCAACTCATGAGTTAACCCTCTTGAAACATCATTAAACTCAACCGTCATTGAAGAATGCTCAAGAACGCTGTGATGGCCTTTTTTTCGAAGCATCTCTACGAATTTAGCCGCAGAATCATCAGTAATTTTTGCTCTTGATTGGTAGGCGGTCCGGCCAGCCGTTTCAATTAATTGAAGTGGTGTTCCCCCGTCCAAACCGCACATTATTGCCAGAATTTTGTGGCTCCCTGCATTTTTAAGTATCTCCATCTTTCAGACTCCTTTAAAGAATTTCGCATTGGCATTTTTCTTTACCGCAAACATCACAGCAGCCGGGATAGCGCTGTAAAACCAATTGTTGCAGATCTACTCCTAATTTAGTGGCAGTAGACAATATCCAAGCTGTAGCGTCGGCCAATTCTTCTCTTAGATTGTTATCAAACCTCCTTCGGAAAGCCCGACAAATCTCCCCAATCTCTTCCGAAACATGCAGCCAAACTTGAATCAGCATTTGCACCTTGTTGACCTTGCCATAAATATTGGCCAGTAGTTGTTGCCATTCGGTCAAGGATTGCGGCACATTTTTTCTTCCTTCTCTAATTTTTTTTAACTCCGGTCTCTGGGCTGTATATTTTGTCTCCTGGGTTATACACATACAATTTCGTTTTTTCAGGCAATAAGGGCAAACTCCAGGATATTTTTCCCAAAGAGCTTCTGATATGTTTATATCAACTCTGTTGGCAAAAGTCACCAACCAGGCAAAGAGTCGTGGAAGATACTGAATTACCCCGGCTAGATTCTCTTTCCTCATCAACTCATCAACTCTACTCAGTTCTTCATTTATTCTCAATAGCAAGTCTTTGTCGTCATAAAATTCCCGATTATGCTCATCATAAATGCTTTTGAACATCTCCTGCAAAGCCCTTAAACTATTTTCTGGTTTATTCAATTTCTTTCTCCTTTCAAAGATTTAATTTGGAATGAACTATTTTTTTTATCTGACTGAAAACCTCACTTATCGGTTTCTGACTATCCATTATATAAACATTCTTAAAACGATTTGGCAAGACTTTGTAGGCCTCCCAAACCCTAGCCAGCTTTTCTTTTTCTTCAAAAAGAGTTATTTTGTTCCCTCTTTTTTTAATACGCTGGATGCAGACCTCAGGAGAAACTTCCAAAATAAAAGTTATATCTGGCAGCAAAAATTTATCATTTATTTTAATTAACCAATCGAGATTCAGACCATCAGAAACACCAAAGGCAAAAGTGGAAAAAAAATAGCGATCAGAAATCACTATTTTCCCTTGTTTCAGAATAGGAATAATTAAGTTCCCTAAATGCTCTTTCCTATCTTGAGTAAATAATTTTTGTAATTGGGTTGGTCCAATTTTTATTTTTTTATCAAGAGTTTTTCTAATCTTTCTTCCTGCCTGAGAATCTTCCGTGGGTTCTTTAGTTAAAATAACTTCCTGGTCTTTTTCAATTAAAAACTCCTTTAATAAATTTGCTTGAGTTGATTGACCCGAACCATCAAGGCCCTCAAAAACAATAAATTTTCCTGGATAAGAATTTTTTTGCATACAAACTTACTTTTAGTCTTTTCTGTCTTGATCTTTTCCATATTGATGTTTATCATCTAAAATATCCTTTTCTTGCCACTCTTTTACCCAATTACTCACTAAAAATATTTTCATTTTGCCTTCTTTAGTAGAGCAAATCATTCGGTTTAGACCAGCGTTAATAATCATCTTTTTGCAAATAAAACAAGGGAAAGAGTCAACTTTTTCTCCTTTAGAATTTTCGATGTACATATACATATCTCCTCCCAGAAGAGAAACCCCGGCTCTGGCTGAATTAATAATCGCATTTTGCTCGGCGTGAACCGAACGACAAATCTCATAACGTTGGCCATGGGGAATCTTTAGCTGATCCCTTAAACAATTTCCTCTGTCAAAACAAGATTTTGTTTTTCTTGAAGCGCCAGCATAACCGGTAGCCACAATTTGATCATCTCTAACAATTACCGCTCCTACCTTAACTCGAAAACAAGTGGATCTTGAAGCAACCTCCTTGGCAATATTCAAATAATATTCATTTTTAGACGGCCTCATTTTTATTATTTTATTTCGATTCCCATTGATTTGGCTGTTCCCTCAATTATTTTTTCAGCTGCTTCAAGGGAATCGGCATTTAAATCCTCTATTTTTTTCTGGGCAATCTCCCGAATTTGAGATTTAGTTACTTTCCCTGCTTTTGTCTTATGGGGTTCGCCCGAGCCCTTCTCAATGCCAGCTGCTTTCTTCAAAAGATCCGAAGCCGGAGGGGTCTTTAGTTTAAAATCGTAACTTCGGTCTTCATAAACAGTAATTTCTACGGGAATAATACTGCCAGATTGAGATTTACTCGCCTCATTAAATTTCTGGCAAAATTCAGCAATGTTTAAACCATGTTGACCTAAAGCCGGCCCAATTGGAGGAGCGGGATTGGCTTGACCAGCCGGAATCTGTAATTTTATAATTGTTTTAATTTTTTTCATGTTAAATTTTCTTTATTTGTAAAAAATCCAATTCCACTGGCGTTTCTCTCCCAAAAATACTTACCAAAACTTTTACCCTTCCTCTTTCTTTGTCTATCTCGCTTATTTTTCCATCAAAATCCTTAAAGGGCCCATCGATGATTTTTACTGAATCTCCTGCCTTGACTTCAATTTTATACTTTGGCTCCTTCACGCCCATTCTTTTTTGGAGAAATTCGATTTCTTTTTTCGAAACGGAAATGGGAGTAGTCCCTGAACCAACAAAACCAGTAACTTGAGGCGTATTTCTTACTACATACCAAGAATCATCAGTAACAACCATTTCTACTAAAACATAACCGGGATAAATCTTTTCTTCAACTGTTCTTCTCTTTCCGTTTTTTATTTTAATCTTTTTTTCTTTGGGAACTAAAACATTAAAAATTTTATCTTCCATGCCTAAACTTTCGATGCGCTGTTTTAAATTCCGAGCCACTGCATCTTCGTATCCAGAATAAGTATGTAATACATACCAGTTTTTACCTAATTGTACCTGTTGTCTTGGCATATTAGAATATAAATTTATTTAGCAACCAAGTAAATATAAAATCAAGGCCCCCTAAAAAGACAGCAACTACAGCACTGGTTCCAATTACAATTAAGGTGTATTTTATTGTTTCTTCTCGGGTGGGCCAAGTTACTTTTTTCATTTCTACCCTTACTTCTTTAAGGAAAGAAATAGTTTTTTTTGGTAATCTATTAATATTCATAATCCATTTTAAAAAGCCCGATCGGGCTTACATCTTTAATATATGCCCAACGAAAAAAAATGTCAAATGTCAATCAAATATCAATATTTTGGGCCTCTTTGGCATGAGTTTGGATAAATCTCTTCCGAGAAGAAACTTCCTCTCCCATTAAAATATCAAAGATTCGGTCCGCTTCCTGGACATCCTCAATAGTTACTTTTTTCAATATTCTTTTTTCAGGATCCATAGTCGTTTCCCAAAGCAAAGAAGGATTCATTTCTCCCAATCCTTTGTAGCGCTGGATAGAAATTTTTGTTAGGACTTCTTCGCCTTTTTCTTTTTTTATTTTGTTCAAAATTTTCTCTTTTTCTTCTTCACTGTAAGTATATTCTATATTTTTACCGGACTGAATTTTATAGAGAGGTGGCTGGGCAATATATAGATAACCTCTTTCAATTATCTGAGGAAAATATCGATAGAACAAAGTTAAAAGCAAGGTCTTGATATGGTTACCGTCAGAGTCAGCATCACTCATTAAAATTATTCTATGATATCTTAATTTGTTTATGTCAAAATCCTGAGAAATTGCTGAACCTAAGGCAATGATCAGGGCTTTTATTTCTTTAGAAGCAAGAATTTTACTAAGAGAGGCCCTTTCGACATTTAGAATTTTCCCCCGAAGAGGTAGAATGGCTTGAAAGTGGCGATCTCTCCCCTGCCTGGCCGAGCCTCCGGCCGAATCGCCTTCCACTATAAACAATTCTGATTCCTCTGGTTTTCGAGAAATACAATCAGCCAGTTTCCCCGGAAGAGCTAACCCTTCTAATAGTCCTTTTCTTAAAACTGCTTCTTTAGCGGTCTTGGCTGCCTTTCGGGCTTTCATTGAAGCGGAACATTTCCCAATAATTTCTCGAGCATCCTGGGGGTTTTTCTCCAACCATTCTTCTAACCCTTCGGAGAGAGCTATTTCTACTGCCGTTCTGGCTTCCGGATTCCCTAATCTGGCTTTTGTCTGACCCTCAAACTGAGGTTCCTTTAATTTTACACTAACTATAGCAGTTAATCCTTCCCTAACATCCTCTCCCGAAAAATTCTCTTCCTTCTCTTTTAAAAAATTATTCCTCCGAGCATAATCATTGAGACCTCGAGTAAAGGCACTTCTGAATCCAGTTAAATGCATTCCTCCTTCTCCTGTGTAAATATTGTTAGCAAATCCTACTTCTTCTGATTCAATGTCTTTGGTATAACGAAAAGTTATCTCTACTAAAATATCCTTTGCTTCTTTCTGATAATAAAAAATCTTAGAATGGATTGGGTGCTGTTCTTTGGTAAGATATTTAACATAAGAAATAATCCCTCCGTCAAAATAGAAACTATATTCTTTTTGTTTTTCTTTTTGTTTTTCTTCTTCTCTTTCATCTACTATTTTTATTCTTATCCCTTTAGTTAAATAAGCCTGCTGGCGAAGGTGGTTTAGGATTTTTTTCCAATCAAACTTAATCTCCTTAAAAATTTGAGAATCGGGCTCAAAAGTAACACTAGTTCCAGTAATTCCTTTGGGGCTTTTACCTACTAATTTTACTGAAGTAGTGACTTTTCCTCTTGAATACTCCTGAGCCCAGAGCTTGCCTTGACGAGCCACCTCAACTCTTGTCCAAGAAGAAAGAGCGCAAACTACTGACACCCCCACCCCGTGAAGCCCTCCGGCAATGGTATAACTCTTTCCTCCAAATTTTGCCCCGGCATGAAGAGTAGTCATTACGGTTTCTAAAGCAGATTTTTTGGTCTGAGGATGTTTTTCCACCGGAATCCCTCTCCCATTATCAGTAACATTTACTCGGTTATTAGTAAGAAGAATAACCATCATCTCATTGCCAAAACCAGCCATAAATTCGTCTAAAGCGTTATCGCAGCATTCATATATCAAATGGTGTAGCCCATCAGGTCCGGTAGAGCCAATATACATTCCTGGTCTCCGACGAACTGGCTCCAACCCCTCTAAAACATAAATATCCTTAGCTTCGTAAGTTGATTTTGGTTCTTCCCTTTTCACTATTTTTTTTATTTTGTTTTTTTTGCGAACCATAAAATTAAATTTTCAATTTCTAATTTTAAATTTCTAATGAATTTTTAATGATTTAATTTTAAAATTGGGAATTGAAAATTGATTGAAAATTGGGAATTGAAAATTGAAAATTTTTACTTACGTATTTGCCAGCCCAATTCATTTTCTAATTCCCAGACAATCTTTTTCTGGATTTCATCTACTTCTTTATCGGTAAGAGTACGATCATCAGATTGATAAACAAAATGAAAGGCAAGATTTTTCATTCCTTCGGGGATATTCTCTCCTTCGTAGGTATCGAAAAGATCAATATCTCTAATTAGGGGTCCTCCCCGGCTATTGATTTCATTTAAAACTTCTGCCACCTTAGTCCCTCTTGGAACTAATATTGCTAAATCCCGGATTAGGGCTGGATATTTGGAAGGAGGTAAATAAATTTTTTCCTCACGAGCATATTTTATCAATTTTTCAATGTCTATCTCTAAAACAACTATCGGCTCTTTGAAATCTAAAGTTTTAGTAATAAAAGGACTAATCTCTCCCAACCAGCCAATAAAATCTCCATCTATTCTTATTTGGGCTGTTTTTTGAGGATGAAAAATTTCATTTTCCCACCCTTCATTCTTAAAATAATCATCGTATTGGATATTAGCTATCCCTAATTGATTCAATAAGGAATCTACTATTCCTTTCATCTCATAAAATAATCTTTCTCCTTTGATTCCCTTCTGGAAAATTACTCCAGCTAGTTTTTCTTTTTCTTTACCCCCACTACCAAAATTTTGGTGTGGGGGTGAAAAAGAAGAACTATAAATTTTTCCAATTTCAAAAATCTTTGTTTCCTTAAAATACTTAGAATTCTCTTTTGAATTTTTCAATAAATTAGGGATTAAACTTGGCCTTAAATACTTCTGCTTTTCACTAATAGGATTTTCTAATTCTAAAACTTCTTTAAGCCGGTAAATTTCAACATCTTTCTGGCTTAAAAAAGAATAATTATAAATTTCAGAAAATCCTAAATCAACTAAAATATCTTTGATTTTATTTCTATAAATTACCTTCTCATTAACTTTGGGTGGAGAAAGATAAACTAAAGGAGAACAAGCTAAAATATTCTCATAACCATAAATTCGGCCAATCTCTTCTATTAAATCTTCAGGAATTGAAATATCTAATCGAAAAGTAGGAACTTCAACAATTAGATATTGGATATTAGATTTTAGATATTGGATAGTCTTAAAATCTAATGATTTTAAGATTTTGATTATTTCTTTCCGGGAGATTTTTACTCCTAATAATTTCTCAATGTAATTTAAATCTAATTTTATTTTTTTAGGTAAAACTTTTTTGGGATAAAAATCAACAATTTCTCTGGCCTCACCTCCAGCTAACTCTTGAATTAAAGAAACAGCTCTATTAATCGCTAACTCTGTTAAATTTGGGTCTAATTTATGCTCAAATCTTAAAGAAGCATCAGTTCTTAAGTTTAATTTTCGACTGGCTTTATAAATACTAACAGGATCGAAATTAGCCGATTCTATTACAATATTTTTTGTTTTTTTATCAATTTCAGCTTTCTTTCCTCCTTTTATCCCAGCAATAGCCAGAAGGTTTTTTAAGTCAGCAATCACTAAAATATCTTCATCTAAATTATGTTTCTCACCATCTAAAGTAATAATCTTTTCTCCCAATCTTGCTCGTCTTATAATAATTGTTTTCGGCTTGTTTGGAATTTGGAATTTGGAATTTGGAATTTGTTTGGGATTTGGTGTTTGGGATTTGAAACTTACGCTTTCGATTTTGTTCAAATCGAAAGCGTGCAATGGTTGCCCCATTTCCAACATCACATAATTAAGAATATCAACTATATTATTTATCGGTTTAAGCCCGCAAATTTTCAATCGCTCCTGTATCCATTTAGGCGAAGAGGCAATTTTAACATTAGTTATCACTCGGGCCGTATATCGCGGACAAAGTTCTTTATCCTTAATTTCAATCTTTAAGGAATTTTGGAATCTGGAATCTGGAATCTGGAATCTGGAATCTGGAATCTGGAATCTGGAATTGGTTATTGCTGCTATGTCTCGACATATTCCTGTATGAGAAAAACAATCTGAACGATTAGGTAAAATATCTATATCTAAAAGCCAGTCCTTCCCGCCTGCAACGCTTCGCGTAGCGATACGGGCAGGGCCCATTTTTTCTACCCCGTTAAATTGCTTCGCACCAGCTTTGCTGGATTTAACAGGGTGAACTTCTCCCACTTCAAAGCTATGCATTGTTAAAAGTTCGGCCAATTTTTTTGGCTTTGGTAACTTCTCTCTTATATACTCTTGAAGCCAGCTATAGGAAAACTTCATAAATTAGAACTGATTAAGGAATCTCAAATCTCCCCCGTAGAATAAACGAATATCATTAATTTTGTACTTCATCATGGCTAAACGATCTATGCCCATTCCGAAAGCAAATCCTTGCCAATTTTTAGGATTCAGACCAGCTGCCCTAAAAATAGCTGGGTGAACCATTCCCGCCCCTATTACCTCTATCCAGCCAGTCCCGGAGCAAATAGAACATCCTTTGCCTTGACAAACAAGGCAATCTATATCTACTTCAAAACTTGGCTCAGTAAAAGGGAAAAAACTTGGACGAAGCCGCATTTTGATTGGTCTCTTAAAAAATTTCTGAAAGAAAATCTCAATTATTGCTTTAAAATTAGCCACCGAAATATCTTTATCTACCATTAATCCATCTAATTGGTAAAATTGAATATCGTGGCTGGCATCAGTTGCTTCATGACGAAAAATTCTGCCGGGGACAATAATCCTTAAAGGAGGATTATTCTTTTCCATGTACCTAATATCAACCGAAGTAGTATGAGTTCTTAAAAGCAGTCTTGTTTTGAATTTGGAATTTGGGATTTTCTGGCTACCTCGTAGCCAGAAAGTATCCCACAAGTCCCGGGCTGGATGATTCTCGGGAACATTTAGAGCATCAAAATTATAATACTCGGTCTCAATTTCTGGTCCTTCTGCTACTAAAAATCCTAAAGATTGAAAAATCTCTTCCACTTCTCTGATTATTTGAGTCAAAGGATGTAAGTAACCCTGAGGAAATTTCTTTCCTGGAGCAGTAACATCAACTTGTTCTTTCTTAACGGCTACTTTGAAGATTTTTTTCTCTAAAATTCTTTTTTTCTTTTCAATTTTTTCTGCTATTTCTTTTTTAAGTTGATTAACTTCTTTCCCTAAGTTTATCCTCTCTTTCCCTGATAATTTTTTTAAGTTCTTTAAAATCTTGTTAATTTCTCCCTTTCTTCCTAAATACTTTTTCCAAACTAAATCTAAACCCTTTAAATCTTTGGCTTGAAGAATCTCTTTGGGATATTTTTTCTTGATTTCTTGAGTACTCATTTATTTTTTAATTAAAAAAACAGGTGTAGAAGCACCAAAGAAAGCCACCTTTTTTACCCTGTAATACTCGAAAAAGTATTACAGGGTTTCTTTTATTTTACCTTAATTTCTACCAAAAAACAAGCAAAAAATGGGGATAATTCAAAGCAAAAACCCACTCTAAAGAGTGGGCTTTAATTTTTACGAAGTTTAACTTCGTAAATTAAGATTTTATTTTTTTGCCAAGTAATCCATTCTCAACTTTTTTCCATAATTTCTCAAAATATGGAGAAATAAAACAACTTGTAATTGCACACGCGATAAAAAAAATTATCCATAGACCCAATATAAAGCCAAAACTTAAATTTACACTAGGCCGACCATCAGAAAAACAGAAAAAACTATCAGGGAAGAACTCTATTTTTATATCTAAAATTAGAAGTCCCACCGTAAGAGTCGAGATTATCAATGCCTCTATTATTTTTTTAATGTACATTTTTACTCCTTTTTTGTAATTAGTGTGAGTAATTAGGAATTAGGAATAAATTTTTCGCTTCAATATTATTAATTGCTTCATTACCTTAATTACTAAATACTAATTACTAAATACTCAAATTTTGAGCGAAACGAAAAATTTATGCGGACCCGATGGGATTTGAACCCACGATCTCCTCCGTGACAAGGAGGCGCGATAAACCGGGCTACGCCACGGGTCCAATTTAGTGCCGAGGTTGGGAATCGAACCCAAGTTGATCGCTTATGAGACGACCTTAGATGCCAATCTACTCCTCGGCAACTTGTTGCGGGGGCTGGAATTGCACCAGCGATCTCGAGGTTATGGGCCTCGCGAGA
>DAOWIS010000022.1 GCA_030640805.1 bacterium | reverse complement strand
TTTTATCGATCTAAGGAAGCAATGGAAATTGATCCCTCTGGTTCGGGTCTCGGTCTTTATATAAATAAAGCCATCGTTGAATTAAGTAGAGGCAAAATTTGGTTTTCAAAAAATAAAGATGATGGAATGACTTTTTATTTTAATTTACCTATTGCCCAATAGTAGATGTTATTCTTTTTATAAAACTATGGGTGAGAAGAAACAAAAAGTATTAATGATAGAAGATGACCGTTTTTTAAGGAAGGTTTATAGAAATAAATTAACCTTAGCCGGTTTTGAATTTATAGAAGCTATCAATGGTCAAGAAGGTCTAAACAAAATTATTTCTGAAAAACCAGACATAATATTATTAGATTTAATCTTGCCAAAGATAAATGGATTTGATGTTTTGATTGAATTAAAAAGAAATAAAGAAATAAAAGATATTCCGGTAATTATTCTCTCAAACCTTAATCAAGAATCAGATAAAAAAAGAGGGCTTTCTTTAGGAGCCCAAGAGTATTTGGTAAAACCTGAAGTTAGTCTTTCTGATGTAGTCAATTACGTAAAGGAATTGGCAGTAAAAACAACTTGAATTAAGAACCTGCTCGCTTCGCTCGGCAGAACCTCCTTAATTTGCGAAGCAAATTACAGTGAGTAAAGCGAACGGTTCCGATTCGCTCCTGCCCGCATTACTACGCAAAGCGTTGCAGGCGGGAAGGTAAAAATATATAATCTTAAATTAAAAATATAAAACTTAAATGCAAATAACCGAATCTCTCTTAAAAAAAAATTTAGTGGACACAGGCCTGATTAGTCAAAAGAAATTTGATTTAGCTAAAAAAGAGGCTAAAGAAAAAAAAGAACCTCTCGAAAAAATAATTTTAGAAAAAAATTTAATTTCTGATGAAGAATTAGGTCAGCTTATTGCCGATGAAATTGGCTTTCCCTTTATAAACTTAAAGAAAGTAAAAATAAAAAGAGAAATTTTAAATATTGTTCCAGAAATTGTAGCTAAAAAACAGGAAATTATTGTTTTCAATAAAACAAAACAGGGATTAAAAATTGCCATGGCCGACCCTGAAAATTTAGAAGTTCAAGAATTTATTAAAAGAAAAACCGGCGAAACTGTCATCCCTTATTTTGCTATAAAAAGTGATATTCGGGAAGCTTTAAAATACTACAAAAAAGAAATAAAAGAAGAATTCGAAGAACTTATTGGAAAGACCTTAGAAGAATTTAAAAAAATAAAAATAGAAGCTCGACCCTTACCCATTATTAAAATAGTGGATTTGATTCTAAATTATGGTTACGAAAATAGAGCTTCTGATATCCATATTGAGCCTTACGCAGAAAAAATCATAATAAGATATCGAATTGATGGAATCTTACATGATGTTTTGACTTTACCAAAAGATATTCACGATTTTTTAGTCTCCAGAATAAAAATCTTAGCCCGCCTCCGAACTGATATTCACGATGCCGCTCAGGACGGCCATTTTTCATTTTCAGTTCCTGCTGAAAAGGTTGATGTCCGAGTGTCAGTAGTTCCAATTGAAGAAGGGGAAAAAGTAGTTTTAAGATTATTAGCCGAAAAAACAAGGAGATTTAATCTTAAAGAATTAGGACTGGAATCAAAAAATTTAAAAACTCTAAGAAATAATCTAAAAAGACCTTGGGGAATGATTTTAGCCGCAGGTCCTGCTGGTTGTGGAAAAACTACTACACTTTACGCAACATTAAAAATTTTAAATAGACGAGAAGTCAACATTATGACTATTGAAGATCCCATTGAATATGACATTGAAGGAATTAATCAAATTCAAGTCAATCCAAAAACCGGTTTGACTTTTTCTCGAGGTCTTCGATCTATACTTAGGCAAGACCCAAATATTATAATGGTAGGAGAAATAAGAGACAAAGAGACGGCTAAATTAGCAGCCAATGCCGCCATGACCGGCCACTTAGTTTTATCAACTTTCCATTCCATTGATGCCTCGAGCTGCTTAACCAGACTCCAAGATATAGGAATCGAACCATTTATAATTGCTTCCACAGTTAATGTTATTATTGCTCAAAGATTGGTCCGAAAAATTTGTCCAAAATGTATTGAAAGTTATGAGGAATCCGTTTCAAAAATTGAACAACTTTTGGGTCGAGACCTTACTCTAAAATTAACAAAATCAAAACAAAATAAAATTCTTATCTTTCGAGGTAAAGGATGCCCTCTCTGCCAAAATACTGGGTATTTAGGAAGAGTAGGAATTTTCGAGATTTTAGAAATGAAAGAACCTATTAGAAAATTGTTGATAGAAAAAACTCCTGCCCCTCGGATTAAAAAAGAAGCAATTAAATTAGGAATGACTACTATGATTGAGGATGGATTAAAAAAAGTGGAAGTAGGTATTACCACAATTGAGGAAATCCTCAGAGCAATCAAATAAATTTAAGATAATATGGCCACATTCTTTGTATCTAAAAAAGAAAAAATGTTTTTTGTCGAGCATCTTTCTTTAATGATTAAGGGCGGAATGTTAATTAACGAAGCTTTAGAAAGTCTAAAAAAAGAAACCAAATCCTGGGTTTTTAAAAAGGCTTTAGATGATGTTTTAAAAAAGATTTTAGAAGGAGAAAGTCTGAATAAAAGCATGGAACGACATCCTAGAATTTTTAACAAATTTTTTCGGAGCGTGGTTAAAATAGGCGAAGAAAGTGGAACTCTTGACGAGAATTTAAAATATCTAAGCTCTTCTCTTCATAGCGAATATTCCCTGCGAAAAAAAATATTGGGGGCTTTAATTTATCCTATGCTCATCATGGTCGTAGCTTTAACCGTTGTTTTAATAATTACTCTTTTTGTTCTGCCAAAATTACTCAACCTTTTTCAGGTCCTTGAAATACAATTACCTTTAGCTACCAGAATTCTCTTGGGCTCAGGTACTTTTTTAGAAAAATATTGGTTTTTAATACTGGGGGGGATTTTTTTATTGTTTGTAATTTGGAAAGTTCTTCAAATTATAAAATTGGTTAGATTCTATTTCCATAAAATAATTCTTTCTTTTCCTTTTTTTGGAAAGGTTAATAAAAATCACAATTTAGCTAGATTTTCTCGAACTTTCTACACTCTTTTAAAAAGCGGGATGCCAATCTTAGAATCTTTAGATGTTTGTATTGATGTGGTACCAAATGAGGTCTATAAGAAAAATCTTGGTTTAGTTCGATCCGAGGTGGAACGAGGAGAAAAAATTAGTCAAGGTTTAGGAAAATTTCCAGAAACCTTCCCTTCGGTTTTTACCCAGATGGTTCTAATAGGAGAGAGGTCAGGTAATTTAGAAGAAATTTTTCTTTATTTGGCTAAATTCCATGAAAGAGAAGCAAATTCAACAATAAAAAATCTCTCAGGACTTCTTGAGCCGGTTTTATTAATTTTAGTTGGTCTTTTTGTCGCTTTTGTGGTTTTATCCATTATCACTCCTATTTATCAATTCACTAGCGGCATTAGAATAAGATAAAAATTTCTAAATTCTATCTAAATACTAAATGAAGGGAATTAGTTTAATTGAAATTTTGTTAGTGGTTGGGGTATTGGCGATTTTAGTATCAATAATTCTACCTCTGGCTTTAGATTTTTATAGGGAGCAACAGCTTGATACTCACAGCCAGGGAATCATTCAGACCTTAAGAAAGGCTCAATTAAAGACAATGTCAATTGAAAATGACTCCAGTTTTGGAGTTTATCTTACCGATGATAGTTATACTTTATTTAAAGGTGATTCTTATACTAACAGAGATACTCAATACGATGAAATTCTCGACTTGCCAGTAATTTTAACTTTAAGCGGTCTTCAAGAATTAATTTTTTCGAAATTCGAAGGAAGACCCAATGTCACAGGAAATATTGTTTTAAACAGTAATAATAAAAGTAGGATAATAAGTATTAATAATTTTGGGATGATTTCTTTAATTCCAGCTGCTCCATCGCTTCCTCCGTCTCATCTCACTCAGATTCATTATCGCTGGAGAAACGATGATGGAGGAGAATAAATTTTGAACTATGAATCAGGAAAAGCCTATTGTTCATAGAAAGGGGCAATCTTTAATAGAATTACTAATTGCCATAGGAATTTTTATAATTGTGGTCAGCGGTTTATCTTTTTTTATATTGGACAGTTATGTTTCTGGCCGTCTCGCCCGGGAAATAACCATAGCAAATTTTTTGGCCGAGGAGGGAATAGAAGCAGCTATATCTATTCGAGATAACTCCTGGGATGATTTTGTGGCTACCGGTACCTACGGCCTGGTTATTTCTGGAAATAATTGGATTTTTCAGGGAACCGAAGAAGATGTTAACGCCTTACTGAATAGTGGAATAAGAAAAATAATCGTCGAAGACCTCAGCCCTTCTGATCCCGATAGAAGAAAGATTACCTCCCATGTTACCTGGGAATTTACTTCAGCCAGAATCCAAGAAGTTCGCTTAGTTACTTATTTAACTAACTGGGCAAAGCCATTACTTCCTTATCTTGCTCAACTCCACTATCGCTGGAGAAACGATGATGGAGGAGAGTAACATAAAGAGAATAAAATATGAAAAAAATTATTAAAAATAACTTAAGAAATTTTTTAGCAATTTTGCTTATTTTTTTGATAATGGAGGGTTGGCTATTTTCCGGCTGGCCCCAAATTTGGCAAAAGCCATCATTTCCCCCAATAGTCCAAGAAGTAAAGGCGGATATTACAAACCTTGTGGTAACGGCCTGTGATATCAATGATATACCTAATACAGTGTGCTATAATGCAATTTCAGCGGATGGTGGTACCAGTTATGCATTAACTAAAGCAGCCCACATTGATGCACCCTTCCAAACTTTAGAAGCAAGTAGTGTGAACTCTACCACCCTCTATTATGATTCGTGGGGAACCTTGAGTGGAACCTGGGGAATTTATGTAAAAGATGCAAGAGATGGCACCACAATATGTAGTGTTGACCCTGCACCAGAAGATGCTTCGGAGACAACTAATAGTATAGATTGTTCGTCTTTAACCCCAACCCAATTAAGTAATGGAGTGTGGTTATATGTGGTCAATAATGATGACAAGGGTCCACAAGACATTAACATAGATTATGTACGTCTCAATGTAGATTATACTCCGGCAGCAGTTGGTACCATTACTGTTGGTGCCACTGGCAACCAAGTTGCCACCATAGACATCCCTTCAAACGATCAATATGTTGGCGGTGCTTTTACTTTCATCCGCGATGCCGGAACAGCTGATATCAGCCAGATTATTATCACCGAAACTGGAACAGTAAATGCTAATCTCAATCTTTCTAATTTAGATATTTATTATGAAACAGCAGTTACTTGTAGTTATGAAGGGATAGAAGCCTTTTTTGGCACTGCTGCTTCTTTTAATGCTTCTGAAAAAGCAACTGTATCCGGACTAATGACTGTCGGGACTTCTCAGGTTTGTGTCTATATCGTTTTAGATGTCGGCTCCGGCGCTTTAGATGGAGAAACTCTTGAGATTGAAATCTCTAACCCTTCTACTGAAGTAACGGTTTCAGCTGGAACAGTTAGTCCAGCTACTCCATTAGCTATTGCCGGAACAACTACTCTTCAAGTTCCAGTAGTTCCGCCGGCTACCTGGAAAGCCTCTGAAGATACAGCCAGCGTTGTTAATAAAAACGAGAATATCCGTTTAAGAATTGAAGTAGCCAATACTACTGGCTCGCCAGCAACAGATTATGATTACCGTCTGGAATACGCTGCTAAAGTTGGGGATTTTTGCGACAGTGATGAAAGTTTTATTGCTATTCCAGTCATGGCTACCACCGAACATTTTGAAATGACCGATAGCACTTATTTTGAAAATGGCGATCCCACTACTGCTCAATTGAACAATTCTGAAGGATATACCTTCGTTGCTGGCAGAATGGTCGAAGACCCTTCTAATAGCTCAGGAAACATAACTCTACCAGTTGAAAACTATACTGAAATTGAGTTTGTTTTTCAGGCTACTACCGACGCTATTGATGGAGAATGGTATTGTTTCCGGCTAACACGGGCTGGAACTGTCTTGGATGATTACCCGGTTTATCCTGAATTGCAAATTGCTGGACCTTAATCTAAATTAAAAAAATTATGAGAGCATTTACTTTAATTGAATTTCTGCTTTATGTAGGTATTTTGGCTATGGTATTGGTTTTAACTGGAGGGTTTTTGTGGGATATTATTTTCGGTAACATTAAAGAAACTTCCCACCAAGAAGTCCAACAAAATAGTAGATTTGCTTTAACAAAAATAACTCAAGAGATAAAAAAAGCCACCGGAATAAACAGTCCTAATCCCGGCTTTTCTTCTATTGCTCTTTCTCTTGAGATGGACAATCCTTCTTTAAACCCAACATTATTTGATCTGGCCGATGGAAAATTAAGAATTAAGCAAGGCGCTGGCGATTATTATAATCTAACTTCTAATCAAGTAATTGTAAGTAGTCTCTTATTTACTAATCTTTCTTATTCGGAAACACCGGGGACAATTCGAATAGAAATCACTTTAAATCATATTAATCCTGGTAACCGAGCTGAATACCAGGCCTTAGTTAAGTTAAAATCGACTGTTTCTTTGGTTCCAGGTGGAGCAGTTGCCGTCTCTCCCTCTTATGTTCTCCAACTTCATTATCGCTGGAGAAACGATGATGGAGGAGAGTAAACTTCTATATTTTTAATGAAAGGTTTTATTGCTTTAACAACAGTTTTAATAATTTTAGTAATTGCCTTATTAGTGGGTATTGGTCTTGGCTTACGGAGTATCAGTGAAATGAAAATGGGTCTTCAAAAAAGTCAGTCCTCTGAATCTTATTATTTAGCCAATCTTTGTGCCGAGCAAGCCTTAATGAAATTAAAAGAAGATAGTAATTATACTGGAAATGAAACAATTAGTACCGAAAACGGCATCTGCGAAATTTTACCAATTGAGGGCAGCTGGACAATAAAGGTTTCGGCCACTTCTTCCAATCAGATAAAGAAGATGAAAATAATAGTAAGCCAAATTAATCCCCAAATGATTATTGTTTCCTGGGAAGAAGTCCCTGACTTTTAATTCTATGTTTTTCAAAAAATCAGCTTTTGGTTTAGATATTTCTGATTATTCAATTGAAGTAATCTCTTTAAGCGGCTCATTAGAAAACCCACGACTTTTAGCCATGGGAAGAATAATCCTTGAACCAGGAATTATTAAAGATGGTGAGATTCTCAATGAAGAAAAATTAACAAGTTCTCTTAAAAATTTAATTAAAAATCCAAAATTTGGTAAAATAAAAACAAGGAAGTTTATTTTTTCAATTCCTGAGTCAAGGACTTTCATTTATATTCTTGAGTTTCCAAAAGATTTAAAAAAGAAAGAAGAATTAGAATTTGTAAAATCTCAAGTTAAACAAACTTTCCCTTATTCATTAAAGGATCTTTATTTAGATTTTAAAATTTTTACCCCGTTAGATAATAAACATCTAACGGGGCAGGATAAAGAAGTTCTTTTGATAGCTGCCCCAAAAAATATAGTCGATGGCTATTTAGAGATATTTAAAAGTTGTCAGCTTCAACCCTTAGTATTAGAGGTTGAATCAGAAAGTTTGGCCCGTTCTTTAATTAAAGACCAAAAAGAAACTGTATTAATTGTTGATATCGGAGCCAGAACCAGTAATTTTAGCATCTTTGATGAAAAAGGATTAAGGATTAGTATCTCCAATAAGACGGCTGGAAATAAGTTTACTCAAAGTCTTGCCGAAAGATTAAAAATTTCCTTAAAAGAAGCAGAAAAACTCAAAAGAAAATTCGGTCTTAATCCAGAAATTGAGGAAGGAAAATTTTTCTTGGTTCTTCAAAAAGATATTCAACTGGGAATAGTTTGGGGAATCAGAAAAATCGAAAAATATTTTCAGAAAAAAACAGGTAAAAAAATTGAAAAAATAATTCTGGCTGGGGGATCGGCTATGCTTCCTTATATTCAAGAATATTTGGCTAAGAATTTGGAAAAAGAAATAGTTATTGGCAATCCTTGGGCTAAAATAAATACAAAAATTTTAAAAAAGAAAGGACATTCTAAAAGGCTCGATGGAGTTAAATCTATTTTTTATGCTACTTGCATTGGTTCAACTTTAAGAGGGTTAACTAAAAATCCTAAAAAGGCTGGAATTAATTTAATAAAAGGTCGAAAATGAAAAATTATAAATTTAATCTAAATTTATGAATAAAAAAGGTTTTACCTTAATTGAATTATTAATAGTGGTGGGAATTTTAGCTGTTCTAATAGGAGCAATCGCCGCAGCCATTAATCCTGGAAAGCAATTTGCTGTAGCTAATAATACTAGACGTTGGGCAGATAATATGAATATTATGAATGCAATCTCTCAGAATATAATAGATAACCAAGGAATATTTGCTACTTCATCAGCAGAGTGCGGTGGAGATATACCTACTACAACTATGGCAATAAAGAAAACTGGTGGTTATGACCTTTGTGGCTGTATAGTCCCTTATTACATAGGAAACTTAGCCGTGGATCCCACTGATGGCAGTCCGGCGGGTGGCGTCTCAGATTGTACTGCTGATTATGATACTGCTTATAATATTGTTTACAATACTACCACTGGACGAATAACTATCTCTGCTCCCAAAGCTCAATCAGAAAACGGCTCGCCTCCAACAATTTCTATTACCCGCTAAGGACTCTAAATTACTATAATATAAATCTCTCAAAGACCCACAATCTGGATAGGAATATATTTCAATTGTGGCAATTTTGGTTTTTTTGTTAGTGGGATTTCAGATTATCGAGGTTTAAGTTTTTAAGCCCAACCAGTAGGTATTGACAGAACTAACTCACGGGTGTATATTGTAAAAACATTCTTTTTTTGTTCTTTAAACAGAGTAAAAAAAGAGCAATGTCGTGCTCTCTAAGTCTTATACTAAGGTTTTTTAAAGATTTTTAGCGATAAGAAAGTTAGGAGTAGGTCGTTCCACCAGAGCACTGAGCGCATAATATTTTATGTGCTATGGTGTTCAGTAAATTAAACAAATTTAAACGAAAATATGGAAAAGAAGCTTTATGTAGGAGGTCTTTCTTATGAGACAACCGAAGACGCTCTCAAGGATTTATTTTCCCAAGCTGGTACAGTAAATTCAGTAGCTATCATTCTAGATAAATTTTCTGGTAAATCAAAAGGATTTGGCTTCGTAGAAATGTCTTCAGAAGAAGAAGCCAAAAAAGCCATGGAAATGCTTAATGGTAAAGATTTAGACGGAAGAAATATTACAGTGGATGAAGCTAGGCCGATGAAGGAAAGATCTTCTTTTAGGGGAGGTTCTCGCGGTTTTGATCGATAAAAATCAAAAAGACTTCCAAAACAAAAGAGCCCAAAAGGGCTCTTTTGTTTTGGGTTTTTTGATAAAAAAGAAAACCCCGATTTCTTATCGGGGTTTATGGTCTATTTAAGACAGAAGCAACCCAGGATTAAACACTTCTGATCAAAAATCCAGACAGTAGACCGGGTATAATAGGAGAAACTGATTTCCCAAGTCACTTCTGTCTTTTACAAAAAGGAGGAAAAAAAAGAAAAGCTACTACATAATAAATCTTACCGTAATCTATCAGGCGTTGTCAATAGTGTCAGAACCAAAACAAGGTTAAGTTCTGTTCTTGATTTTTTGATTAAATAATATTATTATAGAAGAAGTATTTATTAATCTGTGACTTTTGTTAAAAACTTAGAATTATAGATTATAATCCTTGTTTTTATAGAAGTTACATAAATTATCTATGAGAAAATTAAACTATTTTCTTTTAGTATTTATTCCGATCTTTTTAATTAGTTTAGGAGTTTGGGCCCAAGATGAAAATAACGATACCGATACCACTGCCCCAGCTGCTATTAGTGATTTAACTGTTTCTACTACTACTGAATCCTCAATTAATTTAACTTGGACCGCCCCCGGTGACGACAATACGACGGGAACAGCCACCAGTTATGACCTTCGTTATGATATTGTTACTATTACTGAAGAAATTTGGGCCTCATCTACTACCCAGGTTGAAAATGAACCAACTCCTCAACCAGCCAGCAGTACGGAGACAATGGTTGTTGAAGAATTATCTTCATCTACCACTTATTACTTTGCTATTAAAACCAAAGATGAAGCCGATAACGAATCTGATCTATCTAACATTGTTAGCGGAACTACCCTTGGCGAAGAAGAACCTTCCCCTCCAGCCGAATTAACAATCGAAATGACCTTTACTCCTCGGACTTTAAATTTAGCCAGTCAAGGACAATGGATAACGGTTCATCTTTTCTTCCCAGCTAATCACAAAGCCAGAGATGTTGATATTTCCACGGTTAAACTTAATGATACCCTTTCGCCCAATTCAGATTTCAAGGGAGTTAATCAATTTAAAAAAGGCAAGAAAGATAAAGGAAATAATAGTTCAAATCTTGTCTTAAAGTTTCCCCGCTCTGATTTTGTTGATTTAGCAGGGGAGACCCCTGGAACCTTTGAGATTACGGTTAGCGGAGTTGTTAATGAAGAAACTTTTTCTGCCAGTGATAGTATCAATATTTTAAATGTTGCTCCTGAAGAAGAAGATAGTTTAGTTGGGGCAACCGGAACTCCCGAGGTTTATACCATTAAAAATGGAAAGAAAAGACACATTCCTTCTTCTCGGGCTTTTGAACGCCGAGGTCTGGCATGGGGAAACATTAAAAAGATTTCCCAAGAGGAATTAGAAAGTTATCCCGAAGATGAACTGATTGGGGCAAGTGACAGTCCGGCTGTCTATCTAATTATTGCCGGGATGAAAAGACATATCCCTTCATCTGAAGTTTTTGAATCTTATGGCTTTGACTGGGATGATATCTCTATTGTTAGTCGTGACGAATTAGGTGATTATTCTGATGTCAACTTAGTCCGAGCAGCCGGAGATGTTAAAGTTTATCTTTTGGCTGGCGGTAAGAAACATTGGATTCCCACCATTGCTGTTTTCAATAAACATGGCTACAAGTGGGAAAATGTCATTATTGTTAACTCAACTGAACAAAATGCTGTCCCTGAGGGGGAAAATATTGAATAAGCCCTCATTTTCTTCTGTAGCTTGAATCTTACCAGCCCGAGAGCAAAGCTCTCGGGCTTTTGTTTTCTAAAAACTAATGCTAAAATAAAAACAGAGAACGGTTCTCTGTAAATCTAATTTATGGTAATGATAAAAAATAATATTTTGTCTATTTTCCTGTTCTTTTTTGTGTTGTTTAGCGCATTGCCCTTAATAGGGCAAGCGGCTGAGTTATATTTAGAACCAGCCCAAGGAGAATATCACCAAGATGATACTTTTATCGCTGAAGTTAGATTAAACACTGAGGGAGAGTATATTAATGTAGCAAAAGTTGATTTAACTTTTCCTCAAGATATCTTAGAAGTAAAAGATTTTAGCAAGGGAAACTCTATTCTAACTTTATGGGTTGAGGAACCGAGTTTTTCCAATCAATCTGGTAGAGTTTCTTTTGCCGGAGGAATTCCTGCTGGTTATCAGGGCTGGGATGGGCTACTTGGAAGAACAATATTTAGAGTTAAGCAACAAGGGACAGGGGACAAGAAAGTGAAAATAGAATTTTTGGTTAGTTCTCAAGTGCTTTTAAATGATGGCTTAGGAACACCAGCAGAATTAAAAACCAAAGGAGCAATTTTTAGTATTTTGCCAGAAAGGTTAGAAATTCCTCCTGAAGATAAATGGCAGGAAGAAATTGAAAAGGATAACATTCCGCCAGAATCATTTAAGATAGAAGTCAGTCAAGATCCTTCGGTTTTTGAGGGAAAATACTTTCTTTCTTTTTCTACCACTGATAAACAAACAGGAGTTGATTATTATGAGATAAAAGAAGGAGAAAGGGATTGGAAAAAAGGAGAAAGCCCTTATTTATTAGAAGATCAAAGGTTAAGAAGTATAATAAAGGTCAGGGCAGTGGATATGGCTGGCAATGAAAGAATAGAGACCATTGAACCTCCAAAAAAGCCATTTCCTTATTGGCTAATCCTTATCATAATTGGTTTGGTAATAATTATCTGGATAATAAGAAAATTAAAAAGGTCGAAAAATCTAAGATTTAACTAAGATTAATAATATGAAAAAACTAATTCTTGTCGGAACAATATTAACAGTTCTAATAATTGCCGGAGTAGCTATAGCCCAGGGAGTAGAGAGGAACCCTATTACTGTCGTCCCTTCGGGAAGAACAGTAATAGTTCCTGACCAAGCCATCAATAATTCACCGGTGTTAGAAAGAGCGATTTTTATCCATTATAAAAAAGGTTTTGCTAAACCAGGGACTGAATGTGGCAACGGAGTATGTGAACCAAGTGAAAACCCAAAGAATTGCCCCCAGGACTGTGGCAATAATGGAAATGGAGGAGGAGGTCCAAAGTGTTATGGATTCTTATCCAAAGGAGCCAAATTAAAATTAGTGGAAAATCTCACTATTCATCCTGATTTGAACCTTTCAGCAATTCTCGATTCCGCTTCCCAATGGGATTCCTATACCTTGGCTACTCTTTTTGGCAACCATTCTGTTGATTCAACCGCTAACTGGGACAGTGAGTTTCCTGATGGTAGAAATGAATTTTCTTTTGGGGACTATCCTCAAGCCGGCGTAATAGGGGTAGCTATAGCCTGGGGTTGTTTCTCCGGACCACCTAAAACAAGAGAAATAATTGAATTTGATGTAATGTTTGACACTGATTTTGTCTGGGGAGATGCCGAAAATAATCCAGAATTGATGGATTTACAAAACATTGCCACCCATGAAATTGGACACGGTCTTGGTTTAGATGATCTATATGAAAGTTCTTGTAGTGAAATAACAATGTATGGTTATTCCAATTACGGAGAAACTAAGAAAAGAACTCTCGAACAGCCTGATATCACCGGTCTTCAAAAATTATACGGAATTTAATCTTAATCTTACGAAGTTGAACTTCGTAAGATTCGTAAGATTCTTCGTGAATAGAAAAGCCTGCGAGAAATCGCAGGCTTTTGGTTTCCGAGAACTTATTTGGGTTTCGGAATTTCTTCTGGAAGATAGGGCCATCTAAATATAGTAGTGAGCCAGGTATAGCCACCCCCAAATGTAACCAGCATTACTTTGTCATCTGCCTTCAAAATTCCTTCTTGCCAGGCCTCAAAAAGACAAAGTCCAACTGAAGCAGAGGTAGTATTTCCATATCGCTGGATGTTACTATAGGTTTGACTTTCAGCGAAACGCTTCATAATTGCCTCGGTCATTCTTTGATTGGCTTGATGAAAAATCAAAAGTTTAATGTCCTTTAGTTGGAGATGGGCTTTTTCTAAAGCCTGAGGAATAACCTCATTCTTTACTCTGCTGACAATCTCCTTAAAAACCTGATTACCTTCCATTTTAACCTTGTGGCGTTGGTCAAAAGGATCACCGATTATTTCTTCGGTGACTGGCAATCTTGAGCCACCAGCTGGCACAATAATCCGCTGGGCTTTGCTGCCATCTGCCCCACAAAAGAACCAATCAGGAGAAAAAAGATCTAATCCTTGGCTGGCTTCCAGAACCATTGCGAAAGCCCCATCTCCAAAGATCGGTAAAACCGAACGATCATAAGGACTTAAAACCCTACTCATCACATCAGCGCCAATAAGCAAAACATTCTTCCGGAGACCAGCCCGGATCAATCCATAAGATAGAAAAAGAGCAGCTGTAAAGGAGGTACAAGCTGAAGTCATATCAACGCAGAATATCTCCCTGAGTTTGTTCTCTAATTTAAAAGAAATTTTAAGATTATCCTGAATAATGGCTGATGTTGCGGGGGAAGTAAAATAATCCGGAGTAACAGTGGCTAGAATTATGGCTTCTACTTTATCCTTCTTTAATCCTGACATCCTTAAGGCATTTTCGGCAGCAATAGTTGCTAAATCACTAGTGGCCTGCTCATCAGAAGCAATATATCTCTGCTTAATTTTTGTTCTGTCTTCAATCCATCCCTCGGAGGTAACAAACTGACTTCCTTCACCTTTTTCTCTGTCTTTGATGAATTTTCCTTTAATAGAATTCAATTTTCTTTTTTCTTCTTCTAACCATTCTTTTACCAAAGAGTCAGCTGAAAGATTTTCTTCGATTTTTTTCAAAACTTTCTCTTTCTCTTGGAGTTCTTTTTCAATCCTCTCTTGCCTTTTTGAAAGTGCCTTGGCTAATTCTTGGTTGCTCATTGCCTCTTTTGGCAATCCTATCTCTATTCCAGTAATATTTGCACCGTAAATCATCTTTCCTCCTTACTTTTTTGATTTTAAAGAACTGATAATAATTTTATTATCTATTATATAACACAAAAATTATGGAGGTTCAACCTTCATAATATTAATATTTGATTTTTGTTATAATTTCGGTTAAAGTGAGATCTCGCTTTCCTAAAAAACCCACCGATTAATTCTAATTGAGTCCCCGCCTCACTATCACTTTACTCAATTAGAATCGGTGGGTTTATTTTTTGTTCTAAAAAATAAAGGCCCACTGATTGAATTTTAGTGGGCCTATTGGTTTCCTGAAACGGGTTCATGTTAAGAGAAGTATGCTAATAGTAATAAGAGCAGCAACAAAAGTAAGCTTTAAAAGAAATAAGACAATCTTGGAGATTAACTTGAATAATCCGTAAAGTACAAAAGATGAGATTAGAAGTTTCCCAACATTTTCCAGAGTAAAGATATTCTCCGGATTTAAAAATCTCTCTAATCCAAACATTTCCCCCTCCTTTTGTTATAGGTTGTTATGGGTTATAGACATTAGATGTTAGAAATTTTCAAACAACTCTTTATATATTATATATTATCTTAAATTTTTTGTCAATAATCGAAACAACTATTGATTTCGAATCTATTGATTTCGGAAATCAATAGATTGGTAAAATATCTCATTTGTCCCTTGTGCACGCATATACTTGTACAAGGAACAAAAATGATTATTGAAGTACAAGGGACAAAAATGATTATTGAAGTTCAATTTCGATAGATTCGATAAGTCGATAAATCAAAAAGGGGAAGAAGAAAATTTATTTCTTTCTCTTCCCCTTAAATCTTCCTAATAAGCACCTTATTTCTAACATCCCTGTTGGTTAACATAATCCTCCTCTCTGGTTTTTTAGGTTTTTGAGTTCAAAGATTTCTTAAATCTTTTTGCTCTCTGCTTTTTGGCTATGTGTTTGGAGAACTCGCTACCGCTATAAAGAAGTAAAACATAGCAAAAGGTTTGCATTGTCCCGTAAGGAATTCGGTATAAATCATGAGAAAGCGAATTGACAATATGCATGAAAAATATCAAAAGGGACCAAGCCCAAAAGAAAAATTCTCCTTTTCTTCTACGCCTAATTTGCTTCATCCAACGTTTCACCTCTTTTTTTGCCACATAAGCAAAGAGCAGGATTAAATAAGTAATGGGCATTTCTCGAGGCACTACTAAGATATCCAAATTGAGAAATTCCACAATACTCATAACCATCATTACAACTGTCCAGACAGCACAAAAGAGAAAATGATAGTCATCAAATACCCAGTACTTAAAAGAACGGGAAAACCTGATAAAATTTGGGTTTTCTCATGGCTTTCACCTGCCTTTTTAGTTATTTAAGGTACTTATTTGGGAAGAAACTATTATAGTTCTTATTTTAAATCTTGTCAATAGAAGCGATAAAATTTGCTAATTCCTTAACAAAGTTCTATAATAAATTAATGACTAAAAAAATAATTTTAATCATCATTATTACTGGAATAATTATTTTTACTATCTATCAAGGGTTTTTAAAAAAAGAGAAACCCGATTATTCTTTGCTAAAAGTATCTTTGGGAACTGTTGTCCAAGAAGTATCGGAAACCGGAACAGTAAAAAAAGGAGAAAAAATAGACCTCAGTTTTAAAAATACCGGAAGAATTGAAAATGTATATGTAAAAGTAGGGGATGAAGTAAAAGAAGGAGATATTTTATTAGAACTTGATACTTCAGAATTAGAAAAACAGATTTTAAGCGCCAGAGCAAGTTTGGAAGCTAAACAAGCCGAACTGAATAAAACTTTAGCTGGAGCAACTGAAGAAGAAATAAGGGTTTTAGAAACCGCCTTGGAAAATGCCAAAATTTCTTTAGAAAATGCTCAGAAAAACTTAGAAGATGTTAAGACAACAGCTATTACTAATTTAAATAAGGATTACCAAGATGCTCAAGATGCAGTAAACACCGCCTATCTCTATTTTATTTCCAGCTTTTATACTCTAAATGATCTTTATGACGACTCTACTCTTCGGGCAGTTTTTAGTATTAAAAATAGCCAAGTCAAAAATGATGCTCTTAATGATTGGGAAGAAGTTAAAAAGGAAAAAACAGAAATTAAAAATTATATAGATTTAATGAATGATGATCCTTCTCGGCAAAATATTGATACTGCTCTGAGAGAACTAAATTCTTCTCTAAATATTCTTTATAATTGTCTGAATTTAACTGAAGAAGGATTATACGCTACGGTAACTGGAGTTGGAGGATTAACTTCCACTCAACTTAACAGTTATAAATCAGATGTATCCTCAGCTAAATCTGATATTCAAACTCAGATTTCTAATTTAAACGATGCTCAGCAAACAATTTTAACTACTAAAGATACTAATCAATCTAATATTAATACAGCTGAAGCTAAAGTAAATATAGATCAAGGCAAAGTTAAAACTGCTGAAGACAATTTGGCTCTAAAAAAAGCTCCTCCCCGAGAAGTGGATTTAGCAACCTTACACGCTCAACTCAAACAAGCCCAAGCTGAAGTTTCTCTCCTCCAAAACAAAATTAAGGAAGTAGTTTTAAAAAGTCCTGCTCAAGGGAAAATTATAGAAATAAACAAGAAGGTTGGGGAAATTGTCCAGCCAATGTTGGCTGGTTCGGTAATTTCTATTCTGCCGGCTGTTCCTTTTGAAATAAAAGTAGATATTTATGAAGAAGATGTAGTTAAAACAAAAATTGGCAATTTAGTAGATATTACTTTGGTGGCTTTTCCTAATCAAACCTTTAAAGGAAGGGTGGTTAACATTGATCCGGCGGAAAAATTAATTGATGAAGTGGTATATTACGAAGTAACTATTGGTTTTGAAGAAACAATAGAAGGAATTAAACCGGGAATGAGCGCTGATGTAGTGATTAAAACTGCTTCTAAAGAAAATATATTAGTTATTCCTGAAGAGGCAATCAGAACAAAAGATGATAAAACTATAGTTCAAATTTTAAAGGACGGAGAAATTGAAAATCGAGAAATAGAAATTGGACTCAAGGGAAGCAATGATTTGGTTGAAGTTGTTTCCGGATTAGAAGAAGGAGAAGAGGTAATTATAGCGCCTTAATATGAGAGAGCCAATAATTAAATTAGAAAATGTTTGGAAGACCTACCAATTAGAAAAAGTAAAAGTTCCTGCCTTGGGAGGGATAAACCTGGAAATTGCTCCAGGTTCTTTTGTTGCTATTATGGGTCCCAGTGGCTCGGGAAAATCTACTCTTTTGCATATGATTGGCTGTTTGGATTTTCCTGACCAAGGAAAAGTATTTTTAGAAGGAGAAGACATATCTTTGCTATCGGAAAATGAACTGGCTCAAATCAGGGGTCAAAAAATTGGCTTTGTCTTTCAACAATTTAATCTGCTTCATAATCTTAATGCTCTGGAAAACGTAACGCTGCCGATGATTTTCCAGGGAATACCCGAAGAAAATAGAAAAAAAAGAGCCAAAAATATTTTAATTTCCGTGGGTTTAGAAAAAAGAATTCTTCACCAGCCAGCTGAACTCTCGGCCGGCGAAAGGCAAAGAGTGGCTATGGCCCGGGCTTTTGCCAACAATCCAAATTTAATAATAGCTGATGAACCGACGGGAAATTTGGACTCTTTTACCGGAAAAAAAATAATGGAAATTTTAGCCAGCTCTCATAAAAAAGAAGGAAAAACCATAGTGGTTGTTACTCACGATCCGGAGATTGCTAATTATAGTGATCAAATATTAAACATTAAAGATGGTAAATTAATTCATAATCATATTCAGAGCTCAAAAGTTTTATGGAAAAAATAACCAAAGAATATTTTAAAATTGCTGTCAGAAATCTCAGGACCAGACGATTAAGAAGCTGGTTAACTATCTTAGGAATTGTTATTGGAGTTTTTTTGGTTATTTCCTTGCTTTCTTTGGGTGAAGGAATTAAATCAGCTATGCTCAAACAATTAAGGGCTTTAGGGGGAGATGTAATTTTTATAATGCCTGGAGCCGAAGACAATCCCTTAATGGGATTTATAGGAGGAGGAGAATTAACCAAAGAAGATATTAAAACCATAGAAAAAGTAAACGGAGTAGATATAGTTTTGCCTATGGCTTATAAAAGTAAAGTTATAAGATATGAAAACGAAGGAAAAACTGTATTTGTATCCGGTATACCCTTTGATAAAGGAATGGAGATCTTAAAGGACTTCCAGGGCTGGAGTTTAGCGGAAGGAAATTGGCCCAAGCCAGGAAGAAGAGAAATTCTTATTGGTTATGCAGTGGCCGAAAAAGATTTTTTTAAAAAAGAAGTTAAAGTCGGAAAAGAATTAATAATAAGTGGAAAACGTTTTAAAATCTCAGGCATATTGAATTCCCTGGGTAATAAGATGGATGACTCTCAAGTTTATTTAGGTTGGGATATTTATCAAGATTTAACCGGAGAAAAAGAAGGCAATGCCCAAATGATTATGGCTAAAATTGAAACAGGCGCTTCGGTAGAAGAAGTAGCAGAAGAAATAAAAAAGGAGTTGGATGAAATAAGAAAAAGAAAAAGAGGAAAGGATGTTTCTGATGTTTCTGTAATCACCTCGGAGAAAGTAACGGGAATAGTTGGTAGTATAATGGGAATAATCCAGATAGCGGTGATGGCTTTAGCCAGTATTGCTATTGTAGTTGGAGGAATAGGAATAATGAACACTATGTTTACTGCGGTCAGGGAAAGAACTAAAGAAATAGGAATTCTTAAAGCCATTGGCGCAAAAAATTCCACTATTGCTGTTATCTTTCTGATAGAATCAGGTATTATTGGACTAATTGGCGGAATAGGAGGAGTTATAGTAGGTTTAGGATTAGCAAAAGGAATAGAGTTTTACATTCAACTTCATCCGGTCTTTTATTTAGAGGCCTATATTTCTCCTCTCCTTATTATCTTTGGCTTAGTTTTTTCTTTTTTAATCGGCTGTCTTTCCGGTTACCTGCCAGCCCGGCGAGCCGCCAAACTCAAACCCGTTGACGCCCTCCGCTACGAATAAAAAGAAAAAGCGGAGAACAGTT
>DAOWIS010000012.1 GCA_030640805.1 bacterium | reverse complement strand
TGTTTTACCAAGAATATTCTTGGCTTAAAACTTTGGATTTGGCTCTTGATTATAATCGGAGTAGTAATATTAATATTGGGGAGTTATCGACTGGGAAGAAAGAAAAGATAGAAACTTATAATTTTATTTTTAATGTTTTCTCTATGTTTAAGTTATGTTTTTATATCTACAAATTCCCATAATTATTTTATTATTTTCCATTCTAATTCTTATGGGACTAATTTTTAGTCCTATTTTTTTACCCGTTAAAGCCGGTGATGTGACTACTAGTTCAGTAACTGTAGAAGAAATATCTTTTACTATTGATTCTAACACCGTAAATTTAGGTTCGGTAACGCCAGCAGTTTCAGCTACCGGAAGCAGTATTTTAAGTATCGCTACCAGTAACATTAATGGCTTTAGTATAAAAGTCAAAAGAAATGAGTCCGATGCTACCTTAGATTTAAATGATGACTCAACTATAAATATTCCTGACCGAACCACTTGGGATCCTGCCGGAAGTGGAAATGCTGGTGTCTGGGAAAGCGGAGATAGATATCTTGGTTTCCGGGTTCAACAGACCGACACTGACTCGGGAAATTATAATTCTACCTGGTGGGGAAGTGATGATTCTGATTCTAACGCTAAGTTTGCTGGTTTTCCCAGTACTTCCCAAACCATAGTTAATCGAACTTCTTCCTCTACGCCAGCCACTGATTCAAAAGTTTTATATAAATTAAATGTTCCAAATAGCCAACCAACCGGAGATTATTCCGGCGGAATTACTTATACGGTAATTGTTAATCCATAGAAAAAGCAAAAATCAAAATGCAAAATGATAAATGATAAATCAAAATTCAAAAAGATTAAAAGTTTTGGGTTTTTAGTTGTTGTTTTAAGTTTTTCGTTTTTAGTTTTTAGCTTGTTTCCCGTTCGAGCTGATCAAACCGTAACCATCCAAAGTAGTATCCAGAGTTATCTTTCGGTCTCTATTGATTCTAATACAGTTAACATGGGTAATCTTCAAGCCGGCACACCAGTGGAAGGAACAAGTGTTGTCACCGTCACTACCAACAATGCTCAAGGCTATAAAATTTTAGTAAATAGAGATAATTCTGATTATACTTTAAAATCAGGAGTAAATTATATCACTGATAAAACCGTTTGGGATTCTTCGGCTAATGAAGGACAAGGAAACGGTTCCACTTGGTCAGGCACAGGAATAGGATTCAGGGTAAAATATACCGGGACCACTTCTAATTATAATTCTGGATGGTGGGGTAGTAATGATTCAGCTTCTCAGGGTAAATTTGCTGGTTTTCCTTCATCATCATCTCAAATTATGAATAAAGAAACTTATTCAGTTACTTCTACCCAAACTACAGTCGGTTATAAATGTGATGTTCCAACCATTCAGTCAACTGGTTCTTACGCCGGAGGAATAACTTACAGCATAATAGCGAACTAAATAATTTCCAATTTTCAATAAATTTTCAATTATTTAATTTTCAATTAATCATTTAGACATTTAAAATTGATTTAAAATTAAAAATTTAATATTTAATATTTTATTTAGGTTATGAAAAAACTACTTTTAATAATTAGCTTAATATTCCTTATTTTGCCTATTTCGGTGGGAGCTGTTCCGATTGGTCTTAGTATTATGCCGGCAAAGATTGAGCTAAAAGGAGAAAAGGGAGGAAAAATAGAATCTTCTATAATAATTACTAATCCTAATGATTTCTCAATTAAGGTGGAAACTGAAATAGAAGATTTTGTGCCCGGGAATCTTCCCGGAGATATTAAATTCGTCTCTCCGGGAGGAGAATTTTCTTTGGCAAATTGGATTGAACTTGAAAAAAAATCATTTAGTTTAGGACCGAAACAAAGAGAAAAAGTTTCCTTTTTTGTTAATATTCCTTCAAATGCTTCGCCGGGAGGACACTACAGCGCTATTTTCTTTAAGGGTTCTCCCGAAGAATTGGAGAGCGGAGGACCAATAGATATAAGCGGAAGAATAGGAGCTTTAGTAATGCTTACTGTAAAAGGAGAAGTTTATAAAAAAATAGAAATCTTAAAATTCAGAGCTCCGAAATTTATAAGCAGTGGTCCAGTAAAATTTGATATCCTTATTAAAAATAAAGGAACTTCTCACTTTATTCCTTTGGGGAATATAAAAATTAAGGACTGGTTGGGAAAATCCATAGTCGCTGTGGGAGTAGAAGAAAAAACTATCTTTCCGGGCGGAACTCAGAATTTATTTGCTTCTTGGCCGAAAAAATTTTTATTAGGAAAATACACCGCTATTTTGACTATAGATAGAGAAGAAGAAAATATTTATTCCAAGACCTGTTCTTTCTGGGCTTTCCCTTGGAAACAATTATTAGGAGTAATAGTAATAATTTTAATCGTCTTTTTTGGGCTTAAGTGGTTCAAGGGTAAATTTAGAATAGTAAGAAGATAAAATTAAAATCCGAAATCCGAAGCCCGAAACCTGAATAAAATCCTAATTTTTAAACAAATTCCTAATGACAAAATCTAAATGTCAAATGAATGATTAAATATCAAATGACAAAATAATAATTTAATCATTTAGACATTGGTCATTGATTTGACATTTGTCATTGAGTATTTGTCATTTTGTTCGGAATTCGGATTTGGTTATTGGGATTTTAAACTTATTAATTTTGATTTATGAAATCTTATGCTCGTGGTATTATTATTCTTATTTACATTGGCTTAATTAGTATCATGCCTCTTGGTGTTTTTAGTGATAAGGGTGTTCAGTTGCAAATAAATGTAATTTCTCCGCCAGATGAAGAAGAAGCCGCTCTAGGTGGAGGTGGAGTAGTTCCGCCTCCACCAGAAACAAAAGTGATTTTAAAAGGAAGGGCTTATCCCAATGCTGAGATTACAATCCTCAAAGATGGTCAAATAACGCTTAGCACTGAAGCCAACTCAAAGGGTGCTTTTAAAGCAACGATTACTGACATTACTGCCGGAATTTATACTTTCGGGATCTGGGCAAAAGACAGCCAAGGAAGAAAATCAGTTACTTTGAGTTTCACTGTTAGTGTTTTAGAAGATCATATTACCAGTATTTCCGGAATTTTTATCTCACCAACTATTGCTCTTATTCCAACTCAAGTAGAAAAAGGAGATGATATAAATTTATCAGGAGAGACATTCCCAGAAAGTAAAGTTAATTTATATATTTCTTCTGAAGAAACAATAAAAGAAACTGAAGCCACGACTGAAGGAAAATGGACTTATAAATTAAATACTGCTCCTTTAGAAGAAGGAGAACATAAAGCCAGAGCCAAAGCCTTTTTTGATGATGGAGAAAAAAGTCAATTCTCCCAAACTCTGGCTTTCTTGGTCCTGCCTCCAGGCGCCTTAACCTGCCAGGGAGCAGACCTAAATTTTGATAAAAAAGTTAATATTATTGATTTTAGTATTTTGCTTTATTTTTGGAAACAAACTTCACCGGCTAATCCTTGTGCTGATATCAATTTTGATGGAATAGTAAATATTTTTGATTTTTCCATAATGATGTACCAATGGACAGGATAGCAAAGCTATCCTTCACTAAAATGCTTATTTCAACAAAAAAACTTCGTGTTTATTTAGTTTCGTGTCTGTTTGGTGTTTTGTTTAGTTTCTGTTTCGTGATGCCTGCTAAAGCAGGCAGTGCTTCTTTGTATCTTGCTCCTTCTTCGGGTACTTTTTTCATTGGAAGTACTTTTGATGTTTCGGTTTTTGTGAATACCGGAAGGGAAAATATTAATGCTGTAGAAATAAATTTAAAATTTGACCCTAATAAACTTCAGATAGCCAGCCCAACAGCCGGCAAGTCCTTTATTGAGGTTTGGGTCTCCCAACCAACTTATTCCAATACTACCGGTGAAATAAGTTTTGTCGGAGGGATTCCTTCTCCGGGAATTAATACCTCTTCAGGTCTGGTTTCCACGGTTACCTTTCGGGCTATAGCGCCAGGCAGAACAACAATTTTATTCTTGGATTCTTCTAAAGTTCTAAGAAATGACCCAGAGGGAACAAATATTTTAACCTCCACCAGTAGAGGAGTTTACAATATTGAAGTTCCACCTCCTGAGGGTCCAAAAATTTTCTCTCCAACTCATCCTGATAAAAATAAATGGTATAAAAATAATAACCCTACTTTTTCTTGGGAAAAAGAAGAAGGAATAACTAATTTTAGTTATATTCTTGACCAAGATTCAGCTGGAGTTCCAGACAATAAATCAGAAGGAAGTTATACTTCTGTTTTTTTTAGTGATCTAAAAGATGGAATTTGGTATTTCCATCTAAAAGCGAAAAGGGAAGGAATTTGGGGAGGAACAAGCCACTACTCAGCTCAGATTGACTCTACTCCTCCGGCCGCTTTCACTCCCACTGCTGAGCCATCCCCAAAAACAATAGAAAAGCAACCTTTAATATTTTTTATCACTACTGATGCTTTTTCGGGAATGGATTACTATCAAATTAAATATATTGATATAACCCCAGAAAGAAAAGAGGAGATCTCTGGTTTTTTTAGAGAAGCTGTCAGCCCTTATAAGCTTCCTCCTTTAGATATCGGAAAATATTTAATAATAGTCAGAGCTTATGATGTCTCAGAAAATTATAGAGAGGGGGTAGTAAAAATTCAAATTTTACCCAAGGGACTATCTATCACAAAACAGGGTCTCAAGTTTAGGACAATTAGCATCTCTTGGTGGATACTAGTAACAATTCTAATAATTATCTTAGTTTTAATAGGATTTTATTTTTGGAAAAAACATCAAGTTACAGTTAAATCAAAAAGTAATAAATTAACTGAATTTGGAAAGAGAATAGAAGACCATCGCGGAAGGATAAATGGAATAAAAAAAGATACGGAATACCATGAATAAAAAACAAATAGAAATTTAATGAAAAAGATTTCTCTAATTTTAATTATCTTCGCAGTTTTTGTTCTGGCTGCCTCTGCTGCTTGGGCCCAGGAGGCCTCTTTTTATCTTTCGCCTTCCCATGGGAACTATAAAGTCGGAGAGACATTCTCTGTAAATGTATTTATCAATAGCGAAGGAATTCCCATTAATGCTGCTCAGGGAATGGTTTATTTCCCAAAAAATCTATTAAATGTAACGAGTATCCTAAAAAGTGATTCCATTTTTTCACTTTGGTTCCAAGAGCCAGCTTGGTCAAACTCAACAGGAAGAGTGTCTTTTGGTGGAGGACTGCCAAGTCCCGGATTCCAGGGAAGAGGAGGAAAAGTAATGACTATTAAATTTAAAGCTGTATCGGCTGGTCAGGCAAGAATAAGTTTTAGCGATGAAGCGATTTTAGCCAATGACGCAAAAGGAACTAATGTTTTTTCTTTTAGTCAAGGAGGAAATTATTCCATTACTGCTCCCGGAGTTGCACCTCCAAGACCTCCCTCAAAAAGAGTACCAATTGCTCCAGAAGTCTATTCACCAACTCATCCTGAGCCAGAAAAATGGTACAGTAATAACAATCCTCAATTCAAATGGAAATTAAGTTCAGACATTACTGGTCTAAACTTGGCTTTCAATCAAAAATCTATTTTTGATCCTGGGAATATCTTAAGATTTCAAGGATTGTTTACCTCAAAAGACTTCGAAGAAATAGAAGATGGAATCTGGTATTTCCATCTCAAATTCAAAAATGAAATTGGCTGGGGAAAAACTACTCATTTCAAAATCCAAATTGATACCTAGCCTCCCCATCCTTTCCAAATAACCTTAGATAATGAAGGAGATCCTACTAATCCTACTCCTCTTCTCTATTTTAAAACCGAGGATGATATGTCGGGAATTAACTATTATCAGATTGAAATTGGAGAAGAGAATATTATTAAGGTATCATCAGGAGAAGTTGATCCGTTTCGGATGCCTCTTCAGACACCAGGAATTCGGCCAATTGTAGTCAAAGCTGTAGACCATGCTCAAAATTTTATTAAAAGCGGCATAGAGGTAAAAATCGAATCAATTGCCAGACCTCAAATTACGGTTTGCCCTGGCGTATTTATATCTGGAGAGGAAATAATGTATATTGGAGGAAATGCCCTGCCAGATTCTCAAGTTATAGTTTTCTTAGAAAAAGATGGTAAACTTATCAAAAAATGGGAAACAGCCAGCAATGAAAAAGGAGAATGGTTTTTAATAGAAGATGGTTTGTTTCGGCCTGGCCGATATGAAATTTCTGCTAAGACAAAAGATAATAGAGGAGTAATAAGTAATAGTTCCGACCTTTGTTTAATTGAAATCATTCTTAGCGGATTAGTAATCGGTCCCTGGATAATCAGTTATGAAACTCTATCTCTAATTTCTATAATCATTTTGATTATTATTCTAATTGGAATTCTTTATCTTTTCTTGAAAATAAGAAAAACTAAAAAAACAATTAAAAAAGAATCTCAAGACCTAAAAAATAAATTTTATAAAGAATACAATGAACTCAAAAATGATATCGAAAGAGAAATAGAAATTTTAGAAAAAACTAGAAAAGGTCAAGAAACAAAAGAAGAGAAAAAACGAATAGAGCAACTTCTAAAAAACTTAGACGATGTCAAAAGAGTATTAAAAAAAGAACTAAAAGATATCGAAAAACTCTCAGAATAATAATGAAGAAAAAATATATAAAAAATTATCATCAGTTGGCTACTAATCCTTTACGAAAAAAGGCTTTAAATATAATTGAGGCTGGTTATCAAGCTATCCAGCCAGAAAAATTATTAAAAGAGAAAATTAAACTTAAAAATAATATTTTATTTTTGGGAAAAGAAAAAATTGATTTAAAAAAATTTAGAAAAATTTTTTTAATTGGCTTTGGTAAGGGAAGTTTTAAGAGCGCTAAAATAATAGAAAAAATATTAGCAAAAAAAATCGATGGAGGAATTATCCTTGATATTAAAGGAGGGGAATTAAAAAAAGTAAAAAGCCGAATTGGAACTCACCCTTTGTCCTCAAAGAAAAATATTAAATATACAAAAGAAATTATTTCTTTAATTAAAAAAACGAGAAAAGAAGATTTAATTTTGCTCTTAATTTTTGGAGGTGGCTCGGCTCTCTTGTCTGATCCCAATCCAGGATTTTCTTTAGCAAAATTAAAATCAGTCAATAGAATTCTCCTCCAATCAGGAGCAAATATTAAAGAAATAAATATAGTCAGAAAACATCTTTCTCAATTAAAGGGTGGGGGATTAGCAAAATTGGCTTATCCGGCAAAGGTTGTTTCTCTAATTTTTTCTGATGTGCCAGGAAATAGTTTGGAAACTATTGCCTCGGGGCCAACCGTAAAAGACAAAAGCACTGTTATTCAAGCTAAAAATATCGCCAAAAAATATAATTTAGGAAATCTGTCTTTTTCGGAAACGCCCAAGGAAAATAAATATTTTAAAAATGTCAAAAATCTTCTTCTCGTTTCTAATAAAATAGTCCTAAAAGCGATGAAAAGGAAAGCCAAAAAAGAGGGTTTTAAAGTAGGAATTTATTCTTCAAAACTTCAGGGAGAGGCAAAGGAAGCAGGAAAAAATATTCTAAAAAAGTTAAAAAAGAGAATGATAATTCTGGCAGCTGGAGAAACCATTGTCAGGGTAAAAAATCCTCAAGGAAAAGGAGGAAGAAACCAAGAATTAGTTTTAGGTGCTTTACCTTACCTAAAAAAAGGGCAAGTTATTGCTTCCTGCGCTTCCGATGGCTGGGACAACACTCCGGCTGCTGGAGCGGTTGCTGATTTCCAATCTAAAATTAAAGCAGAAAAATTAAAATTAAACCCAAATAAATATTTAAAAAACAATAATTCTTTTATCTTTTTTG
>DAOWIS010000032.1 GCA_030640805.1 bacterium | reverse complement strand
TTATAAAGATAGAAAAAGAAAAAAAAGAGATTTCCGCCGGATTTGGCAAATAAGAATCAATGCTGCCTGCCAAAACCAAGATTTATCTTATAGTAAATTTATAGCTGGTTTAAAGAAAAACAAAATAGAACTGGACCGAAAAATCTTATCTGATCTGGTTCAAAATCATCCCAAAATTTTCGAAAAAATCGTAGAAAAATCCAAAACCTGAACTATTGAAGTCCGACTTCAATAGTTCAAAAAAACAGAAAAGCCACCTCTTTGAGGCGGCTTTTTAGATTTAAAATTAAGATTTTGCGTTCGTCAATAACGTCCGATCGTGCGTTGCTGACGAATTCTTATTAACTACAAACTCTATCATTTTTAATAATAATACCTTCTTTCTTAAGCAAAAGGGTTTTCTTTCTTACTCCTCTTCTGTAGCCGCCGATTTTGCCATTAGAGCGGATGACACGATGGCAAGGAAGGCCTGGCTCCTGATGTCTATTTAATATATTCCCTACTGCCCGCCAAGATAAAGGTCTGCCAGCTTTCTTAGCAACTGATTTATAACTCATAATTCTTCCTTTGGGAATTTTTCTAACTACCTTGTATACTTCTTCTTGAAAGGAAGTCATTTGCTTTTTTAAGAATTTCTTTAGCATTCTTAAACTCCAACTGCTCTAAGGCCTCTTCGTAAGATACCCATCTGTAACCAGTATGCTCCTGGGAAATTTTGACTTCTTTGGTTTTAGTTTTGGCTAAATAAAAAACAACAATTTTAAAAACTGTTTTTCTTTGAACTTTAAAAAAATATTTGATAACTTCTTTAAATCCTTCTATGAATTTAATATCTCCTAATCCAGTTTCTTCTTCCACTTCTCTTAGAACTGTTACTTCTGGTTTTTCTTCTTTTTCAATATGACCTTTGGGAAAATCCCAGTAATCCTTTGAAGTTCTACTACCGCTGGGATAATGCAATAACAAATATTTAATATCTCTATTCTCTTTTCTAAAAATCAGAGCTCCGGCTGAACGTTCTAATGGCATATTTTATCTAAAAAACTTTAATAATTTCTCTAATGATTGTGTGTTAATTATATCTTTTTTTTCGGCCCAGCCCCGACGGGCTTGAGCGATCCCAAATTCCATAAAACGCAGATGGTCTTTTTGATGAGAATCAGTATCGATTATCATTTTTACTCCTGCTTCTTTGGCTCTTCTAATATTTTTATCGTTTAAATCCAATCTTTCAGGAAAAGCATTTATTTCAAGAATTGTTTTGGTCTTTTTAGCAGCTCTCAAGATTTTATCAAAATCAATTTGGTACTCATCTCTTCTCTTAAGTATTCTGCCGGTTGGATGAGAAATAATTTTAATATAGGGATTTTTCATTGCTTTAATAATTCTTTCTGTCATCTCTGATTTTTTCATCTTGAAACTAGAATGAATCCCGGCAATAGCATAATCAAGTTTTTTCAAGGCCTCATCTTTAATATCAATTGACCCATCGTTTAAAATATTCGCTTCGCATCCCTGCAAAATTTTAAATTTGGCATTTATCATTTGGCATTTGGCATTTATTCTATCGATTTCTTTTCTTTGTTGAGAAAGTTGTTTTTCATCTAATCCATGTTCAATTCTTAAAAATTTAGTGTGATCAGAAATCCCTAAATACTGGTAGCCCATTTTTTGAGCTGCTTCTGCCATTTCCTTAATTGAGTTTGCTCCGCCATCCCAATTAGAATGGCAGTGAAGGTCTCCTCGAATATCTTTATAATTAATAATTTTTGGTAATTTTCCTTTTAAAGCAGATTCAATTTCTCCTTGATTTTCTCTCATTTCAGGAGGAATCCACTCCATGCCCAGAGATTTATAAATTCCTTTCTCGTTCTTTCCAGCAATTATTTTTGAACCTTTAAAAAGGCCGTATTCGTTAAGTTTTAATCCTTTATCAATAGCAATTTTTCGGATAGCAATATTATGTTCTTTTGAGCCAGTAAAATATTGAAAAGCCGAACCATAACTTTTTTTGGGAACTACCCTTAGGTCCATATCAAAACCCTCTTTTAATCTCACTGACGATTTAGTAGAACCTTTACCCCAAATTTTTACAACTCCGGGTAAAGAAACAAAAAAATCCATTATTTTTTTTGGCTTTTTAGTAGCTACCAAAAAATCAATGTCACCAATGGTTTCTTTTTTTCTTCTTACTGAACCAGCCATAGAAATCTTTTCAACCTTTTTTAATTTCTTTATCTTTTTTTCTACTTCTTTCGCTCGCGGTAAAATTTCCCCTAAAAGAAATCTACCCTTAGATCTTTTTAAAAACTTGATGGCTTCTAAAATATTTTTTTCAGTTTTTTTACCGAAACTAAATAAAGGAGCAATTTTATGAGTTCTGGCTGCCTTTTCCAAATCTTTTAAATTTCTAATTTCTAACTTTTGATAAAGAATTTTAATTTTTTTGGGGCCTATTCCCTCTACTAAGGTTAATTCTCTTATATTGACCGGCGTTTTCTTTTTAAGATCTTTGTAATATTTTATTTTCCCAGTTCTAATAAATTCCTCAATCTTCTGAGCAATGTTTTTTCCTACTCCGGGAATTTTTTCAAGAGCAGGTAGTCCTCCTTTTTTGTAAATTTCCTTCACATCTTCTTCTAAATTCTCCAAAGTAATAGCCACCTTTTGATAGGCATAAGGCTTAAAAGCCACATCTTCCATCTCTAAGTAATCGGCTATCTCGTAGAATATATTGGCTATCTCCTGGTTTCTCATAAATTCATTTTATCCTTTTGGTAAATGGGGTTCTTGAAGCCCTTTTGCTTTGGGAGTTCGAGGAAGTGTACGATCTTTAGGATAAATATCTTTATAAATCAGAAATGGCAAAAAAGCACTAATTAGGACAAAAATTCCTACTCCAATAAATAAAATATTAAAACCAAATTTAGCAGCAACTATTCCTCCTAAAGCTCCTGAAGCTGCCGCTCCAATTCCAATAAAAGTACTTCTTGTTGACCATTCAAAGGCTTCTTTCCCTTTGTCAATATGTCTAGTAAAGATTGCTGTCCAACCGGGTATATTCATTGCCATTCCTAAAGAATAAAGTCCCTGTAAGACATAAATATGCCAAGACAAGGAGCTAAAGATATAACCAAAAACAGCAACAGCAGCTAAAATATTTCCAATTATCACAAAATAAAGATCATCTTTTTCCCCATGATTTTTATCCAAGTATTTTCCAAAAGGAATCATAAAAATTGATTTAACCCCCCAATAAATGGCCATGGCAAATCCAGCTACCTTGGCTGCTTCTCCGATATCTCCAACCGTAATTCTTTGAGTAATAAAAATAGCAAAGATTGGGACAATAAATCCAAAGCCGGTCAGAAGAGCCACATCGGAAGCGATCATCACTTTTATAACTTTGTTTATAGATTGAAGCATAGTTTTTTGTTTTTTTTAACTACTAATTACTTTTACCATTATTTCTCTTTCTCTTGGTCTATTGTCAAAGTCAATAAATATGAGTTGCTGCCACTGACCTAAAACTAATTCTCCATTTTCAATAGCTACAGATAAGAATGGATTAATCAAAGCTGAACGGATATGGGCATAACCATTACAATCTCCCCCGCCTGCATCGCTAGGCCAGCCCGCAGTAGATACCCGTCCGCAACGCTTCGCGTAGCGATGCGGGCGGACAGCGTTTCTGGCGAGCGAAGCGTTGCGGGCAGGCCACTTCTGGCAATGTTTGTAATCTTTTGACATTGGAGCAATTTGCTCTAAAACCCTCTTTAAATCCTCAATTAATCCTTCTTCATATTCCAGAGTAGTTATCCCGCAAGTAGAACCAGGGCAAGAAATCAAACAAAGCCCTTCTTTTACTTTGGACTTTTTTACTATTTCCAAAACCTGAGAAGTAATATCAATAATATCATTAAATCCTTTAGTCTGAAAAGAAAAGGTCATAGAAACAAAAAATGCTCCTTGAAGAGCAGTTTTTAACAATCTTTATAAATCTCTTTTCGGTGGCCGACTTTCAAAATAATTATTTTATGATTTTCTACATCAAAGAGAATTCTATAATCTCCAATTCGAAATCGATATTCTCCAAATCTATGATCTTTTAATTTTTGAGCAAACCTTAAGGGATTTTCTTGAGAAGAATAAAACTTAAGCTTCTTTAAAATTCTTTGACGAATTTGAAAAGGTAATTTATCTACCTCCTTGGCTGCTTTCTTTTTAAATTCAAAATTGAACACAAATTTAAATGTGATATTTTTTAAGAAGGTTTTGGAGAGATATAGATTGCTTCTCTTTCCTTCTCTTCTGGACCTCTTTTGCTAATCTTTCAGAGCAATACATTTCTAAATTTTCTAATTCTTCTTCGATTCTTTTCCACTTTTTCAATGGCAAAATTACTATTCCCTCTTTTTCTCTAATTGCAGATTTTGGTAGAACTATATTTTTGGTATTCTGGGTAGCCATATATTTTTATTATAGCCCTCAAAAAATCAATGTCAAATTTTACCCTCGGAGTTCGTTCTTTTAGTCCAAATCTTATTATAATTCTTCGAGTTTCAAATTATTGAGGTTCAACCTCGATAATTCCCTATTGTTTGAGATTTTGGGTATAGATCTACTTTGCTGTTATGAATATTCTTTGGATTTCTTGTATTAATTCTAAACATCCTGGACGCATAATCTGCTTGGTACGATTGTCTAAATTTATGGTGTAGACAAAATCAGAACCTGCTGTTGTGAATGGAATTGAGCAATCCTTATCCATTATTCCAGATGTTCTAATCTTATTTATTACCTCTTCTATAATCTCTTTGCTTACACGTTTTTTCATATTCTTTCTTTCTCCTTCCAGCACCAATTTACCAGAATAGTATAATTTAGTAGCCTGATAACATCCTTCAGGAGTATCACAAGGTCCCCAAGCTTCCCTTTCTTCAAACAGAACCAAGTCATTTTCTTGACTGTCTAATGACCAATATTTTTGGATCAGTATTCCTACACCAATTAAGAAAGCCAGGATAATAACAACTGAAATGTATTTCCAATTCATATTTTAATTTATTAAAAGATTTATCGTAATTTTATACAACTTGACCTTTACTCTATTATACCAAATTTTATCAGAAACTCAAAAAATAAGTCTCGGATAATTACATTAAACTTTTACTAATTCTTTTCTCCTTTTCCAAATTTCCTTACTTACTTCACTTCGTGGAAGTAATTCTACCTTCGTAAATACCTTGAATGTTTTGTTTTCACAACGAACCCTTTAGTCTGAAGAGAAAAGGTCATATTTATTTAATTATAACTTAATATCTCAAGAGTTAAAATAAAAGCCCATTTATTGGGCCATTTTTATCCTTTTTGACTAATTAATTACTCCTTAGTTCAAGCCTTATTATAATTCTTCGAGTTTCAAATTATTGAGGTTCAACCCTGATAATTTCCAGAAAAAATCGCCTCCGCCGAAAGGCGGATTGGCGATTTTATTGGCTCATTAAATATATAAATTTATTTTATTTTTATTTATTTCTCTTTTTCTTTTTAAATTTAAATGACTCAATGCCGAGATCTCGGCAAATCTTTTCTGCTAAGTGGTTATCAATTTCTTGATGCCGGGGAACAGTTGAAGATCTCTTCATTAAAGCATTAAAAAAAGACGCTATGTTTTGCGCCTTCCCTAATAAAAATACATCTATTTTTAATTAAATGTTTAATTAAATCTTTTCTTTTCATTTATAAAGAAATTGAAAGGGGTTCTTTGATTATCCCTCCTTTAGGGAATTCTTTTTTATTAAGGATTCGGTTGGTCTCAAGAATTAACAAAAGAGCCTCTTTAAGATTTTCTTTTGTTTCTTTAAGAGTTTTCCCTTGAGTATTTACTCCAGGAATTTCCTCTATCCATCCAAGGTACCACTTTCCGCTTTTTTTATAAATTGCTGTAAATTGTCTTGCCATACATTTTTATTATAACTTTTTAAAAACTAATGTCAATAAAAAACGATTTCTCGGTTATAATAACCTTTAACTGGCTCCGGGGGACGGACGCTTGTCCGTCCGAAGTTTTAACGAAGGAGGCCTGCCTGTCGGCAGACAGGGATGTTAAGGGGTGCTTACTAGCGTAAAAATAAAAAAGGACGCCCAGCACCCAACAAAGACGCCCTTATTTGACAAGAAAATAAATACCTTTTGTTTCTTTTATTTTCTTTTCTTCAAGTTCTAATCCCGCAAGAGCAAGCATGAAAGCATCTGATTTCCAAGCATCTGTCCAACCCCTAATGTTAATAGCTTCCAACTCTTTTTTAATAAACAATTCCAGGTCGCCATAAGATAAGCCAAGAGCATTTTTCTTTAACACATTAACAATAATCTCTTTAGCCTTATTAACTCCTTTCTCTATGAAATCTCTGAAAAATTCTTCGGAGCCTATGGCGGTACGGATAACCATCAATCTGGTTCTGTATTCTTTTTCATCCATCTAAATCCTCCTTTTTTTGTTCTATTAGTAGAATATAAAAATCCAATAAAAAAATCAAGCCCGAGAATGGGCTTGATTTTCATCTATCTGATTTTATTGAATCAATTCTTAGATGCGAGCTACGTTTGTTGCGTTGGGCCCTTTTTCAGAATCAGCCTTCTCAAAAGACACCCTGTCGCCTACTTTTAACTCTTCGTATTTTACATCCTTAAGCTCATTACCGTGAAAAAATAAATCTTTCTCTTCGCCATCAACGGTAATAAATCCAAATCCTTTTTCTGTAAGAGTTTTAATTGTTCCTTCCATAGTTAGATATAAATT
>DAOWIS010000014.1 GCA_030640805.1 bacterium | reverse complement strand
TTTATAAGATAGAAGATAACAAAAAGAGATGGATTAAGACGAATGAGGCTTTTAACCGCTTGAATTATGATTGGTCGAAGATTGCACCAGTTAACACTACTGAAATTAACGCTTATCCTATTGGAACAGATATAGAATAATTCCAGAAAAAACTATATTAACGAGATTCAATCGCTTTTCTACTTTTAAGAGGTAGAAAAGCGATTTTATTTATCCATCTTCTTGAAATTATACATCTCCTTGAAAAAGGGGCTGTTTTTTTATAAGATGAGAGTATGCTGAACAAGAAATTCTTTATTATTATCGGGATTGTTCTTATTATCTCAGGAGGGTCTTTTTCTCTTTTAAAGAAAAATAAGATTATTTTAATTGAGGGCCTTTTTAGTTCTCAGAAAAATTTTAGCGCTCAGATAGATAATATAAATACCAAGATTAGTTCTATTTCCGGCCTTCCCTGCCAAAATTATAACAGACGGCCAATAGCAGTGGTACTTGCCGAAGATGATGTCGTCCGTCCCCTTTCCGGGATTTCTTTGGCTGAATTGGTAATAGAAATGCCAGTTCTGACTGGCCAGATTAATCGAATGATGGCTGTTTATGTCTGTGAAAGTCCTTCAGAAATTGGCTCAATTAGGTCAGCTCGTCATGATTTTATTCCTTTAGCCCAAGGACTCGATGCTATTTTTGCTCACTGGGGAGGAAGTCATTTTGCTTTAGATTTATTAAATAAAGGAATAATAGATAACATTGATGCTTTGCCCAATCCTTATAACGCTTTTTATAGAAAAACTGACAAGCCGGCTCCTCACAATGGCTTTACCTCAATGGACAGATTATTAAATGCCGCTAAAAAACTAAATTACCGCTTAGAAAATAGATTTGAAGGTTATTCTCATTTGAAAAGTCAAAAGTCAAATACCAAAGGTCAAATGTCAAAATTGGAGATTAGTTATCCTTATCCTTTTAATATTAGATATGAGTATGATTCTAAGAATGATTCTTTTTTGCGGTGGAGAGGTGGAAAAAAAGAGATTGATAAATTGACTGGGAAACAAGTGGAGGTTAAAAATATTGTCATTATGAGAGCAAAATCTCGGCAGATTGAAGGAGATTATAATGATGTAGACATAGAAGGTCAAGGAGAAGCCGTGGTTTATAGATTAGGAGAAGAGATTAAAGGAACTTGGAGAAAAGATAAAAATAATCCTGCCAGCAAACTTTATTTTTTAGATAAAAACGGTAAAGAGATAAAATTTGCGTCAGGCAACATTTGGATTGAGATAGTAGAACCAACCCAGGAAGTAAGATATAATGAGTAAAAAAGCGAGGAAATTTGACTTTTGAGGTACCTTAAATCTCGGCTAAGCTTGCTTCAAAAAGACGCAGTCGCTCTGAAATTAGGTAATATAGAGTTTATCTCCTGAGCGCTGCTCGGTTCTCGCCAAGCCTGACCTATTCTATACGATCATTCCTTACTTCCTCTCGGGCTTGGCTGCGAAACGCTTTTTGACAGCAACTTAGCCTTCGCTTTCAGGAATATGATTATTTTTCTTCATGGGGCTGATACTTATCGGTCCCAGAAAAAATTAAAAGAAATTATAGAGAGATATAAATCTCTTCATAAAGGTGGACTGAATTTTTGTCGGCTTGATTTAGAAGAAAAAAATTTTCAGGGTTTTAAAAATTTTCTGGGAACGAACTCAATGTTTAAGGAAAAAAAGCTGATGGTTTTAAATATTTATGATGATTTTTCTAAAGACATCTTAGATTATTTTCTAAAAAAGAATTTAGAAAAATCAGATCAGGAAACTATAATATTTTTCAAAAAAGGACCTGTTTCCAAAAGTCAAAATCTATTTAAAAAATTAAAATCTATCTCCAAAAACCAAGAATTTAAATTACTGGATGACTATAAACTTAAAACATATATAAAAAAAGAAATAGAAAAAAGGGGAGGAACGATAGGAATACTGGCTTTAGAGAAATTAGTTCTTTACACTGCTAACGATTTATGGCAGATATCAAACGAAATTGATAAATTAATCTCTTTTAGTCCGAATATAAAAGAAGAAAATATAAATTTGCTTGTTAAGCCAAAAATTGATCCTAATATTTTTAAGATGATTGATGCCATTTCTTCAAAAGACAAAAAGACCGCCCTTTCTCTTGTTTATCAGCATTTAGAAAAAGGAGACAATGAATTGTATTTAATTTCTATGATTATTTGGCAGTTTCGCAATTTAATTAAAGTTAAAGAGCAATGTCAATTTGCTGATTATACACAAATAAATCAAATAAGTAGGGAATTAAAATTACATCCCTTTGTAGTGAGAAAGACAATGAATTTAGTCAAGAGATTTAGCTTGGAAGAATTAAAAAAAATCTACTCAAAAATTTTTCAAGCAGATCTGAATATCAAGACCGGGAAAATAGATTCCCAAACTGCCCTGGATTTGTTAATCTCCGAAATCTAACGCCTTATAGATTTAGTAATTCTTGATTTTTTTCGGCTAGCAGTATTTTTTTTGATTACTCCGGTTTTTATCGCCTTATCTAATGCTTTATAGATTTGAGGGAGCAATTTTTCAGCTTCCTCAATTTTTTTCTGGGAAATTAAACTTTTAATCTCTTTTAAGAGATTTTTTATTTCCCCTTTCTTTTTTATATTGCGGGTTTTCCTTCTTATATTTTGCCTTAAGGCCTTTTTAGCAGATTTAGTGATAGGCATAAGCGAGTAATTTTAGAATAGCAGAATAAAAAAGAAATGGCAAATCAAGGCAGTTGAAAATAAGGGTAGTTTGGGCTATTATAATATTGAGATGATATTTTATTTAGAAGGTAAAATTGAATTAAAAAGAGATGATTTTCTGGTTCTTGATGTAAACAATGTGGGCTATAAGGTTTTTTGTGTTTCCCTATCTCTCTCTAAATTACCCAGAGAAGGAGAAAAAGTAAAACTTTTTACCTATTATTACAACACCAGAGAAAATATTCCTAAACTTTATGGTTTTTTAGATCTAAAAGAATTAGAATTTTTTGAACTTTTAATTAGTGTATCCGGCATTGGTCCCAAAGGAGCGATGGAAATTTTGGCTGGTAGATCTATAGAAGAAATAAAATCAGCTATTAATTCCGGGGATAAAAAAATTCTCTCCCAGGTAGCCGGCGTTGGAGAGAAAAAAGCTCAAAAGATAATATTAGAACTGGAAAGCAAAATAAAAACAAAAGAGAAGACAAAAATTAAGGACTCTTTAGAAAAAAATCTGGCAGCAGAGGAAGCGTTAATTAAATTAGGTTATTCTCGCCAAAAGATTAGGAAAACCTTAAAAGAATTACCCTTGGATATAAAAGAAGAAGAAGCAAAAATAAAAGAGGTCCTGAAACAATTAGGGAAGTAAAAATTCTATGGGGAATATCTCTTTTTTACAAAGTTCTGAATGGGCAAAATTTCAAGAATCCTTAGGAAGAAAAGTTTGGTTATTAAAAGATGATTTTGGTCAGATTCTTGTAATCAAGCAGGGTTTACCTTTCAACAAAAGTTATCTCTATTCTCCCCGAACTAATATTAGACATTGGCTTAGTAATGATGGATTAGCAAGTTTTAGAAAGAGTTTAGAGAAAATAAAAGAAATAGCCAAAAAAGAAGGAGCTATTTTTTTTAAGATTGAGCCAGAGATTGAAAATGACCTTAAAATTAGAGAATTTTTAGAAAGTTTTGGCTTTCGGAAATCCCAGAAAGAAATCCAGCCAAGAAAGACCCTGATTTTAGATATTACTAAATCAGAGGAAGAAATCTTAAAAGGGATGCATCAAAAGACAAGATACAATATTCGGATTGCTAAACGGAATGGAATAGAGGTCAAAAGTTTTAACTTCCCAAGCCAAAATCATTTTGAAATCTTTTGGAAGTTATTAAAACAAACCAGTAAGCGTGATAAATTTTCTCCTTATTCTAAAGAGTATTATCAAAAAATGCTGGATTTATCTTTTTCAGAACTATTTTTAGCTAAATATAAAAATAAAATTATTGCTGCTAATGTTTTAGTTTTTTTTGAGAGAAGAGCTACTTATTTACACGGTGCCTCGGATTATAATTTCCGGAACTTAATGGCTTCCTATCTTTTACATTGGGAGCAAATTAAGGAGGCGAAAAGGAGAGGATTTAAAGAATATGACTTTTGGGGGATTAATGAAAAAAAATGGCCAGGATTGACCAGGTTTAAAAAGGGTTTTGGGGGTAAAGAAATAAATTATCTTGGTAGCTACGATTTAATTTTCCAACCTTTTTGGTATAAACTCTACAATTTTAGGAGAATGTTTAGAAGTTGAACTTCCAAACATTGCTGTTTTGTTCTAATGAAAAAATTTCTTAAAAAATTTATTCCTTCTTTTCTAATTAGCTGGTATCATTATTTACTGGCTTTAATTGGGGCAATTCTATACAGATTTCCTTCAAAGAAAATGATAATGATAGGAGTAACTGGTACTAAGGGGAAATCTACAGTGGTAGAGTTGGCAACTAAAATTTTAGAAGAAGCAAATTATAAAGTTGCTTCTTTGTCCTCAATAAATTTTAAAATTACTGAGAGAAAATGGCTTAATACTCTGAAGATGACTATGCCGGGACGTTTTAAACTTCAGAAATTTTTAAGGCAAGCCCTAAATGCCGGTTGCCAATATACAGTAATAGAGGTGACTTCTGAAGGAATAAAGCAACACCGCCATAAATTTATTGATTTTAATGTTGCGGTCTTTACTAATTTAGCTCCGGAACACATTGAAAGTCACGGTAGTTTTAAGAATTACAGGAAAGCAAAATTAAAACTTTTTAAGGAAACAGGAGATGTTCATATAATAAATTTAGATGATAAAAATGCCGAATATTTTTTGAATTTCCCAGCAGACGAGAAATATGGATACGGAATCAGGAATCAGGAATTAAGAATCAGAAATCAGAAGTTTAGCAGGGATGTAAAAATTATAGAAGCAACAGGGATAAATCTAAAGGAGGATTACTCTTTATTCTTAATTCATAATTCATTATTCAAAATTCCTTTGATTGGTAAGTTTAACACTTATAATACCTTGGTGGCAATTTGTGTTGGTTTGTCCCAGGGAGTTAGTTTGAGGACCTGCAAAAGAGCTTTAGAGAAAGTAGAAAGGATTCCTGGTAGAATGGAATTTATTGATGAAGGCCAAGACTTTAAAGTTATTGTTGATTTGGCTCATACCCCTGATTCTTTTGAGCAAGTTTTTAAGTTAGTAAGTACCTTGCCGCATAAAAAAATTATCTCGGTTTTTGGTTCGGCTGGTGGCGGTCGGGATAAGTGGAAAAGGCCAGAACTTGGCAAAATCGCAGCTAAATATTCTGATTACATTATTTTAACTAACGAGGATCCCTACAGCGAAAATCCGCTTAAGATTATTGAAGATATAGAAAGCGGATTTTCGCAAATGTCAAATGTCAAATGTCAAATGTCAAATTATAAGAAAATACCAGATCGCCGAGAAGCTATAAGAAAAGGAATTAGTTTAGCTCAATCAAATGATATAGTTTTAATTTTGGGCAAGGGAACAGAGCAAATAATGTTTATCGGCTCTAAAAAAATCCCTTGGGACGACCGAAAAGTAGTTAGAGAAAAGTTAAAAAATTTAAAAATCAGATATCTTACGAATAATACCATGGCATAAAAATTAAGACCTTGCCTTTTGGATCTGCTTTTGGGCTGCCAAACCTTGACAATCATAAACTCATTATGGTATAATATAGATGTAGTTCTTGAACAATTTATTAACCTATAACCCTTTAAACAGGAGGACTGGCTATGTCTGAAAAAAGACAGGTAGTCGGGAGTATGTCGAAATGGTCGGGCGTGCTAAAGGATTTTTTCCGTCAAATTGCTGACGGAAGCATTAATCTCAATCAGGTTCAAGCCTTCCTAGAACACAGGAAGGAATTAGAACCTCAATTCAAGGTCTGGAAAACCATCAAGCTCGGCAGATCGAACCTGCGTAGAGCCGATGATTTCCACAAGGACATCAAGGATTGTAGGATGAGGATCGGCGATTGGGCCAGCGACATCCTCGGAAAACCCGCGTTCACCGTGGCAACCGAGGAGACCGAGATTAAACTGGTGCTCGTCACGGTTGCTGACCTCGGCTTCAAGAACGGAGCCACTCGTGAGGACATCTACAAGCGAGCCCAAGGGCTCGGTTTGGAGTTGTGTCCGAGTGAGGTTGGTCCACAAATGCGTCTGCAATACAAGGACCAGCCCAACGACGAGCGGATCCTTATTGGAATGGAGCCGATTTCTGGCTCGGACGGCGATCTCAGTGTGTTCTGCGTGGAGCATCTCGGCGATCGCCTGTGGCTCGACAGCCGTTCTGGCGGCCCTGGCCACTTCTGGTATGGCGTCCGCCGTTGGGTTTTTGCTCGTCGCAAGTAATCTTCTTTTGCCCTGTCCTTTTTTTACGACGGCCTGCGTTCCTATCGAGCAGTTTCTTAACATTGTAACTTAAACCTTTTAATCTTAAATCCCCAAAGATAAATCTTTGGGGATTTCTTTTTGGGAGAATGTTATATTATGGAGGTTCAACCTCCATAATATAATAAAAAGGAAAAATATGATAAAGTAAAGAAGTAATAAAACTATGACAAAAAAAGATTTCATAGAAATAAATAATTGGCTTTGGGAGATTCCCAAAAATTTTCGGAAAGATATGCGGGTTCCAGCCCGGGCCTATGTCAGCGAGAAAATGCTCGAGGAAAGTTTTAAAGATAAATCGCTTGAACAATTAGTAAATATTGCTACTTTGCCCGGGATTCAAAAATATAGTTTAGCAATGCCAGACATGCACGAAGGTTACGCGAGTCCAATTGGCGGCGTAGCAGCAATTAGAATTTCTGATGGCGTGATTTCGCCAGGCGTTTGCGGATATGATATCAATTGCGGAATGAAATTATTGAAATCTAATTATCTCGAGAAAGAAATTAAACCTTATTTAGAAAATTTGGCTACGGAAATCCAAAAAGAAGTTCCTTCGGGATTGGGGAAAGGAAGGCAAATAAAATTAAGCATTGAGCAGATTAATAAGATTTTAGAAGGCGGAGCAAAAAGATTAGTTGAGCAGGATTATGGAGAAAAAGAAGATTTAGAGAATTGTGAAGCGGGAGGGCGATTAGATTGGGCTGATACTTCAGTTGTTTCTGACCATGCTAAAAATCGAGGGAGAGACCAAGTTGGAACTTTAGGGAGCGGAAATCATTTCTTGGAAATCCAAAAAGTAAAGGAAATTTTTGATAAAAAGATAGCAGAGATTTTTGGGTTATTTAAAAATCAGATTGTGGTGATGATTCATACGGGATCACGAGGCCTTGGACATCAGGTTTGCACAGATTATTTAAAGACGATGATTCCATCTATGCAAAGATACGAAATTAAAGTACCGGACAGAGAGTTTGCCTGTGTTCCTTTTAATTCTCCGGAGGGCCAAAGATATTTTGCTGCCATGGCTTGTGCTGCTAACTATGCTTGGGCAAATCGGCAAATGATTGCCCATTTTGTCAGAAAAGCTTGGAAAGGTATTTTAGGAGAGGAAGATTCCTCTTTAGTGGCCTTATATGATGTTGCTCATAATATTATTAAAAAAGAAAAATATAACATTGATGGAAAAGAAACCGGGGTTGCTGTTCATCGCAAAGGAGCAACGCGGGCTTTTCCTCCTAATCATCCTGAACTACCAAAAAAGTATCAAGCAGTTGGTCAGCCAGTTTTAATTCCTGGTTCAATGGGAACGGCCTCTTATGTTTTGGCAGGGGCAAAAGAGGGAGAAAAAGCATTTTATTCAACTTGCCACGGCGCAGGCAGAACAATGTCTCGTCATGCAGCAATTCGGAGTATTAATCCACAAAAATTAATCAGAGGACTTGAGAAAAAAGGGATTTTAATAAAATGCCGGAGTTTAAGAGGGTTAGCCGAAGAAGCGCCCCAGGCCTATAAGGACGTTGATGAAGTAGTAGAGGTGGTTCATCGAGCCGGTCTATCAAAGAAAGTGGCCAAATTGGTGCCCTTAGCTGTAATAAAAGGAGAGTAAGCGCTTCGCTAAATTCAAAATTTAAAGCGAAAAATGCAAAATTACAATTTAAAATTTAAAAATTTTGAGGATTTAAAAAGACTTGTTTTATATGAAGAAAAAATTGCCGAAAAGTTCACGCAAATATATTCGTCAAGAAAAAGCTCGGATTCGCCGGGAAGTTTTTGATTCAAGGCAACAAGAAAAATTGATTGAAGAAGTATATAAAAAATTTTCAAAAAGATTGATAGAAAAATAAATTTAATATGAGTTATAAATTAATTTTTCCTAAAGGATTTTTATGGGGAACATCCACTTCGAGCCATCAGGTAGAAGGTGGTAACTTAAATGACTGGAGAGAATGGGAAAAGAAAAATGCTGAGCGGTTGACTCAAGAAGCAGAAAAGAATTACTCTTGGTTGCCTGTTTGGCAGGAAATCAAAAATCAAGCCCAGAATCCAGAAAATTATATTTCCGGAAAGACCTGCGACCATTACCATCTTTATGAAAAAGATTTTGATTTAATAAAAAGTTTGAATAACAATGCCTATCGTTTTTCTATAGAATGGTCAAGAATTGAGCCGGAACAAGGAAAGTTTAATCAAAAAGAAATAGAGCATTATAAAAAAGTTCTATTAGCGCTAAAAAAAAGAAAAGTTGTCCCTTTCGTTACTTTATATCACTGGCCAATTCCCTTATGGTTAAAAGAAAAAAATGGCTGGTTAAATCCTCAATCCCCAAAATATTTTGAAAGATATGCCAAGAAAGTAATGGAAAATTTAGGAAAATATGCTGATTTTTGGATAACCATTAATGAACCTTTGGTTTATGGCGCTAATTCTTATTTAGCAGGGAAATGGCCGCCCCAGAAGAAAAATTTATTTAAAATAATCAAGGTAATTAGAAATTTAGTAAAAGCCCACAAAAAGGCCTATAAAATTATTCATCAATTAGATAAAAAAGCCAAAGTTTCTATTGCCAAAAACAATGTATATTTTGAACCCTATAAAAATAAATTGTTCAACAAAATTTTGGCTAAAATTCCTGATTATCTTTGGAATAAATATTTTTTGAATTCTATAAAAAGACAGATGGATTTTATAGGTTTGAATTATTATTCTCATAACAGAATTAAAATTGGCTGGAAGAAACCCAGGGATTGGTTTAACCAAAATGAAAACAAAGAAGTTTCTGATATGGGCTGGGAGATTTATCCTAAAGGAATTTACCGGGTTTTAAAAGAACTCAAAAATTACAAAAAACCAATTTATATTACAGAAAATGGAATTGCTGATGCTAAAGATAAAAAACGAGCAGAATTTATTAGTCAACATCTAAAATGGATTCATAAGGCAATTCAAGAAGGGATAGATGTTCGGGGTTATTTTTATTGGTCGCTTTTGGATAATTTTGAGTGGGATAAAGGATTTTGGCCAAGATTTGGCTTAATTGAGATTGATTATAAAACAATGAAGCGTAATCCTCGGCCAAGCGCTTTTTATTACGCTAAAATTTGCAAAGAGAACCAATTAATTCTAAATTCTCAATTCTAAATTTATGTCGTGGCTTTTAGTTACAATTTCTGCTTATTTTCTCTTTGGAGCCGTTGCTTTAGTTGATAAATATCTTTTAAAAGGTTCTATTCCCAGCCCCAAGATTTATACATTTTATATAGGAGTTCTTAGTATTTCAGCTTTAATTTTTGTTCCTTTTGGTTTTTTAGTGCCTGGACCTTTAGAGATTGCCATATCACTTTTGGCTGGAGGAATTTTTATTTTTGCTTCATTTGGGTTCTTTAATGCCCTAAAACTTTTTGAGGCCTCAAGAGTGGTGCCAGCCATCGGCGGAATTTTACCTTTATTTACTCTGGGTTTAACTTATTTTTTCTTTAGAGGCGAAGGAATCTTAGGATTTTCAGAAATTTTGGCCTTTCTTTTATTAATTTCGGGAAGTGTTTTAATCGCTTTTAAAAAAGGACAATCAAGCATTCTAAAAAGTTTTCAGATTGTAATTCCCACTGCTTTTCTTTTTTCTTTGGCTTTTGTTTTATCGAAATTTGTTTATTTATCTCAGCCTTTTTGGTCAGGCTTTATTTGGATAAGAATTGGAAGTTTTTTATTTGCTTTATTCTTGCTTTTTTCCAAAGAAGTCAGAGAAGAATTATTTAAAAAACAGGTTAGTTTTAAACCCAAAACTAGCGCTATTTTTCTTTCCAATAAAGCAGTGGGTGGCTTAGCTTCTCTTTTACAAAATTGGGCTATCGCTTTAGTCCCTTTAGGTTTCTTGGCTTTCATTAACGCCTTAGAAGGGCTGAAGTATGTATTTTTGTTAATTTTTACTATTTTAATTTCTTTGAAATTCCCCAAAATATTAAAAGAAGAAATCTCCAGAAAAATTCTTTTTCAAAAAATTGCTGCTATTTTGTTAATTAGCGCTGGATTGATAGTTTTTGCCCTCTAATTTTTAAAAATGAGAAAAAAGATTTTAAAAATCATTATCTTAATTCTGATAGTTTTATTTTTAATTTTTGTTGGTTATTTTTTTATTGGAAAACCGCCCCAAGCAGAAAAAATTATTTGGGGAATTAGTTTTTCTCAAAAACATGCCAAAGATTTAGGAATCAATTGGAAAGAAAATTACCTGGCTCTGCTAAATGATTTAGAAGCAAAAAACTTAAGAATATCTGCTCATTGGGATTTAATTGAGCCGGAACAAGGGGAATATTATTTCGAAGATTTAGATTGGCAAATAAAAGAAGCAGAGGATCATAAAGCAAGAGTTATTTTAATAATTGGAATGAAAAGCGGGCGTTGGCCAGAGTGTCATCTCCCAAAATGGGCAGCAGGTTTAACCAAGGAAAAACAGCAAGAGAATATACTGAAGTTAATTGAAAAAATTATTTTGCGTTATAATAATTCTAATTCAATTTGGGCTTGGCAGGTAGAAAATGAACCACTTTTTTCCTTTGGAGACTGTCCCTGGATAGATGAGAAATTTTTAAGAGAAGAAGTAAGTTTAGTAAAATCTCTTGATTTTCAACAAAGGCCGGTGATTATAAATACTAGCGGAGAACGGTCTTTCTGGATTAAAGAAGCAAAAATAGGAGATATAGTTGGTACTTCGCTATATAGAGTAGCCTGGTTTAAAGAATTAGGAATTCACATTCACTATCCTATTCCCCCAACTTTTTTTTGGAGAAGGACTCAAATTATCAAAAGATTATTTAATAAAGAAGTAATTTGCGTTGAACTTCAAGCCGAACCCTGGGGTTCAGTTTTACTTTACGATTTACCAATTGAAGAACAAAAGAAGACAATGAATTTAGAGCAATTTAAAAAGAATATCAATTTTGCTAAGAGGACTGGCTTAAAAGAATTCTATCTTTGGGGAGGAGAATGGTGGTTTTGGCTAAAAGAAGTTCAAAAAGATTCTCTGATTTGGGATGAGTCCAAAAAGTTGCTTCGCTGAGAAAATTGGTATGAAAAAGTATTCCTCAAAAAGAGCCAAAAAAGGAAAGACGGCTTATCGAACGCCAAGTCCCATTAGGCAAAAATTAATATTACACAGTAAACATCTTAAAAAAAATAAAAAAAGTTAATTTTCTGTAAAATTATGGCTGAAGTAGAAATTCT
>DAOWIS010000044.1 GCA_030640805.1 bacterium | reverse complement strand
CTACCAATTCCGTCACAATCTCCACAGCAATAATTTTCCCGTCTCCCACTATGTGAGCCAGAAGGGCTGTGGTCCATCCTGAGCCCGAACCAATATCCAAAATTTTATTTCCCGGCAACGGCTCTAAAAGCTCCAGCATAAAAGCCACTACCGCCGGCTGGGAAATTGTCTGTCCTTGACTAATAGGTAGGGCTTCATTAAGGTCAGCTAAATCCTCCATTCCTTTTGGTAGAAAATCCACCCGTTTTATTTTCTTAAAGGCATCAATTATCCTTGGCGTTTTTAGCCAACCTTCCTGAATTAAATTATTCACCAAAGACATTTTATTTTTCTAATTCTTCAGGATAGAGAGACGACTTCTTAATAATAATTTTATAAATATTTTCTATGAAGTCGCCGCCGGCATAGCCAACCACAAAAGCTAAAGCCGGAGTGAAATAATCCAGACCCAGAAAACTTATGCCTAATTCTTTTATCACTACTGCGCAAATAACTCCTATCGCTCCGGAAAGAAAAACCATAGTCAAAAAATAAGGGATTTCAAATTTAACATTCTTATAAGAAAACTGATGTTTAATAAAACCCATCAATCCCCTTACCAATCCCCCTCCAAATCCAGCAATTAAAATAGAGATAAACATAATAATAATAGATATTAGATGTTAGATATTGGATATTGGATAATAGATTCGACTTTTGTTTATTCTATCAGAATTAGAAAATTTTGTCATGAAAAAGTCCTACTAAATAGCAGGACTTCTCCTCTTTAAAGATTCTTTTAGTTTAGAGGTTTAAGTAATTTCTGTTTGGGAAAGCAATTTCCGATAGACAAAAGCTATGGCAACCATTGTAGTTGGAATAGTGGCAAATAAACCGACCAATAAACAGAGTGCCCCAGCCAAATTGATAACTCCAAGCAATAGAGTAAAAATAAACAAATTCCATTTAACTCCTTTTGTAATTGCAGAACTTTTTTTAAGAGCTTCTATCGGGCTAAGTCCTTTATCAATGATAAAATAGTTAAAAAACTGGAATTTAATTGCCCAAATAATGCCAGGGATAATTAGTAAAATCATCCCTCCTGAAACAATTAGTCCATAAAGAATAGAACCGGACAGATACTTAAAAAACAAATGGAAACAAGAAAAAAGATCGGCGAATTCAGCTTTCTCATCATCAGAAAATCTCAGAGCAATTCTAATCAATCCCATCCCTATTATTATTTGTAAAACCCAAGAAATAATCCTAACAATAAATGACAAAAAGGGATCAACTTCTCTTAGCTCTCCCGCAATAAAACCCAAAATAAAATAAATTAATCCAACCACTATCAAAAGACCAATAAAAAAACCGAGATTGCTTTTCATTGTATTCCATCCGAAACGGATTGCTTCGCTTTTTGAAAAATTTTTCGTTGTCATAGTTTATTTCTATATCTAAATGTTACATCTGACCTTTTAATTTTATTCTGTCACTAAATTATAAAGCCCATAATTGCTCCCAGAAAACAAAACAAAGCAAAAATTAAGGCAAATTTAGAAAAATTAATCTTTTTGGCAAATTTTAGCAAAAGATCTAAAGTTAAAAACCCTACTAAAAAACTAAAAATTAAAGATAACCATCCCTCTGAAAATAAAATAGGTTTTTCTAAAAATAAATAAATACTGGAGACCAAAACTACTGGAGCTGACATTAAATAAGAAATTTTAAGTATCTGGGAAGGATTAAGTTTTCCTAAGGATAAGCCAAAAATAGTAGAACCAGAACGCGATAGGCCAGGAATTACGGCCAAGCCCTGTAGAAATCCAGCAACGATTGCTAATTTGTTAAAACTCATTTTAAAATTTATTTTCTTCTTCTGAAAATAGGCAGTCAAAAGCAAACCAAAACCCATTACTAATAAAAGAGTATTTCCAACAGCAATGTCTCTTACCATTTTATAAAAGGGCCAACCAACCAATAAGGAGATAATAGTTGTTATTATTAAAAAACGAAGAAGTTTGGGATTTCTAAAAAATAAAATTTCTTGCCAATTTTTTCTAAAATAAATCAAAACCGCCAGAAGAGTTCCTAAGTGTAAAAATAAAGCTAAATCAATAGGATTAACTTCTTCCAGTAAAGATTGGCTAAGAAAAGCAACTATCCCCTGGCTGGAAATTGGAATCCACTCAAATATTCCCTGAATAATTCCTAAAAATACATAAACCCACATTTTTTTATTATAACAGAACTTATTATGTGAACTCCGAACAGCGTTAAAGTTTATTTTTCGGCTTTGCGGCTTTGAGAAAGATTAATAACATTATTAATTAAACCATTAGATAGATAAAAAGTTTGTCCCTCATCATCCCGCAGAACAGTAGAACGCATAGTAATTTTAACTACCTTGCCTTCAAAATTCCCAATTTTTACCTTATCTCCAATGCTATATTGATTCTCAATTAAAATAAACAAGCCCGATACAAAATCTTTAACCAAACTCTTGGTGCCAAAACCAATTGCCAAACCAATAATTCCAACTCCAGCTAAAATTGGCGCCATATTCACTCCGAAAAGACTCAAAACCATCAAAAGCACGATAACATAAATAACAATGTTGCCGGTCGTGATAATAATACTCCCCAAGGTTTTTGCTCTTTGTTCTAATCTTGCTTTGTTTTCCCTATCTCTCTCGGCAGCTAACTTTATCATTCTTTTAACAATCTTTTTTAAAACAATTCTACCTAAAAAGAATATAACAGCAATCCAGATAATATCTGCGCCGTATGTTTTAACGATATTTAGTATAAATAATTGAATATTTTCCATAATAATAAATTATAATAACTCTTTATATCAAAAATCTGACTATCTTTCGCGGACAACATTTAAGTATATTTACATACCAGATTTGAGTCTACGAGATTAATTCTATTATACCTGATCTTACCCTCCCCCGCAACTCACTATTTTTTAGTTTCTTTTGACAAACTTATAAATATCCGATAATATAATATTAATAATAACCCTAGTAGTGCTATTTAAAAATTTGATAAAAAGGAGAAAGAAATGAAAATAAGTGATAACTTACAGCATAAAAAGATCACAAAAAAAGACAAGGGAGGAGAGAGCGTAAGTGATTCTGTAATTCACAAGTTGTTGACCGCATGGAAGATTATCTGGCAAAAAAGAAGAAAAAACTAACTAAAATAGGTTAACAAAAGGAGGTGGAAAAGATGATAGTGTTTATTATTTTTGTTTAGATTGCTTTTGGCTTTTTAAACTTTTTCATCATGAAAAAAGCCGATAAAGCAGCAGGAGAAAACCCGCCTTATGGAGTATATTGGGTCCGCAAGAAAGAAATTCCAATGGCTTTTGTTTCTTTTATTGCTGGACCTTGTTGCATTCCTTTTACTATTTGGGCTTTCCACGAGTGGAAGCGGTTGTCCTAATCTATGATTGAAGGAGGTTATCCTAATAGGAAATAAAAGCGGTTCGATAATATAGAACCGCTTTTCTTTTCAAATTGATTTTAGTTTTTTCTAAATTTAAGCTTGGAATAAAGAAATATTCGGTAGTGGTCTGCCAGAAGGTTCTAATGTCGTCCACTACTCTCCTCTGGTTTCTAATAAATTAGGGGCAAAGGAAGCGAGGGTAATAGATAAAAAAGCCCAGCCATGGAGTTTTCCATTATCCACAACTCAGGTATTGACAAAAGTTTTGTATTTGCTATCCTTATAATAGAATCCTCGGCCAGGAGTTTATACACTCCACATTGGCGGAGGGTTTTTATTTATCCCGGCGGAAAACAAGATATAAAATATTTCTTGCCACTTCTTTTGTTTTCCTTTATTTGCATATAAAACAGCTCCTTGTTTTTAGTTAAACCAGCAAAACGATGGAGGATTTCACTTTCTTTATTGAGATTTTGTTTAGAAATCGGCTGATTTTTTGAATTTTTTATTACTTCTAAAGCTGCTGCAAAATATTTTAATCTTTTAAATCTTTCTTTTGCCCCTTTTTGATTTAGATGTTTCCAGAAATAATCAAAGAATATCTTTTGTTTATTAAAATAAGATGATTTAATATAAGGCCTTCGTTTAGTTCTTGATTTTATCTGTTTAAATATAATCTCTGCTTGCTTTTTAACTTCTCCATAACTAGTTCCTGAAAGTCTTTTTGCTTTTGTTTGATAAGGAATCATAAATTCTTAATATTTCTTCGGCCTTAACACAAAACTTGTCCCGTATCAAGAAACAAGTGAAACGGTACAAAAAGAGTTAGTCCTATCTCAAAATGGTATGTCTTTTGGGTCTGCATCTTCTTCTTCGCCGCTATCTTCGTTATTATCACTACCCTTTTTCTCTCCACTATCTTCTTCAATGTCCACTTCTTTCTTTATTTCTTCAAATTCATTCTCAATCGCTTTAAGCCGTTCTTTGCTGGCTTTAATAAGAGTCGCCGCCTCTTTTACTTTTTTCAAACCCTCTTCAATATCAATATCTTCCTGATTTTCAAACCAGTCAGTGATTTCGGAAAGCCGTTTGAGATTACTGCTTAGATCTTTAATATTTGGTTTTTCTTTAATCATTTTTTTAATTTTATTTAACAGGGTTCACCCTGTTAAATTCGCAAAAGCGACTATTTATTAGGGTTAATATTTTTTACTTCAGAAATAATAGTTCCATCTACTACGCGAATGTCTACATCTTCTCCAGTTTTAGCATCTCGTATACTTCTGATTATCTTATCATTACATCGCGCAATACTGTACCCAAGTTTAAGCTGCCGTTCAGGATTATTAAGCTCAATAATTTTGTCCGAATGCTCTAATTGCTGATTGATTACTGATAATAATGACTTGAACCCAAATATAGATTTCTTCCAAGAGTTCTTTAGATTAATTTTACCATTTTTAAGAGCATTCTTGAAATTTTGGAAAGAAATCTTTAGCGCGGTCTCAACTTCTCTATATTTATTAAAAACTAAATCCCTTATCCCGCGAATTGCATCTATTGATCGGCTTATTAATGAATCGGCATTTCCCAATACATCCTCGTAAGAACTAATAATATCTCTTTCGTATCCTTCTAATAATAAAGTGGCTTGTTCCCATGATTCAGTGAGGACAATCGCAGCAATGCTGGGAGTAGAGACAGAAAGATCGGCAGCTAATGCCACAAGAGGGACATTTTTATGATGACCAATTGCCGCAATCACCGGAACCGGAAAATCAGCCACTTCTCTGGCTAACATTTCATTATTGAACGCCATCATTGATTCTAAAGAGCCGCCGCCCCGCATAATTACCAATGTTTCAATGTCTTGTTTCTTAAATGTTTTAATTGACAATAAAAGGTCAGCGACCGCCGCTTGCCCCTCAACCCTGGAATCAATCATCTTAATTTTAAATCCGTACTTTCCCAAATTATTCAAAAAATCTGCCAAAACTGCGCCTTGCCGCGATGTAATCAATCCTATTTTTCGAGGATATTTTGGAATTGTTCTTTTTCTTTCTTCTTTAAAAAGCCCTTCTTCGGTTAGTTTCTTTTTTAATTTTTCATACTCTTTTTTTAAAATCCCCTCGCCGGCGTGTTCAACTGTTTCTGCTATAAAAGATAATTTTCCCGTTGGCGGATATATTTCAGGGTTTCCGAAAACAATAATTTTAAGCCCTTCTTTCAATTCAATGCCATATAACTGATACCGTGATTTCCAAATAATACAATTGATTAGGCTTTTGTCTTTTTCGTCTTTCAAAGAAAAATAAACATGGCCCGTGGGACCAAAACTAACTTCGCTAACTTCTCCCATAACTTTTGCTCTGAAATCTTTCAAGCCCTGATTTACAATTTTAATATAATCCGAAACAGAAAAAGTCTTCTCGGCTTTCTGTTGATTTCCTTCTTTCATAATTTAATTTTACCCCTTCGACAAGCTCAGGGCAAGCAAAAAACCGCCATTTTGGCGATTTTTCTCTAATTTCCGAAGTTCAGATTCCTTTGGAAGTTGAACTTCTAAACATTGTGGTAATTATGGAGGTTCAACCTCCATAGCGTATTATTTTATAAAATTATTTAACTGTGTTGACAACTTTATTACATTCCCAAAATTCAAAGTTGTCAACAAGTTGTCTAAAATTGATGGCTTTATTTCCAAACTATTGACAAGGCTTCTTGATTTACTATAATATAATTAGAATACATATGAAAAACACCTCTAAAGGTTTTGTCCTTTAGCGGTGTTTTTCTTTATTTCAAGATTATATATCATATATCTATTTCCTTAGCGAAACAAGGTTCTCGAGCGAAGCGAGAGGTTCTTATATTCAAGCTTCTTTTGCAGATTTTCCATAAAAACAATCTTATCTTTAGCTGTCTTTTTTAATAAAACAGAACAGGTTTTAATATAAGGACTTATTACACGTTCTAATTTATTATTTTTATAAAGATATTTAACTAAAGAATAAAAATCCCCATCGCTGGTAATAATTACTGCCTTGTCATATTTTTTATAATCAATCGTTGTTTGCAAAACCAAATCAGCATCTATATTGCCTTTTATTTTGCCGTCTTTATCCGGCAAAGTTGGCTTAAATATCAAAACATAACCAGCTCCTTGTAAAAAAGAATATAAATCTTGATTATCTTGAACATAGCCAATGAACAAATAGGCAACCGAAACATTATATTTTTCTTTCAAATAAATTCTAAATCTCCTATGATCTAATTTCCAACCCAGGCTCTGAATACCTAAATTCAAATTCTGACTATCTATAAAAGCATGGTTATTTAATTTATTCCTCATAAATTTTTTACTATTTTTTAAATTTAATTTCCGAAGTTCAACTTCCTAATGTTTGGAAGTTGAACTTCTAAACATTGTGGTAATTGTAGTTAAATTAAAGGGGAGGGCACATTTTGTATGCGTACTCTCCCCTTTTCTGTAGTCGAGATGATATCAGACGTCGAACTCGCCCGCCTTGACTCCCTTCACGAACGCACCCCACTGTTCCTTGGTAAATACCAGGATTTTGTCAGGGTCAGAATCTTGTGAATGTCTGACAGCAACACTGCCGTCCGGTGCCCGTGCAACTGCCACACAGAACGGAACCGGGTCAATATTACTACATGAGGAAGTCTGGAATTTACTACCTTTGAATGTTTTCATAATCACCTCCTTTCGGTAATTTTCAGTCCGTTAATAAAATGTTAAAGTACACTTCTATAGTATGCTTAACAAACCCACTTGTCAAAAAAAATAACGAAGTTCAACCCCCTAATCCTTTATTCTTAAGCTCTTTTCTAATGTCCAAATAATTCGGGATAGTTCTTTCAACTAAATTCCAAAATTTTCTGGAATGATTAAATTCTTTTAAATGGCATAATTCATGAACTATAATATAATCAATGGCTCTGTTCGGTAGATAAATAATTCTATAATTAAAATTTAAATTTCTCTTTTTTGAACAACTACCCCAGCGAGTTTTTTGATTTCTAATATTAATTTTATTGAATTTAAAATTATATACTTTATTAAATTTTTCTATCCCATCGATAACTAAATTTAAGGTCTTTTGTTTGTTTTTCAAATAATCTTCATAATTACCTTTTGGTAATTTTTGTTCTAAATTATTAAAAAAGCTTAATTTTTCTAAAAGCCAATCTGCCTTTATTCTGATAAAAGATTCTATATTATTAAAATCAACATTGGCAGGTTGAGTTACAATAACAGAACCATCGCAACAAACTGTTAATCTTAATCTTTTTGCTCTCTTGCTTTGTCTAACTTTATAATTTACTTTTTTATTTTTTAAGACAATACTTTTATTCATCTTTAAAGAAATTTAAGAATAATACTTCAGAATTCTTTCTCTGCCGCAATCTCTATCATCTTTTTCTTTATAATATATCTCAATAAATTCTATTTTTTGTTTATCTGGAAAATATGCATAAATAATTCTAATTCCACTTCGGCTTCCTTTATGTTTTAATGCTTTACAACGAAAATGTTTAATTTTATAAATCTCAGTTTGGATGCCTAAATTATCTATGCGAAAAATTACTGGGGGATAACCTCGCGGATACTTAAGTAAGATTCTTTCTTGGAGCAAATCCAAATCTTTGATAAGCGTTCTGAACTTCTTTAATAATTTTTTCAGTTCTTTATCAAATTCTGACAAACTGCTAAATTCCATATTCTATTCTTTCGGATAATTCCTTACAGAATAAGCCGGTTTTCTGTAAAAAACTAATTCGTAGTCAATAATTTCTTTATCTGGTGTAGTATCGCAAGGAATATCCTGGTGTGAATAATCAGCAATAGCAGAAGCATTCATATCTGATAATCTGCTAATCGTCTTATCGATCACCTCCTTCCCCTCTATCCCAATTTTGACCTTGCTTAAATTTGTATCAACCAAAGGAATGTATTTTTTTTGAGGGTTGCCATAATATTCAGTATTGATCTTTTTTAATTGTCCATCCTTGAGCATTTCTTTAATTATTTCATCAAAATCACAAGGAGCGGGACCATAATTTATTTTCCTATAACTCATTCCGGTAAGAGGTCTTTCGTAAATTTCATAAAAATCAAAATCGCAGAAATATAAAAGTTTATATAAAACTGTTTCCCCAATATTTGGTTTTGCTCCGCATTTCTCCAAGATATAAAGTAGAACTTGCTTAAATTTTTCTTTTTCTGATTTAGACATAACAAACCTTTTCTTTGTTCTTTGTTTTACTTTTATTTCATCTGCTAATAATTCATCAACTGATATGTTAAATAATTTAGCAATTTTTTCCAATTCTAAACTATCTACCTTTCTTTGACCTGACTCAATTTGAGAGATGGCAGGTCTGGGCAGATTTAATTTTAAGGCGAGAGATTCTTGAGAAAAATCTATGTCTTCTCGTAATTTTCTAATTTTTTCACCTAATTTTTTTTGGGTAATCATAAAATTTACTTTGTTTAAAAATTATATTTTTACTTGCCCGTCGACCACGAGTAAGTTATCCACAACCGTGTTTATTATAGCAAAAGTAAGAAAATAATACAAGATAAGGTTAAACAATGTAAGGAAATCTTGACAATAAAATTTTCCTCAACTTCGGCTGCGTCCTGAGTTCTGTCGAAGGGGGCTAAAATTGATTGGTTTATTAAAATTCAGAGTTGACACCATTTTTCTATTTTTTCTAATTCTTGGATAACAATCCAATGAAACTTCCAAAGCAAGGGAATCGTTCTTTTTCTTTTTGATAAATATCTGGTTGCTCTTTTCTTTTGCGAGCTGAATAAAATCTTTCAGCTTGACAGAAAGTACAAATACCACAATCCTCGATATTTTCTTTTCTAACTCCGGATTTTAAAAGTTTATCAATAGCAATTTGAGTTAAATCAAAATAAAATTTCCCGTTCCTTTCTTGAATATACTTTTTTAATTCAGAATCTTGGGTTAAATTCTCATTTTTCTTTTTTAAGTAATAACAACACTTTCTAATATGGGGACCAATCCCTACAATTAAAGAAGATGGTCGAGAATTAAAAACTTTGATAGCCGCCTCAATAATTCCTTTTATTATACCTTCTCTCCCAGCATGGATTGCTCCTACTTTTTTCTCTCTTGGGTCATAGATTAAAATTGGTAAACAATCGGCGGTCTTAATTACCAAGGATTGACCTGGAGTTTTAGTTATTAATCCATCGGTTTGAAGTTTGATATAACCTCCAATGTCCAGGGGACAAAAATAAACATTTCTGCCATGAACTTGATCAGCAAAAATTAAATTATCAACTTTAGCATTTTTATAGCCTAACTCCTTTAGAGCTCTCAAAATATTCTCTTCAGTTTTAGAATTAGAAAATGGATTAACCGAGCCATCTTTTCTTTCCAATATCCCATGGATTACATTTTTGTATTTTTTTAGATTTTTTAAAAAAATCATTTTAAAACTAAATTTCAATAGATTTTTTCAGCTTCGGCTTGCCATTCCGTAGCTATCCTACGCAATTCCATAGCTACGGAGTAGCGACGGATTGCTTTAGCGAAGGAGGAAGCAAAGGATGGAACGAAGGGGGGTTCGACTTTTTGCTTATTGCCCAACGACGGGCTTTTTAGTTTAGCTAAAATTCAGAACCGTCCCCGATTTGTCATGTCCCCGATTTGTCTATATCAATCCACAAAACTGAATGACCTCGTAAATCAAAACCAGCCAAAGACTGATTCTGACGCAAAATTGCCCTAAATTTCTAATATTAACAACCTTATCGTTTTTTAAAAAATATTCAATGATAATGAATAAGGATGTTAGTAAACTCCAGGCTATAAAAAATTTAGGCGTTACGAGTTGATAATTAGTAAGACCCAGAATAAGAATCCATAAAGTAATATGGTTAATCTGATCGCTAAAAATATCAAAATATTTACCAAAATATGTAAGTTGATTCTTAAAACGGGCCAAGGCGCCGTCAAGTAAATCAAAAAAATAGACAATAAAAAAAATAGCAACTTGTATTAAGGTGGGTCTAAAAAAAGCAAAGGGCAGCCAAACCAGAACTATAACAAAACGGAATAAAGTTACATAATTAGGCGATATCCAACGAGGCAAAATTTTAACCAAGGGCTTAAAAACCTTATCTTTGCCTAATTTGAGTTTTTGGTGAAGTTGGCGTAATTGATTACCTAATTTAATCAGCATAAATATCTTTGCGAGATTATTTAAAGATTTTCAATCAGAAAATGCGCATTCTTCTCTTCCCAATATTTTTCTGCCTCTTTTTCCATTTTTTCAAGCCGAGTGTAGTAATCTGGAAATTCATTTAAGTGGGCAAGAGCAATCTTTCCAGTCATTATTTCATTGTCATTAGTAACATTAGTTTTAGGATCTATTGTTCCATGCTCTAATTCTACATCCAAGCCCATTCTAAATTGCTCTACGTCAAACTTACTCCAATCAATCCCCAGGGTTTCACCAATTCTTTTTGCCTCTTCAATAGTAAAATGTTTTTTGTTTGCCATTTTTCTTATTTTATTAAATTTCCTTTACCCTGAGTTTATCGAAGGGCTCAACTTCGGCTGTGTCCTGAGTTTATCGAAGGAGCTTACCCTGATCTCTGTCGAAGGAGCTTGAATTTTGATTATTTTATTATTCTATCAAAAAATCGTATTACAGATATTCAAGAATTATATTTCAAAGTAATCTAGAGTATATTTATCCCCATCTGTTAACATCCTTATTTTATAGAAATCAATAGTTGATTTTGGTTGGAGAACTATTTGTTTTATCATTGCATAGTCTGAAGGTATAATTTCTGTTTTAGGCAGGTCATCTAAGCTAAACCATTCCAAATCACCCTCAGAAGAGTTTTTAAACTTAGAAATATCATCTATATCTACATCACATAAAAATAATATACTATGCCAATAATCTTCTTGAGTTTCTGTGTCAAAGAATATCTCACTTAAAACTGCTAATATTCTTTTAAGTTTAATATTTAAACCTGTTTCCTCAAAAATCTCTCTTTTTATAGTATCTTCAATATGTTCACCAAATTCTGCTTTACCGCCTGGCATTCCCCACAACCCTTTAAAAGGAGGCTTGTTTCTTCTTAACAGTAGTATTTTATTATCGTGAATTAGTGAAGCTATGGCTATATTTAAAAGTTTCTTTTCCATATTAAAATTATAATAAAAAATATTTTCCTGTCCAGGTGCTGGCCATCGTGGACGACGTTAGAACTATATTCCAAGAGTCAAATGAGTATATTTACATACCAGATCTAAGTCCTAAAATCTAAAAAGTTCCTAATCATCCTCAAAAAGTTTACTATGCCCAGAACGCATAGCTTTTATAAAAGTATCATCTTTCTCTATAAAAATTTTATCATACACATCATCTACTAATTTTTGTAATTCTTCAATGTATTTCGCATTGTTGATAATAACCTCCTCTATTTTCCCTCCCTTTTCTTTAAGGGATATAGGAAATGGGAGGCTAGGCTTATCTTGTAATCCATCATATACCCTAACTAAAATAAGCTGCGGCGTTACTAATAATAAATACTTATGAGCAACTCTATTTCTAAGTTGATAGATGCCATTTTCTTTACTACTTCCTTTTGTTATTTTCCTAATTTTTTCATCATATTCCATAAGATGTTCTCTTGATTCTAACCTAAATAAACACCTATAAAAGCGTTTTTGCCCAATATTAGGAGATTGTTCCTCAATACCTTTATTATCTAACTCAGGCAGATAAAGTCCGATTGCTTCAGTAAATGCAAGACAACCCAAGGAAGTAATAATATTTGCTCCCTTGTCTTTTATTTTATGAAGATCTCCCATCATCCATCCTTTTATTCTTTCTTCGTAAAATTTTTTAAAATATTCTAAACTTAACTCTTTCATAAATTTTATTTCTCAACTTGTCCTGAGCTTGTCGAAGGATTAATTCCCTGCCCCTCCGAAGATTTCTTGTCCTTCCGAAGCTATCCTACGCAATTCCATAGCTACGGAGTAGCGACGGATTGCTTTAGCGGAGGAGGAAACGAAGGAGGGGTTCGACTTTTTATTCTGAAATTGCCCAGCGATGGGCTTTTTAGTTTAGCTAAAATTCAGAACCGTCCCCGATTTGTCAGTCCCCGATTTGTCAGCTAATCATTTTAATTTTTTCCTAACTTCACCTTCCGCCAATTTTTTAGCTGTTGTTTAGTCTTTATAGTCATTCTTTCTTAGAACTTATTATATTATTCACAATCTCATGGATCGGACCATCGTCTTTAGATTCTTGTTTTGATCCATACCCACTTGGTGAATTTCTAAACATTGCTTCCGCGGCAGATTTTACAAGTTGAGAACGGTCATTAGCTTCTGGTTTTGTTTTTAGAAAGTCGCTTAATGTTTCCGCAACATTTTTCCTGTGTTTGTTTACTGCCTCCAAATTAGAGTTTATATTGTAATTTTTACCCGCAAAACCAATGGCGTAAGATAAAAGAGCCAATAATGCTAATTTCACCACTCCATATTGAGGAGTAAAGAACTCGCTGGGAGCAATATTTGGCCTGACACCAAGCTTGTTGGTAATAAACAAGAAAAGATAGAGGATGAAATTTACACCAATTATAATTAGAAGCCACTTGAAAAAAGTTGATCTTTGAGTAAGCCAATTATTAGCTTTAGAAGAATATTCCCCAGCTTGAGATTCAAAATGTTTACCAAGAGTAACAGCCGCTCTTTCCCCGCTTGCTCCTGCGACTTCCTTTGTTTCCTTACGTATAGAGTTAAGTTCCTTCTTTAACTGCTCAAGAATCTCTTCCGATTGTTTTCTGGCTTTTGTCGCGGCTTTTTGTTCTTCTTGTAGGTTGCGTTCGTCCTTACTCTGTAGGGCAATTTCTTGGCGTAAATATACTAATTGCGTCATTAATCCTTTTAAGGTACTGTTGTAAAAATTTATAAATTGTTGTTCTAGATTGTCATGAACTGTTTGCGAGTCCGCTTGACCGATGTCAAATTGTTGAAGTTGAGTTAGTTGTTTGATAAACTGATCTTTCTTGATGTCAATCGCACTAATTTCCTCCTGTGATAAGTTATTTTGGTAATTCAATTCATCAAGTTCCTTAAATAGGGCTTGTGTTTTCCGGAGAAACGGAAGGCTCTCCTTAAAAGTAAGACGTCCAAAGTCTTTATTGAGAGCTAGTTTCTCAATATCTATTTTTGTAACAGATTCACGTTTTATTTCTTCTGGCATATTTTTGAATAGTTAATATAAATATAGCAAATTTTTATTAAATACCTTCAAGCAAACAGTTTTGAATTAAAAAAGCTTCTATATATCTTTTATTTTCGCCCGAATACATAAAATTCCCCTGTGCCTTATTATTTAAGTACCACAGCTCTCCAATTGATAGGCCCACATCTATCTTTTTCATAAATATAATTACTTTTCTTTATTAAAAGACGGTTTATGTTCCTTAATTTCTCTTTTTTCTAATCGTTCTGCTGCGTCTTTATTGGAAGTTGTTTTGTAGGAGAAACGTGTTCCGCCAGGGATTTCACCTTTATGCTCTCTAATTCTATCATCTAATCTTCCTCCCTTTGCCTTACCGACGTATAAAACATCTTTTCTTGAATCCTGAATACGATAAACGCCTGGTTTGTTTCCGGGAACCTTCTCAAGATTTTTATTAGTAATAGGTCTTGATTGAGTAAATTTTTTCATTTTAATTTGTTATTTATTTTACGTAAAATATCGACCTTTTAAGTTATCCACAATTATTAATGTTTTCGGTTTTCTTTCGGTATGTTATAATCATTTTAGCAACACTAAATATAATGTCAAACTGTGAATAACTTTATGCTTACTAAAAGACAAAGACAAATCTTAGATTATATCACCAAGTATATCAAAAAAAATAATTATGCTCCTTCGTTAGAAGAAATAAAGGGGCATTTTAAATTGTCTTCTGTTTCTACTATCCACCAACACATAGAAAACTTGAGGATAAACGGTTATCTAAGAAAAATAGAAAATCAACCAAGGTCAATTGAATTAAATAATAAAAAAAGAGAGCCAAATTTAATAAACATTCCCCTACTCGGGACTATTGCTGCCGGTCAACCAATTGAAGCAATAGAAAATCCGGAAACCATCGAAGTACCAAAGAATCAATTATCTAAATCAGGGAAACATTATGCCTTGAAGGTTCAAGGCAACAGTATGATTGACGAAGGAATTTTTGACGGTGATACGGTCATAATCCGTGAACAACCAACAGCAGAAAACGGAGAAACAGTTGTTGCCTTAATAAATGACAATGAAGTCACGCTCAAAAAAATCTACAAAGAAAAAAATAGATTCAGATTGCAGCCAGCTAATCCAAGCCTGAAGCCAATGTTTACAAAAAAATTAATTATCCAAGGAAAAGTTATCCGCGTCATTAGAAACTTCGAAGAATTAAAAGAAGAAAAATCAAAAATAAAAGAGTTCGCCGATGCTACTGTTAAATATATGGAAGAAACAGATATGCGGCACAGAAAATCCTTAGGACAGTATTTCACGCCTAGATCTATAAGAGAAATATTACTTGATAAGCTGCCTAATAAAAAAATAGCTCCAAAAGTTTTGGATCCAGCTTGTGGTACTGGAGAATTTTTAATTACAGCAAAAAAGGTTTTTAAACAACCCAGGCTATATGGATGGGATATAGATAAAAAACTAATCAACATAGCTAAAGAATTAGTTCCAAAAGCAAACCTTAAAAAACTTGATGCTTCTTTAAACCAAGACTACGAAAAATATGATTTTGTAATCGGAAATCCGCCCTATTTTGAGTTTTCTTCGTCAGAAAAAATAAATAAAAAGTTCAAAGAAATAATAAATGGTCGAGTGAATATCTTTAGCTTATTTATTTATCAAGGACTAAAATGGTTAAAAGAAGGTGGTTATTTAGCTTATGTCGTTCCACCATCTATGAATAATGGAGCTTATTTTTCGAAATTAAGGAAGTTTATAATTGATAATTCAAACATTGAGTATTTACATATCCTCAAGAACCCAAAAATATTTCACGGAGCTCTACAATCAACTATGCTTCTTGTTCTTAAAAAGGGTAAAAACAAAGGAAACTATTTATTTAAAAAAAATGGTATTTTAATATTTAGCAAGAATGCTAAATATTTAAAAAAAGAGTTTAAAAATAAAATAACCCTACACGATTTGGGTTATAAAGTAAGAACAGGAAGATTAGTATGGAATCAAAATAAACACTTTTTAACCAATAAACGAAAAGGATCTATCCTCTTAATATGGGCACACAACATCACCGAAAAAGGATTGAAATTTCCAATATTTACCGAGAAAAAACCGCAATACGTAAAGAAGAATGATTTTGATGTTGGACCAGCTATTGTAGTAAATAGAATTACTGGGACGCCTAAATCGATAAATTTAAAAGCAGCTATTATTCCTCGAGGAATGAAGTTTATTGCCGAGAATCATGTAAATGTAATTTTTCCTTCTCTCAGGCAAAAACAAATTAAAATGGATTTAGGAGATAATCCACCCAAAATAAATTTAAGTATTAAGGATATTGCAAACCAGCTATCTTCTAAAGAAAAACTAAAAATTGTAGAAAACATTACAGGAAATACACAGGTTTCTAAAACAGAACTAGAAAAGTTATTACCAATTATGGTCAATTAGACAAAATTTTTAAATTGGTCTATCAGTCAAGTCAAAAATATTAAGGCAGGGAGTTTTAATACCTTGAGCAATGTTTTTCCAGTGAAAAACTATTTGTAACAGCGGTTTAAAAACCTTGCCCCTTACACCAGCTATTTTACAGTGAGTTAATCCTTTAGGAAAAATAATTTTAAAATCAGAATATCTCTTAAGTATTTTTTTAATTCTTTTTCCAACATTTTCTCTCCTGATTATAATTTTACCTTTATAAGAGTTTCCATAATATACAAAGAGGTTTTGAATTTCTTGGAAGAAATTATCTTTCTTTATTAAATTTTCTAATTCTTCTTTTCTGTGAATTCCTAACGTAATCAAAATAAAAAACCCTTTAACTATTTTCTTCTGTTGTTTTTGATTGCTTAGGTGGGTTAAATATTCAATTTTTTCTTTTTTATCTTTTTTCTGGATATCGTCAAGAATGCTCTTGGCTTTTTTGTTTCCTTTCTTCGCTAATTTTCTTAAATACCTTGCTTTTTCCTCCTTCTGCGTTGTTGGATTAGCAATTTTCGAAATTTCCCGTGGATACCTCTCAAATTGACTTAAATAATCATTAACCCACTTATCATGATTTTTGCCCTGACGAAATCTACTCCAGCTTTTTGTCTTACCCATAAAAAGGTAATTCTCCGTGAGGGCATCCTGGCTAATATTTGCTTTAGTCCCAATACCTAATTTTGTATCACTCATCTTTATTTCAATAAAGAATTTTTTACCTTTAGAGATAACTAAAATATCTCCTGTATTATTATAGCGATTACCTAAATGGTAAGCCAAGGTAATTTTTGGGAAATCTCTTTTAATTCTTTTTGCGAGAAAAACCGCATGTTTAAACCAGTGGTTTTTCTTATCAGAACCACTTAACTTTTGAGAACTCAGTAATTTTACAATAATCCTCTCTGCTTCCTCTATTAATTGTCTTTCATGCTTTCCCATATTTTCACTTTATCTCTTCTTCGGTATTTTTTCAATGGTTTTTTCTCTTATCATTTGAGTTCTCTTTTAAAAATTTTTCTAAATCGCTTTCTTTCAATTTAACTCATTTTTGACTTTTTATCAATTTTGGCAATTTTTGACAAAATAAAAAAAATAAAAAAAATAAATCAGCGACTAGTAAATTAATAAACTAGTTAACTGATTGCTTAAATAATACTGGCGCGGTTGGTGGGGAAAGTGACGACTTTTTTGATGTCGTCAGAGCCACGAATCCATTTGATGATTCGGGAAAGTCCAAAACCGCAACCAGCATGAGGAACAGCACCGTTTTCCTCAACTTGGTGAAAATACCATTCGAAATCTTCTAATCCTCCGCCTCGAGATTGGAGCATCTTAAACATTCTTGAATTAATAAGTCGTTCTTTAAGAACTGGCAATTCATGAGCTCGAGCCGAAGCTCCTACTGCCTCCCCTGCTTCAGGAAGAATTAAATCAGAACAAAGAATCCGACCTTTGCCATCAGGCAGCATATTGAAAAATTTCTCTACTTCAATCTCTTTTCCGTGATGCCACATTGGATCAGGATAATGAGTGATAAAAAGAGGATAATTGCCAGAATTCTGAACCAGAAGTTGTTCATGATAAGATTTAATATCATCGCCCCAAGAAATTTCCTGACCTAATTCCTGAAGACTCTTTATGGCTTCGTCGTAAGTAAGACGAGGAAATTTTGGAGGTAGATTTTTTAATTCATCGATCTTCTCCTCTTTCAAGCCAAAAATGTTTTTAGCTGATTCTTCATTAATGCTTATATTAAAAGCCACTGTTTTAATTAGTCCTTCAATGTAATAAAGTAATTTTTCCAGTCCACCGGGAAGTTCAATTTCAAGCAATTGGAATTCGCAAAGGTGACGGTTATCAACTTTTGGCTCAGCCCGAAAACTTGGTCCCACAGCAAAGACCTTGCCGATAATCGGCACATAAGCCTCCAGATATAACTGGCTTGTCTGGGATAAATAGACTTGCTGGTCAGAAAACCAACTGTGGTCACGGTCAACGCTAACTTCAAAAAGGGTGTTAATATTCTCGCAAGAGCCAGAGGCCCGGACAAGCCGAGGCGTCATCATTTCCAAAAATCCCTCTTTTTCTAAATAATTTCTACTAAGGCGGATAACCTGGGACTCTAATTGAGGAATTTGTTGAGATAATTGGGATACTTTCATTTTGGATTTAGGAATTTAAATTTTAATGATTCGACCTTTAAGATTAAAAAAATACCCCGCCAATGGCGGGGTATTTTTCCCGAGATAAATATAAATAAATCGGTTTTTTGAGAATTCTCATTTTAGGGTATTTTTAGACATTTTTTTAAGCATACTCTTACAAGAAAACCTGTCAATAGTTAAATTATCCACAGGAGAATTCAACTATGGAAGTCGGACTTCAATAGTTTGGATTTTCTAAATATTTTTTATTCAGGAAGGATGCCAAAAGTATTATTGAACCGATTGATATAATTAAAAAGACCGATGACTGAAACAATCTCAACAATTTGAGATTCTGTGAGTTTTTCTTTCAATTTTTTAAAGATTTCGGGCTGATCAAGATGGGCATCTGCTGTTATATCTTTTACTAATTCTAAAATTTCTTTTTCTTTTTCTGGCAGGTCTTTTCTTTCTTTGATTTTCTTTATCATTTCTTCTGTTGCCCCAAATTTCTCTAACATCTTAATGGTGACATCCACGCAAAAAGGACATTTCAGCATATCAGAAATTGTATAAGCTATCTTCCATTTTAAATAGGGCTCTATTTTGCCCTCAGTCATAATTACTTTAAAAAGTTCGGTAAACTCTTTTAAAATCTTAGGACTATGAGCCATTACTTTAACCCATTCGGGAACTTTTCCTGTTTCTTTTTCAAATTTTTCATAAATTGCCTTAGCAATTTCTTCAATTTGGTCTTTTTCTAAAGAGGAAATAATAGCCATGATTTTTATAAATTAAAATTTAATAGACGACCTTTTTGTTTCATTGTTTCATTGTTTCATTGTTGTTCTTATTTTAATTGCTTTTCCTTTGATTAAAGCTTCAGCAACTTTTTTGTGAACTGAAGTTAAAATTCGTGCCAAAGTACTTTGAGAAATCCCCATTTTTTTAGCGGCTTTAATTTGATTTAGTTCTTCTAGGTCGCAAAGCCGAAGTGCTTCTAATTCATCTACGGTTAAATCTACCTCTTTTAACAAGGAAAGGGGTACGGCTCTTGGTTTAAAATAAATTACATTTGGAGAAAAAATAACTCTCCTTGGTTTTATTGGTCTTACCATGTTCGCTTCGCTCAAGTGTAAAATGCAAAATTAAAAATTAAAAATTACAATTAAAAATTCAAAATTTTTATCAGTTTTTGATAAATACCCTGTATTTCGGTTTTTGCTTTCAATCTTGTCTCCATTATTGGAGTTAAATTAGCAATGGCTTTAAATATTCTTTTATCGTAAGATATTTTTCCCAAAAACTTGCTGCCAGCCCACTTTTCTATTTTCTGACTTAAATCTTTATAAATATCCCATTTATTAATTACTATCCCATAGGGAATTCTGAAATGATTGACTACTTCCAACACTCTTTTCAAATCAGTAAATCCAGAGGGTGTTGGTTCAGTGACTAATATAGCAAAGTTTGAGTCCTGAAGCGAAGCAATAACCGGACAACCGGTCCCCGGAGCAGAATCAATTAACATTACCGCGTCCTCCGAAGCTTTAGCGAAGGAGGATTCATTTATTAGTTTCTCTGCTTCTTTTTTAATTTCAGCAACTACCTTACCAGAACCTGTCTCGCCTGGGTAAAGTTGTCCTGAGATTAGAGGAAAACTATATTTAGTCCTCTTAGTCCTGATCTCACCATTCTGAACAGGATTAAGTTTAATTGCTTTTTGGGGACAAATAACTTCGCAAGCCCCACAACCTTCGCATAAAAAGGGATTTAATTCAGGTTTACCCTGAGGCGTAAGTCGAAGGGCTTCAAAGCGACAGTTTTTTACACAAAGACCACATCCATTGCACTTTTCATAGTCAATCTCAGGTTTTGCCGAAGTGGTTACGGGTAAAGTTTTTTCCCAATTTTCTGGTTCGCCTAACCAAATTGCTAAATTAGGAGCATCAACATCACAATCTACAGCTACTACTTTTTGTTTTTTAGTAAATAACATTGCCAGAGCCGAAGTTAGCATCGACTTCCCTACTCCTCCTTTCCCTGAGGTAATTACTAATTTCATTTTTTCTTTCTCCATATTTTCTAAATTTCGATTATTTTTCCTACTCCGTTTTCTATAAAGTCGTCTTGATATTCTTGTTTAAATAATTCTCGGCATCTATCTCCAGAACAATGGCAGGGAGCTACTTTTTGCACACCAATCTTTCTAAAATCCTCAACGATTTCTTTTAATTCTGAATTGTTAGCCCCTGATAGATGGAAACCGCCCAAAACTAAATAGATATTTTTCCCTGCCCCGTTAGAAGTATTATTTCTAACGGGGTAAAGAAACATTTCTTTTGCTTTTTCAACAATATTAACAACTCCCGGATGAGCACATCCAGTAATAATGACTAATCCTTTATTGGTATTAATAATTAAAGATTGTTCTTTAATCCAGGTTCCCAGTTCACCGGTAGAATAAACATCTTCCAAAATCTCCATTGATTTTGAAACATTAATATATTTTCCTCCATAGGACTTTATTTTTTCTCTCAATGAATTAGGAAAAGAAGCCGGAATATAAACTGTAACATTCCCATTTTTCTCTAAAATTCCCTCTAATCCATCAATGTGGTCTCCGTGGATATGGGATAAAACAATTAAATCAATCTCTTTTGGATTTATCTCCATTTTTTCCATATTGAAAAGTAGGGTAGGACTATCGGCACCGGTATCAAAAAGAATATTTTTATCATCAATTTTTATTAGACAAGAAAAACCCCAGCCAGTTTTTAATTGAGAATCTACTTGGTAGTTGTCATAAATAGTAATAATAGAAATTCCTTCCTTATAAGGAAGGGCGGTTTCTTTTTCAGGGATTTCTTTAATTTCTTTTGTTTGGTTAATTATAGGTTTTTCTAAAAATTCAGGTAGAGTTTCTTTTTCTTTGAAAAGAAAACAAAATCCTAATCCTGAAATTAAAATTATTAAGATGAGAATTACTATTTTTGACATCTTAACCAAATATTTCTAATGTCTATCCTCTACAAGTAGGACAGATATTGCAAGTTCCGTTGTTGCAACCTTCGGAACCATTAGGATTTGCCTTTGAGATACTTATATTAGATATCAACTTAAGTTTGTTAACTAAGATTTCTTTATGGCTTTAGCTACTCTATCTATGGCTATAAGATAGGCTGCCTTCCTTAAATTTATACTTTCTTTTTTAGATAAATCCCAAACTTCATCAAAAACTTTTTCTAAAGTTTTAGATAATTTATTTAGTACTTTCTTTTTCTGCCATCGTTTTTTTTCTTTTGATTGCAGCCATTCAAAATAGGAAGCAACTACACCTCCAGCGTTAGATAGAATATCAGGTACAGATATTACTCCTTTATTTCCTAAAATTGCATCTGCTTCTGAAGTGACTGGGTTATTTGCCATCTCTATTATATATTTAGCTTTTATTTTAGAAGCATTTTCTTTAGTAATAACATCTTCAACAGCTGCTGGTACTAAAATATCTACCTTCATCTCCAAAAGCTGCTCATTGGTAATTTGTTTTCCAAAATTTACATCACAGACCGAACCTACACAATAACAACGAGCGATTTTGCCTTTTTCTTCTCGACATCGAAGAGTTTGTTCAGGATTAAGACCTTCAGAGACATAAATTCCTCCTCCCTGCTCAGAAGTAGCTATAATTTTATAACCTTCCTGAAAAGCAAAACGGGCGAAATTGAAACCAACATTTCCAAAACCTTGAATAGCCAAAGTTGTTTCTTTGGGTTTAAAGCCAAATATTTCTCTTAATTTTTCCAAAATTACCACCCCTCCATATCCTGTTGCCTCTTCTCTGCCCTTCAATCCCCATAAATTAAGAGGTTTGCCTGTGAAAGCCGCTGGAGAATCTTTCCCTTTTAATTTTGAATATTCATTTGTCATCCAAGCCATAATTTGAGCATTAGTATTAACATCTGGCGCTGGAACATCAATATCAGGTCCTATACAGGGAAAAATCCCTTGGACATATCCTTTAGAAAGACGCTCTAATTCTCCCCTGCTTAATTTCCGAGGATCTACAATTATTCCTCCTTTTCCACCACCAAAAGGCAAGCCCGCTAAAGCACACTTCCAAGTCATTAATATCGAAAGAGCTTTCACTTCATTCTCTGAGACCTGAGGATGAAAACGTATTCCTCCTTTATAGGGACCTAAAGCATTGTTGTGCTGAGATCTAAATCCCAAAAAAATCTTAACTTTTTTATTGTCCATTAATACAGGAATTTGAAATTTAATCAATCTCTGAGGGCTTTCCAGTTCTTGAATAATCTCAGATTCCATATCTAAAATCTTGGCAATTTCCCTAAATTGCTTTTGGGTCTCTAAAAAAAAGGTTTGTTCAGACATAATTTTGAGTTACCTTAAGTAAATTTCCTTTTGAATAGGCCTCTACTATTTTTTTTGAAAAAGGAATTTCTTCTTCTATATTTATTCTAAACTTTCTAGTAATTTTTTTAATCTCTTTTTTATTCCCTAAATCAGATTGGTTTAAAATTACTTTAGCCGGCACTTTAAGTTTCTGACACAAATCTAAAATTAAATTCAAATCGTAAGCACCCATTGGAGTAGGTTCAGTTACAGCATAAGCCAAATCACAATCCAAAAGAGCGGAAATTACTGGGCAATGAGTGCCAGCTGCGGTATCAAATAAAATAAAATCTGGCTTATTTTTTTTTACCAGATTGGAAACAAATTTTTTAGTTTGAGTTACTACTGGCCCAGTTTCTTCGAGTCCTGACTTGGCAACACCAGTTACTAACCAATAATTTTCTTTAATTTTATTAACAAAGATTTGCCCAATCTCTTCCTTTTTGGGTTGAATGGCTTTATGTGGACACACTATCCAGCATGCTCCACAGCCAGAACATAAATCCTTAATAAATATAGGGTATTGTCCCGGCGCCTGGAAAATAGCATTATTCCGGCAAGTTTTAACGCATAATCCGCACTTTTGACATTTATTCTTGTTTAATTTTGGGAATTCAGCAAAAATTTTCTCCTTGGTCTTCTTTAATTTCTGACCCAATAGTAAATAATCATTTGGGCATTCAACATCACAATCGCAAAGAATAACTTTTTTCCCTTCCTTAACTAATTTATTGGCAAATAAAACAGCAACAGTTGATTTTCCTGTTCCTCCCTTTCCTCCTGTTATAGCTATTTTTTTAATCTTCTTTTTCATTTTTTTTAATTTCTTCTAAGATATTATTAAGGTTTTTTTCTGAAGGAACTATTTTAACTCCAATGCCAAAGTTTTCTAAATTTTGTTTGGCATTAAGACCAATCTGCTGTGTTAAAACTTTATCTGCTCTTACTGCTTTGGCAAATCTTGTTCCATGAGGAGATTTTTTTTCAAAGTAGGGATTTTTAATAACCTCTTTTGTCAAAATATTTTCATCTTTTTTGTCTATAACTAAATATTTATCTGCCCCAAAAAGAGAACTGATTTTTTCTCCTTTAAGAGGGATAATAATCCTCTCTCCCAACTTCTTTGGGCCGATTTGCTCAAAGCCCTCGAGTTCTCCTATTCTTCTGCCCATCTTTGGCAAAATAACAGTTTTTGCCATCTCATAAGCCTCAATAGAAATAACTATTTGCTTTAATTCTGGAATATTTTTGAGTAATCTTTCTTCTAAGGTATTGATTATTTTTTGAACATCCCCAACTTTTAATTTCGGAGGGACTTTAATTTTGATTTCAGCAAAATTAGCTGCCCCAATTTTTCTGGTTCTTAATTGAGAGATTTCCATTTTATGGGAAGAACAAATCTTTTTAATTCTCTCCTCCACATCTTTGTTAGATACATCCAACAAGGAATCAGTAATCTCTCTTCCTACCTGGAACGCCTCGTAGAGAATATAAACGCCAATAAACAAAGCAATTATGGCATCAGCTGAACTGAAATATTTAACCAAACTAAGTCCCGCTAAAACACCAATTGAAGAAAGGGCATCAGCTCTTGAATGTTCAGCATCGGCCACCAGAGCTAAGCTTTGGTGCTTTTTTCCATAATGAAATTTTAATCTGGCTAAAACTTCGGTAATTAAAATAGAAATAACTACCACCACTATTGCCCAAACACTAAACTTGACTATTTTTTCCCCAAAGAACCCCGTAATTGCTTCATACAAAATCCAAATACCAGAAACTGCCAAAAGTATCGCTACTAAAAAACCAGCTAAACTTTCTGCTTTCCAATGGCCATAGGGATGCTTTTCATCAACTGGTTTTCTGGCTGTCTTTAGTCCTAAAAAAGTAACAAAAGAAGAAAAAACATCCAAGCTAGAATGCACTCCGTCTGCAATTAAAGCTACGCTGCCAGTTAAGAAACCAAAAATCAGCTTAGAGATTCCTAAGCCAAGGTTCACAAAAGTACTAACTATTGAAACAGATTGGGGGTTCATAGGCAGCTAAAAGGGGTTTATCTTCTTCCCCGACCTCTACCTCCAAAACCAGGGCGAGGGGGTATTACTTCTGTTGTCTCTTGAAGCTTTCCCCTTTGATATTCTTGGAGAACATCTCGCACATTCATTGCTGGATTACCAAAAAAAATCTTTATTTTAGAACTGCCTAAAACCATGAAGGCATTAGGACCAATATTCCCAGTAATCACTATGTCAACTTTCTCCTTAGCTACAATTTGGGCAGCTGTAACACCAGCTCCCCGCATTGCCTGCACCCCAGTATTCTTAATTGCCTTAATTAGTTTTCCCTTATCGTCAACAATCAAAAAATACATCGCCCTCCCAAACCTAGGATCCAAAGATGCATCTAAATTATTATCAGTAGCGCTAACACAAATTTTCATAAGAACCTGCCTTCGGCAGAACCTTGATTCGTTAAGGTATAAATATATAATCTTGAATTAAGATTTTATCTACCTCTGGACATTGCTTGACCACATTTAGGACAGCGATGTTCGTAGCAAGGAATTCCCCTTTGGTGGGGAACTCGCGTGCCGCATTCAGGACAAACACAATCTCCACCAGGGCCTAAACCAAAACCACCGGGCTGACGACCCCGTCCCCTGCCTGTTCTTGGACCAGTTCCTGGTCCTTGACCAAAACCTTTTCCATTAGGCATATTATTTTTTCTCTTTTTTAGCTTGCCCCGTAGAAAAATCTATGATTTTTTCTTCGGGGTTTCTAATTCTTTTAATCTCTCTCCAATAGCTTTCATTTCTTCTCTTAAAGCTTTAAGTTCCTCACTCAGCATTTCTTTCTCTTCTTTTACAGTAGGAGGTTCCGGAGGATAATAAGGAGCATCTGGACGAAAAAAGGGTGGATACTGCCAAGATCTCCCCCATCCTCTACCAAAGCCTCTACCAAAGCCTCTTCCTCTTGGGTTTAGATAGCCAGGATAAGGAAAACCATAGCAATAACCCATTCTTCTGCCAGTTCTTGGCCCTTCTCCTCTCGGGCCTGTTTTATCACCAAATGGCATATTTTTTATTTTTATTATTAATTTAATTAATAAGGTATTCGACCTTTATAAAGACCACCTATTATAAATATATACCCATAACTATTCCCTGTCAATTTTCAATTATCCACAATTAGAAAACCCGAGAAAAACTCTCGGGCAAAAAACTAGGCCTCTCGGTCGCTCGAACCCTTCAATAAATTCAGGGTAAACCGCGCACAGTGATGCTGGCCATCGTGGACGACGTTAGAACCATATTCCAGCATCAGATGAGTATATTTACATACCAGATCTAAGTCCAGAAACTTAATTATATACTATCAGATTTTACCCTGCCCCGCAATTTTTGGAAGACCGGCCGGCCTCCCCGCCCCTCTGGTTTTTAATAAATTAGGAGCAAAAGAATTAGGGAGAGTTTTCGGGAATTGCCTTTGAGCTTTATTTCATTTTTTTGTGATTTATATAATTCTTACAAACTACATAAAATTCTCTACTTTGTTTTCTCGTGGCTTTGGTCATATGTCTTTTAACTGTCTTAAAATAATCTTTTAAAGTTTTAATAAATTGTGCGGTATCCTCGCTCTCAAATATTTTAAAAACAAAATGACCGCCATTTTTCAGGAATTCTTTTGTAATTTTAAACGCTTCTTTTGCGAGATTGAGCGATTCTTCTGCATCAGCAAATTTAACTCCGGTAGTTTTAGAAGCCATGTCAGAAACGATGACATTAAATAGAGATTTCTTTGGGTCAGACCTTATTATCTTTCTAAACTTTGTGCCATACACAATCTCTCCAATATCTCCTTTTATAAATTTCATATTTCTCTCTACAAGAATTTTAATATCTTGAACATCAATTCCGATAACTTTGCCTTTTTGTCCAACTCTTCGAGACAAATACATCATCCATGAACCGGGGGCGCAACCTAAATCCAAAACAATGTCATTTTGTTTAATAATATGATATTTTTCATCAATCTCTTTAATCTTATAAACTGAACGGGCGGGATAGCCCTCTTCTTTTGCTTTATTAAAAAAGGAATCTTGCCGCTTTTTTTGTGTTCTTTTCCTTTTTGCCATACTTTTCGTGTTTCTATTATATTTAAAAAACCGCCTCCTTGGCGATTTTTTCTCGAACCGCCTCCAAAATGTGAGGCCTCGCGGTCGATCGGATCAAGCACAAACCTACTTCGAGAACCATTCTCGGACTTTTTCAATCTCCGTTTATTTTCGCTTATTGGAGTTTATCGAGAATCCCGCCCAAGGCCTCGATCTCTTGACCGTAAAGGGCCCAGTTGCCTTCTTTCTGGGCTTGGAGGGCTCGGTCAAAAATTCGTCTGGCTTCAGCTATCAGTTCTTCTTTTGTTTTTTCCTTCTTAATTTCTTTTCCCGGCAATTTCTCTCCAGCTCCTTCAAATATCTGCCAAAGGCTTTCCTCTAAGGTTTCTTCCATAGCAATCCGGTTCTCGTAAGCTACAATCACTCGTTTTAATTCTGGGATTTTACCACCTTCAGCCCGAAGATACAAGGGTCGGACATAAAGCAATGATTCTTCGATCGGAATAACCAGAAGGTTTCCCAGAATTACTTCCGAACCTCTTTGATCCCAAAGGGAAATTTGGCGGGAAATTTCAGCATCTTGATTAATCCGGTTAATAATCTGCTTGGGGCCAAAAACTAATTTTTGCTTAGGAAAACGGTAAACTACCAATTTTCCGTAATTTTCACCATCTGACCTGGCTACCATCCAAGCAGATAAGTTATCTTTCCCTTGGGGGGTAAAGGGAATCATCAAGATGAATTCTTCTTTGGTTTCTCCAGGCAATTTCATTATGATATGACGCATCATCGGATCTCCTCTTCCTTCAGCTATTACTGGAATCTGCCACTGATCTTCTTTATTGTAAAAAATCTGGGGTTCTGCCATATGATAAATGGTGTAAAGGGCGGTCTGGTAAGCAAAAAT
>DAOWIS010000045.1 GCA_030640805.1 bacterium | reverse complement strand
TCGGGATGGACCACAGCCCTTCTATCTCACATTGTGGGAGATGGTAAGGTTGTTGCCATAGAGATTGTGCCGGAGTTAATAGAGTTTGGAAAGAAAAATGTTGCTAAATATAATTTTATAGAGAAGGGGATTGTAAATTTTATTTTAGCTGATGGTTCTAAGGGTTATCAAAAAGAATCTCCTTTTGACAGAGTTTTAGTTTCGGCTGAGGCAAAAGAAGTTTCTGAGCATTGGAAAAAACAATTGAAAATTGGCGGAAGAATAGTTACTCCTATTGGCACCAGTATTTGGCTTTTTCAAAAAAAATCAGAAAAAGATTTTGAAAGTACTGAATATCCAGGTTTTGTTTTTGTTCCTCTTATTAGTAAATAATGCCTAAAGAACAATTTTTTAAAATTATAAATTTCCTTTATGAAAAAAGAAAGATTATTATTCCTCTTCTTTGTTTTTTAGTTATTGTTATTTTTTTATTGAATGGCTATCTTTATTTTCAGGAGCAGATTAAAAGGCCCTTAGATCCAGAGAATCGCCAAGAAAAAATCGTTTCTATAGATAAAGGCAAGAGCTTGAAAGAAATTGCCAGAGTTCTTGAAAGAGAAGGAATTATTAAAAAGGATTTTTATTTTATTTTTTATGTTTGGCAAAATGAGCAAAGCGGGAAACTCCAGGCCGGAAAGTATGCTTTAAGTCCAGATATGAGTATTTCTGGGATTGCGGAAAAATTAGTAAAAGGAGAGGTTATTTCCGAAGAGTTTCAAATTACAATTCCCGAAGGTTTTAGATTGAGCCAAATTGAAACGAGATTAGTTAGTAAGGGTTTTAAGTTTCAAGTTTTAGGTTTCAGGATTCAGGATTTTCAAGAAAAATACGAATTTTTAAATAATGCGCCAGAACAAGCCGATTTAGAAGGATTTTTATTTCCTGATACTTATAATTTTTTTAGAGATGTTTCACCAAAAGAAATAATAGAAAAAATGTTAGATAATTTTAAGAGAAAACTAAATCAAGAATTAAGAGGAGAAATTTTTAAACAAAAAAAGACCATTTATGATATAATAATTATGGCTAGCATCATTGAAAAGGAAGTTGCCGATCCAGAAGAACAGAGAATAGTTTCCGGTATTTTTTGGAAAAGATTAAGAGAGAAAAGACCTTTTGAATCTTGTGCCACCGTTGCTTATGTTTTAAAGAAAGATAAGTGGCGATATTCTTTTGAGGAAACCCGAATTGAATCTCCTTATAACACTTATCTAAATTTAGGATTACCTCCGACTCCGATTTCTAATCCTGGAGTTCAAGCAATAAGGGCGGCTATTTATCCTTTAGAGAACGAATTTAATTATTTTTTAAGTGACCCTCAAACCGGAAAAACTATTTTTTCTAAAACCTTAGAGGAACATAATTTAAATAAACAAAAATATTTTAAATAACGCGATACCAGTCTGCAAATGATATCCAAATGTTTACTATCGAAGTCCGACTTCAATAGTGGAAAACTTAGGAGTAAGAATTTGGTATATTTTCCAAATATCTATTCCCGAGGAAAAATCTATGGAGATACAAGTTCAAGAGAAGACAGCCACTATTTTTCCAGAAAAAGTTGCTGGCAAAAAAGTGGTAATGATTATTGCTCCAACTGACTTTAGAGACGAAGAATATCTTATTTCTAAAGAAATTTTGGAAAAGGAAGGAGTGGAAATAATAACAGCGAGTCAGAGAGTCGGTCAGGCCTTAGGAGTTCAGGGAGGAGAAGTAAAAGTTGATATTGCCCTAAAAGACCTAAAAGTGGAAGAATATGATGGAGTAATTTTTATCGGCGGGTCAGGTGCTCATATTTATATTGATGATTCCTTATGTCACCAAATTGTTAAAGAGGCAGTAGAGAAAAACAAGGTTTTGGCAGCAATTTGTATTGCTCCAACCATTTTGGCTAAAGCCGGCGTTCTCAAAGGGAAAAATGCTACTGTTTGGTCCTCTGTTTTAGATAAAAGCGCCGTAAAAATTTTGAAAGGGGAGGGAGTAAATTATTTAGAGGAAAACGTAGTTCAGGATGGGAAAATTATCACTGCCAACGGTCCCGATGCCACCGAAGAATTTGGAGAAACTTTAGTTGAAGTGTTGAGAGAATAATAAAAAATTTGCCATTTTTATATTTTTAGGATAAGATAAATTTAGAAAAGTTTTAGCAACTTAAAAATAAATTTAGAAAAGGAGGTAGAGATGGAAACGATAGAGAGTATAGGTTTGTTGCCTGGTAGAGTTGGCGAGATAGTATGTCCTTGTTGTGGAATAACTATTTCCTTAACACGGGATTATAGGGGCAGGATTTTTGGTGTGCCCAGTGTCTTTCTCGGAAAATTTAAAAATGGTGACAGGGAAGAAATTATGCAGATTGTAAAAAAGATCTCTGAAGTAAAATTGTCCAACGAGGAAGCAGGCAAAAATTCTGCAGAAAAGAAGTAAAAAAAAAGAAGACAATTATTCAAGAATCTTAAAAACTTCTCATGGCCCGAGAAGTTTTTATTTTAAAAGTGAAGTATTGACAAGGACTTTTAAAAGAGATAAGTTTATAGTAAGGAAAGTTCTTTGAAAATTGATGGTATATTTTGTAGTTGTTCTGACTATTCACCCTGTTAAATAATTTCGCCTCTGGCGAAATTGCTCCATCGGAGCATTTAACGGGGTAAATTTGAGAGTTTGATCCTGGCTCAGGATGAATGCTGGCGGCGTGGATAAGGCATGCAAGTCGTACGCTCCGACTTCGGTCGGAGAGTGGCGAACGGGTTAGTAACACGTAGATACATACCCCTAAGGCTCGCATAGCTCCGCGAAAGCGGAGATAATTCGAGATAGTCTCCGACATAAGTCGGAGTAAAGGTTGTACTTAGTATTTCCGCTTAGGGATTGGTCTGCGGCCTATCAGGTTGTTGGTGGGGTAATGGCCTACCAAGCCGATGACGGGTAGGGGGTGTGAGAGCATGGCCCCCAACAGGGATACTGCGACACGGATCCCACTCCTACGGGAGGCAGCAGTCGAGAATCTTTGGCAATGGGCGAAAGCCTGACCAAGCGACGCCGCGTGCAGGAAGAAGGACTTCGGTCTGTAAACCGCTTTTCTGGAGGAACAAACCGTGCTTCACTTTCGTTCAGCACGAATTATCAATTTCCAATAACCAATTTTCAATGAATTTTCAATGATTAAATTTTAAAACAAGTTTAATTGAAAATTGAAAATTGTAATATTTATTGAAAATTTAAAATTGAGAATTCCGTGGCGAGCGGTAGCGAGGCACGGTTGAGGGTACTCCAGGAATAAGGGGTCTCTAAACTCGTGCCAGCAGAGGCGGTAATACGAGTGCCCCAAGCATTATCCGGAATTACTGGGCGTAAAGCGCCTGTAGGTGGCTGAATAAGTCTACTGTTAAAGGCTTCGGCTTAACCGAAGAATTGCAGCAGAAACTATTCGGCTGGAGGACGTTAGAGGCTGGCGGAACTCAGGATGTAGGGGTGAAATCCATTGATATCCTGGGGAACACCAAAGGCGAAGGCAGCCAGCTGGGGCGTTCCTGACACTGAGAGGCGAAAGCGTGGGGAGAGAACGGGATTAGATACCCCGGTATTCCACGCCCTAAACGATGGACACTGGTCATTTGAAGTGTCGACCCTTCAAGTGGCGAAGCTAACGCGTTAAGTGTCCCGCCTGGGAAGTACGGCCGCAAGGCTAAAACTCAAAGGAATAGACGGGAGCTCGCACAAGCGGTGGAGCATGTGGTTCAATTCGACAACAAGCGAAGAACCTTACCGAGGCTTGACAGACTAGTGAAAGTCCGCCGAAAGGCGGACCCACCCACAAGGACACTAGTCCAGGTGCTGCACGGCCCTCGTCAGTTCGTGCCGTGAGGTGTTCCGTTAAGTCGGGAAACGAACGCAACCCTTATCGTCTGTTTTATATGTCAGGCGAGACTGCCCCCTCACTCATTTCGAGCATCAAGTTGGAAGTGAGTGAGGGGGGAGGAAGGTGGGGATAACGTGAGGTCAGCATGGCCCTTTGATGCCTCGGGCGACACACGTGCTACAATGGCCGGTACAATGGGTTGCCAAGCCGTAAGGCGGAGCTAATCCCATCAAAGCCGGTCCCAGTTCGGATTGGGGTCTGCAACTCGACCCCATGAAGCCGGAATCGCTAGTAATCGCGGGTCAGCCACACCGCGGTGAATACGTTATCGAGCTTTGTACTCACCGCCCGTCATAGCAGCAAAGCCGGCAGTAGCCGAAGTACCGCCTAGAGCGGTCCTAAGTTAAGGTCGGTAATGAGGCTAAAGTCGTAACAAGGCATGGGTAGCGGAAGCTGTCCATGGATCAATTATAAAAAAATAAATTGATCGATTTGGGTTGAAGTTTGAGAATTCTGATTTTAACCCAGGGATGATTGGTTAGCGAATCCTAAAGGCTAACTTCATACTGAAATTTTTTCAGTATGGCCAAAGTCAGAACAACTACAAAGCATACCATCACAAAAAATTTCAATTAAAAAGAAAAAAACCCCAGATATTACTCCGGGGTTTTATTTGAGGGAAAATTTGGAGGAAATTAGAGGTATTTTGAGGATACACAATGGCTTAATACCAGTTTATGTTTTGAACGGCAAGTTGAGCGGCCCTTAGACTAGATTTATATCTGGCATCTTCTTGACTGGAAATATTCTGAGAAAAGTTCCAGTAGCCAGTATTTCTCCCGCTTACTCTTGCATTTAACCGAGACAGATATTGATGGCTTGCCTTTC
>DAOWIS010000025.1 GCA_030640805.1 bacterium | reverse complement strand
CATCACTTTCAGCCTTATTTCTACCCAAACCTTCCTTATATTAGGTCTGATAGAGAAGAAAGATTTTCTACTTCTGATTCTTACATTCGGAGAAAATCTTTTTTGACCGGTGACTTTTTTACCGACTACTTCAACGATGTAGTCGACATCAAGAGCTTCTTTGTCTTTCCGATAGTGCCTCCAGTTTCGAGGTGCTTCATATACCTCGAAGCCGTATTGAGCCAGCGCTTCCTGGACTGCTTGGAGAATCATTTCTCGAGCTCCGACTACTATAACCGAACCCCTGGAAGATTTCTGCGAGAGAGCATAAGCTTGACTTCCGACCATTAACACCATTACCAATGTCAGCATAATTATCTTTTTCATTTCTCTACCTCCATTTTAAAAGTTAAAAGGTTTTAAAAGAACTCATCATTTTCTACCTATATTATAGCATACTGATATAATTTGTCAAGAGCAAAAGTGGAATTTACAACTATTGAAGTCCGACTTCAATAGTTAGTTTTTCGAAAATAATAAAATAAAGAAGCCTGTTGGATAAAACCAGCAGGCTTTGACTTAAGCTCGGTTAGATTTACTATTAGGTCTTAGTGAATTCATAACCGAGGTAAGGCAGGGAACGGAAAGTTGTTACTATTGCCGAAGGCTCAATAAGTTCAGAAAGAGCAAGCAGGATCCATTCTTCAAGGGGAGTTGAAATCACTTCGATTTCTTCACTGAGGTCGACTTTTGCCTCTTTAACTTTCCGACATCCCTTTGCCAGGAATGGGTGAAACCGAGTCCAAGAATTCCGGGTAGCCATAAACAATGGCGGTCCGAGAAATATCACTTCCGATGGCTTATAACCAGTTTCCTCAAGGAGTTCTCGCCGCATGACTTCTTCCGGGGTTTCGTCCTTGAAATCTGCGGTACCAGCAGGAAGTTATAGAAGGATCTGGTGACATCCTTGCTTGTATTGACTTTCTGCCACCACTTTTTCATCTTCAGTTATCGGTAATACTACGGACCAGTCCTTTTGACCAAAGAGAACAAATTCTTCTTCTTTGCCGGTTGCAGGGTTTTTGAACCACTGGCTGATAAATTTTTTCCCAAATTTTTCAGCCAAAACTTCTAGTGTACCAATTTTTTCCCAGGGCCGAATTTTAGACATTCCTTTTTCCTCTCCTTTCTAGATTAAATTTCCTTATTTAGTTTTTTAAGAACCATAAAAAGAATAGCATATACAAAGAAAAATGTCAAACTAAAGATGAGAAACTTGTTGACTTTGATTTTAATGGAGTTATAATTTCTAATAGCCTATGGAAGAAGCAATAAATAAAAAATATTTTTTGAGGATTTTAATTGTTAGTATTTTGATGTCTGGTTTAGTAGGGTTTATTACCGGAGGAATAGGAGCTAAGTATTTTTTGGGAGAAAATGTTGGAGTTGTTGGAAATGATGGAAATGAAGAACTATCTTATATTCCACCAGATCAATCTCAAGAAGAGAAGGTAATAGAAGTAGTCAGAGAGGCATCACCAGTAGTAGTAAGTATTATTTTGACGGCAGAGGTTCCGGTTTTTGAAAAATATTGGGAAAATCCTTTTGAAGATTTCCCTGGTTTCTCTCCTTTTGATTTTCCGATTCCTCAATATAGACAAAAAGGAACTGAGAAAAAACAAATTGGCGGAGGAACGGGTTTTATAATTTCCTCGGATGGCTTAATTTTAACTAACAGACATGTAGTGGAAGAAACAAATATTGAATATACAGTTTTTACTAACGATGGCAAGAAATATGAAGCAGAAGTTTTAGCCCGAGATCCCCTTCAAGATTTAGCGGTTTTGAAAATAGAAAAATCAAATCTCCCAGTTCTAAAATTAGCTGATTCTGACAAACTTCAGACTGGTCAAACAGTGGTGGCGATTGGTAATGCCTTGGGAGAATTTAAAAATACAGTTTCCGTTGGAGTAATTTCTGGACTTTATCGGACAGTGACTGCTTATTCGGAAAGCGGCAGGAGTGAAACTCTGCAAGAGTTAATCCAAACCGATGCCGCTATTAACAAAGGAAATTCTGGAGGTCCTCTCCTAAACCTTAAGGGAGAAGTGATTGGAATAAATGTAGCCATGGCTTCAGGAGCAGAAAATATCGGTTTTGCTATTCCTATTAATAAAGCCAAAAAAGACATTCAACAAGTTAAAGAAAAAGGAAAAATCAGCTATCCTTTTTTGGGAATAAGATATGTTTTAATTAATAAAGAAATTCAAGAGAGAATTAATTTAACAGTGGATTACGGGGCCTTAATTATTCGAAGCGAGGGTCAGTCCGAGCCAGCTGTTGTTCCCGGTTCAGCCGCTGACGAAGCTGGTTTAAAAGAGAACGATATTATTTTAGAATTCCAGGGAGAAAAAATTACTCAGGAAAATTCTTTAGCCAAAGTTATTCTCAAATACAGCCCTAGCGATGAGGTAACTTTAAAGATTTTAAGAGAAGGGGAGGAAATGGAGGTGAGGGTAGTGCTGGGAGAATGGGAGTAAAGGGCTTTCTCTAAATTTTCAAGACTGAAGGGCACAGAAAATTTAGCAAGAAAACCTTTACCCCGTTAGATAGATGGCAAAGCCATCATCTAATGGGGTGCGCAATTTTCTAATTTTTCAGCCGTCGCCCCTCGATAAACTCAGGGCTCGGCTTCAAAAACAAAATTGGCATGAATGGTCAAAATTTTACAATCAAAGCCCAAGAGGCAATGAAACAAGCTCAAGAAATAGCCAGCGAGAAGAAGCAGCAACAGGTGGATGCTCTTCATTTGCTGGCGGCTTTGCTGTCCCAAGAAGAAAGTACAGTAAATATTATTTTAGAAAAATTAGGAGTGAAATTAAGAATATTAAGGGATAGAGTAGATCAGGAATTGGATAAACTTCCCAGAGTTTCTATAGTTGCTCCCTTGGGCCAAATTTATATTACTCAGGATTTTGCTAAAATTTTAGAGAGAGCTAAAACCGAGGCAAAAAATTTAACTGATGAATACATCAGCGTTGAGCATCTTTTATTATCTTTAATAGATAGTCCAACTAAAGCCAAAGAGGTTTTAGAGGAATTTTCTGAAGGAGGAAAATTAAGTTATGAAGCAGTTCTGAAAATTTTAGCTGACTTGCGAGGAGGTGCTAGAGTGACTGATGAATTTCCCGAGACCAAGTACCAAGTAATTGAAAAATATACTCGCAGTTTAACTCAATTGGCAAAAGAAAAAAAATTAGATCCGGTTATCGGCAGAGAAACAGAAATAAGAAGAGTAATCCAAGTTTTGAACCGCCGGACTAAAAATAATCCAGTTTTAATTGGGGAAGCTGGAGTAGGAAAAACAGCTATTGTTGAGGGTTTAGCCCAAAATATTGTTTCCGGAGATATCCCAGAATCTCTTAAAAATAAAGAAATAATTGCTTTGGATTTAGGAATTTTAATTGCTGGAACAAAATATAGAGGAGAATTTGAAGATAGATTAAAAGCTCTTCTTAAAGAGGTTAATCGGGCAGCTGGTCGTTTTATTCTTTTTATTGATGAAGTTCATACTTTAATAGGAGCGGGAGCAGCCGAAGGAGCAGTGGATGCCTCTAATATGTTGAAACCGGCTTTAGCTCGGGGAGAATTACGAGCCATTGGAGCCACTACCCTTAGAGAATATCAAAAATATATAGAAAAAGATCCGGCTTTTGAGCGCCGATTTCAGCCGGTTTATGTAGCTGAGTCAAGCATAGAAGATACCATTGCTATTTTGCGAGGCATAAAAGAAAGATATGAACTTCATCATGGAGTGAGAATTAAGGATTCGGCTTTAGTAGCAGCAGCCAGATTAAGCCAGCATTATATTACTGACCGCTTTTTGCCGGATAAAGCAGTGGATTTAATGGATGAAGCGGCCTCGGCTTTGAGATTGGAGAGTGAAAGTGAACCTCAAGAATTAGATAAATACAAAAAAGAGATAAGGAAATTAGAAATTGAGAAAGCCGCTCTTAAAAAAGAAAAAGAACCAGGATCGGCCTCTAGGCTAAGAGCACTTCAAAAGGAATTAGAAGATTTAAAAGAAAAATCAAGAAAAATTGAACTGGCTTGGAAAAGGGAAAAAGAATATATTACTAAAATTAAAGGCCTAAAAAAAGAAATAGATGTTTTGCGTCAAGAAGCCGAAATTGCCGAAAGAAAATCAGAACTTCAGAAAGTAGCCGAAATCAGATACGGGAAGATTCCTAAAAAACAATCGGAGCTCAAAAAGTTAGAAAAAGAACTTGGAAAAATTCAAGACAAAGATAGAATTATAAAAGAAGAGGTAACCGAAGAAGATATCGCCAGGATAGTTTCTGGTTGGACGGGAATTCCAGTAGCCAAAATGATGGAGGAGGAAATTTCTAAGTTATCTCGAATAGAGGAGGAAATACACAAGAGAATTGTGGATCAGAAAGAAGCAGTTAGAGCTATTTCTAATGCTATTCGGAGGTCAAGAGCCGGTATAGCCGAGGAAGATAAACCCTTAGGGTCCTTTATTTTTCTGGGTCCCACTGGCGTAGGAAAAACAGAGCTCGGTAAAGCTTTGGCTGAATTTTTATTTAATGACGAGAGAGCGATGATAAGATTAGATATGTCTGAATATATGGAACGCCATACTGTTTCAAAAATCATTGGTTCTCCTCCTGGTTATGTTGGTTACGAAGAAGGAGGCCAGCTTACTGAAAAAGTTCGGCATCGTCCTTATTCAGTAGTTCTCTTAGATGAAATAGAAAAAGCCCATCCTGATGTCTTTAATATTCTATTACAGGTTCTTGATAATGGAAGATTAACCGATGCCAAGGGAAGATTAGTTTCTTTTAAAAATGTTATTTTGATTATGACCTCAAATATCGGCAGTGAATATATTACTCAGATGGCAAAATTAGGATTTTCTCAGGAAGAAAAATCAAAAAAACAGGAGAATCTAAGAGAAAAGATTATGGATAATGTTAAACAATATTTTAAACCAGAGTTTTTGAATCGTTTAGATGAAATTATAATTTTCAATCATCTGAGTCAAAAAGATATAGAAAAAATCATTGATTTGCAATTAGAAAAAGTTGAAAGCCGACTTTTAGAGAAAAAAATAAAAATTAAAGTTAATAAAAAAGCCAAGGAGGTTTTGGCAAAGAAAGGTTATGATCCAAATTTTGGAGCCAGACCCTTAAAAAGAGTAATTCAACATTTAATTTTAGACCCCTTAGCCAAAGAAATAATTGAAGGAAAAATAAAAGAAAGAGATAAAATAGTAGTAGATGCTAAAGACGGAGAAATCGTGATAAAAATATGAAAATAAAATCCACTATCTTAAACATATTATTAATTCTAATTTTAGGAGGTATAGGCGGCGTATTAATGGATAGATCTTTAATTCCTTATCTTGGTGCCCATATTCCATTTTTAAAAGAATCCCAACCTCATACCACTATTATAAATAAAACTGAGAAAGAAATTATCCAAGAAAATACAGCCCTTCAAGATTCAATAGAAAAGGTAATAAATTCTGTGATATCCGTAGAATGCCAGACCAAAAAAGAAGTATTTCATCAGGGAACGGGGATAATTCTTACTGGCGATGGTCTAATTTTGACCAATTATGATTTAACCCCTTCGTATTGTAGTTGTTTTGTGAGAGTTAAAGGAGAGAAAATCCCGGCAGATTTAATAAGAATTAATGCCACTAGCCATTTAGCTTTAATTAAAATAGAACAATCTAATTTGCCAACGGTTTCCTTAGGAAAATTTAACGAATTAAGATTGGGAGAAAGAGTTTTTTTGATTGGGATTGATTTTTCCCAGGAGGTTTTAAATCACAAAAATCTTCCTGAATTAGCTAAATTTGTAAATCAAGCAATAATTAAAAATATAAATAAAAAAGAAATTAAATTAAATATTACCGAAATCCCTTTTGGAATGGGTTCTCCTTTATTTAATATCAAAGGAGAATTAATTGGCTCAAATTTGATAGATATTAATGGCAATATAAAGGTAGTGCCAATAAATATAGTTAAGGAGTTTATTAGATAATATGAAATATTTAATCTTTGGTCGGAAAACCGGCTGGCTGGCTCAAAAATTTAATGATTTTTTGGAGAATTCTTTAATTTCCGATGTTGATATTACTGATTTACCGGCTTTAAGAGAAGAATTAGATAAGAAAAAACCCGAGGTGGTAATTAACGCCGCTGGAATTACTGGTCGGCCAAATATTGATTGGTGCGAAGAACACAAAATTGAAACAGTGGCTGTTAACACTACCGGTCCTTTGAATATTTTAGAAGCTTGTGAAGAGAGAAAAATTTATTGGTGTCATTTATCAAGCGGTTGTGTTTTTCAAGGCAGGGGCTCTAACGGAAAGGGTTTTAAAGAGGAAGACCAAGCTAATCCTCCAAGTTTTTATAGCTGGACTAAGTATTGGGCTGATCAAATTCTGAAGAATTTTTCATCCTTAATTGTCCGGCTGCGGATGCCCATTGATAACGAACCTAACCCTAGAAATCTTATTGATAAGTTAGTTGCATATTCTCAAATTATTAATACTGAAAATTCCGTAACTATTATTCAGGACTTTTTGAAAGCTACTAAGCAATTAATTGAGAAAAGACGAATTGGTATTTATCATTTGGTTAACCCTGGCAGCATAAAACCCAGTGAAATAATAGAACTTTATAAGAAAATGATTAACCCAAATCATCAATTTAAAGTGATTTCGGAAAAGGATCTTTATAAACAGGGATTAGCCAAAGCTGTCCGTTCCAATTGTGTTTTGAATACCAATAAACTTCAAAAAGAAGGCATCTGCTTAAAACCAATTCAAGAAAGGATAATTGAAATAATGAGGGAATATAAAGATAATATTAAGTAACTTAGGGGAAGTCGAACTTCCTATAGGAAGTTCGACTTCCTATTATTGTTATCAATGAAACTTCTCGTCACAGGTGGTTTGGGCTTTATCGGCTCAAATTTCATCCACCATATTTTAAATAAATACCCTGACTATAAAGTCATTAACTTAGATAAAATGACTTATGCCGGTAATCCGGAAAACCTTAGAGACATAGAAAATAATCCCCGATATAAATTTATAAAAGGTGATATTTGTGATGAAAAATTGGTCAATGAAATAATCAGTAGTGAAAAGCCGGATGGGGTTATTAATTTTGCAGCTGAAACCCATGTTGACCGTTCTATTTTAGATTCTTATTCCTTTGTTAAAACAGATGTTTTAGGGACTCAAACCCTGCTTGATGTTTCTAAGAAATATAATGTTTCTCGCTACCTTCATATCTCAACCGATGAGATTTACGGCTCCATTGAAAAAGGTTCTTTTAGTGAAGAAAGTCTTCTTAATCCTTCTAATCCTTATTCCGCTTCCAAAGCCTCCGCTGATTTGATAGTCAAATCTTATTTTATTACTTATAAAACCCCGGTTTTAATTACTCGTTCTTCAAATAATTTTGGCCCATTTCAGTACCCTGAGAAAATAATTCCTCTTTTTATAACTAATCTTTTGGAAAATAAAAAAATTCCTCTTTATGGCGATGGCTTAAATATCCGGGATTGGCTTTATGTTTTGGATAACTGCCAGGCAATTGATTTAGTTTTCCATAAAGGTAAAGAAGGCCAGATTTATAATGTTGGTTCAGGAAATGAATTAACTAATCTGGATTTAACCAAATTAATTTTAGAAACAATGGGAAAAGATGAAAAATCTATTGAATATGTAAAGGACCGGCCTGGCCATGACCGAAGATATTCTTTAGATTACACCAAGATAAAAAAAGAATTGGGCTGGCAGCCAAAATACGATTTTAAAAAAGCCCTAATTGAAACAATCAACTGGTACAAGGAAAACAAGGACTGGTGGCAAAAAATTAAATCCGGCGAATACTTGGAGTACTACAAAAAACAATATCTTGAAAGATAAATTTCATTAAATCAATGTTTGGAAGTTGAACTTCCAAAGTTTAAATCTATTGATTTCCGAAATCAATAATCAACGAAAACTACTGTTCTCGTTGATTATTTCGTTGATGTTACCTTGATGTTACCTTGTACACGCATATGCGTGTACAAGGTACAACTTCTTTTTGTTTGTTTCATGTTTTATGTTTCATGTTCCATGATTTATAGTTTGACAAATGTTTTTAAGGATGCTATGCTTTAGTTGGTTTAAAGAATAACTTTAATAATTTGAATAGGAGGTGAGACGAAGAAATGGAGAAAAGAATTAAGATAAAACTTCTTGCTTCTATAGGGGTTTTTGTAGGCATTACTGCGCTTGTTATCTTTACTCTGAAACCTATAGTAGTCTTTGAAGATGGTTGTGGTTCAAGTATTGGTGCTTTCTTTATTATTGCTATGGCTAGTACTGTTGTTATTTCCCTTATATGGCATAAATGGCAAAAACGGCAAAGATGGCACTGATGGCACTGATGGTTTTCATATAGTTATTTTAAACAAAGAGAACTCAAAAAGCGGTGGAAATTACCCCACCGCTTTTATTTTTTGATAAATTTAACGGAGAACAGTTCTCCGTTTTTCTGTTTTATGTTTCAGGTTTTATGTTTCATGATTTATTGACTTCAATTTCTAAATTTGCTAAATTAAAAATTAATAGTTAGAATACAATTAGATAAAAATTATTAAGAGAAACGACTTGAGGCTTGTAAGGGAATTAAATTTTTAAATTTTGCTCTATCATTTTGCATTTTTCATTTTGAACTTTGCATTTGACTGAGCGAAGCGAAGGAACGTGCCTACAATTCATCAATTAATTAAAAAACCGAGAAAGAAAATAAAAAAGAAGACAAGAATGCCGGCTCTTGGCCGGAGCTTTAACGCACTTAGGAATAGACCTGTGTTTTATCATTCTCCTTTAAAAAGAGGAGTATGTATTAAGGTAAGTACTGTTACTCCTAAAAAACCCAATTCAGCTTTAAGGAAAGTAGCCAGAGTTCGTTTAACTAACGGCATGGAAGTTACTGCCTATATTCCCGGCGAAGGACATAATCTACAAGAACACTCAATAGTTTTAATAAGAGGAGGAAGAGTTAAGGATTTACCAGGGGTAAGATACCATGTTGTTCGAGGTGTGCTTGATACGGGAGGAGTGGAAGGAAGGAAGCAGCAACGGTCAAAGTATGGCACAAAGAAGCCAAGTAAAAAATAAAAAATAATGAGAAGAAAAAGGAAATTCCAAAAAGTTATTCCTCCTGATCCATTATATAATAATGTCTTAGTTCAAAAATTTATTAATTATGTAATGGGAGAGGGGAAAAAATCAAAAGCCAGAACCATAGTCTATGGCGCTTTTGATATTATTAAAGAGAAAACAAAAACCGAGAATCCTTTAGAAGTTTTTGATTCGGCTATTAGAAATAGTTCGCCAGTTTTAGAAGTAAAATCTAAAAGGATTGGAGGAGCGACTTATCAGGTTCCCAGAGAGGTTGCCAAGAATAGAAGAATAGCTTTGGCTATGCGCTGGATTATTGAAGCAGCCAATAATCAAAAAGGAAAACCAATGAAAGAAAAATTAGCTCAGGAAATAATCGCTTCTTCTAAAAATGAAGGTTCAGCTGTAAAAAAGAGAGAAAATATTCATAGAATGGCCGAAGCCAACCGGGCCTTCGCGCATTTTGCCAGATAATTATGGCTCGACAATATCCGATAGAGCGAATAAGAGACATCGGCATTATTGCTCATATTGATGCCGGAAAGACAACCGTAACCGAACGGGTGCTTTTTTATACGGGAGTTTCTCATAAAATTGGTGAGGTTCACTATGGTCAGGCGATTATGGATTGGATGGCTCAAGAGAAGGAAAGAGGAATTACTATTACTTCTGCTGCCACTACCTGTTTCTGGACTCCTTTTCGATTTGGAAAAGATCAATCTCAAGGCAAAGAAAAAGAAGTAATAATAAATATTATTGATACTCCTGGCCATGTTGATTTTACTGCTGAAGTAGAAAGATCTTTAAGAGTTTTAGATGGAGGAGTGGTGGTTTTTGATGGAGTGGCCGGAGTAGAGCCGCAATCGGAGACAGTTTGGCATCAAGCTGATAAATATAAAGTGCCCCGAATTTGTTTTATTAATAAATTAGACCGGACCGGAGCCAGCTTCGAGAAAAGTTTTCAATCTATATTAACTAAACTTACTCCTAATGTAGTGGCTATCCAAATTCCTATCGGAGAGGAAGAAAAACATCAAGGAGTAATTAATCTTATAGAAATGAAAACCCTTAAATTTTTAGGGGACCTCGGTCAGGAAGTGAAAGAAGAAGAAATTCCCGAAGAATTAAAAGATGAAGCCCAAAAAATGAGAAATAAAATGGTGGAAAAAATTGCCGAGCAAGATGAAAAACTTACCGAGAAATTTTTAAATGGAGAAGAAGTTTCTCAAGATGAACTGAGAACCGTTCTCCGGAAAGCCACTATTGCTAATACTCTTATTCCGGTTTTTTGCGGTTCGGCTCTTAAAAACAAAGGCATTCAGCCACTTTTGGATGCTATAATAGATTATCTGCCCAGTCCTATTGACCTTCCTCCTATAAAAGGAACTAATCCTCAAACTGGCAAGGAAGAAGAAAGGGAGTCAAAAGATGATGCTCCATTTGCTGCTTTGGCTTTTAAAATAGCCACTGATCCTTTTGTCGGCTCTCTTACTTATTTTCGGGTCTATTCTGGCACTCTCTCTCGGGGCTCTTATGTTTTAAATACAACTACCCAAAAGAAAGAAAGAATAGGCCGGATTTTGAGAATGCATGCTAATAGCCGAGAAGAAGTGGAAGACATATATGCCGGAGGAATTGGAGCAGTGGTAGGATTAAAAGAAACAACTACCGGTGATACTCTTTGCGATGAAAATCATCCAATAATTTTAGAAAAAATTACCTTTCCCGAGCCGGTAATTTCTATTAAAATTGAACCAAAGACCAAAAATGACCAAGAGAAGATGGCTTTGTCTTTACGACAATTAATGATGGAAGATCCTACTTTCAAGGTAAAAAGTGATCAGGAAACAGGCGAGACAATAATTTCGGGGATGGGAGAGCTCCACCTGGAAATTCTTGTTGACAGAATGTTAAGAGAATTTAATGTAGGAGCAAGTATAGGCAGACCTCGAGT
>DAOWIS010000018.1 GCA_030640805.1 bacterium | reverse complement strand
ATCATTCATTTGACATTGGGATTTTGTCATTGGGAATTTCCAGATTATGAGTTATGTTATTTGTCATTATTCTGAAATAGGATTGAAAGGAAAAAATCGGAGATTTTTTGAAGAGAAGTTAGTAGAAAATATAAAACGGAGTCTAAAACCCCATTTTTTTGAATTTGTTAAAAGAATTTCTGGGAGAGTAATTATTAAATTAACGGGGTTAACAAAAGAGGGGATTAAGAAACAAAAAGAAATCAAAGCATCTCTAAAAAATGTTTTTGGTATTGTTAATTTTGCTTTTGCTGAAAATTCTAAACAGGAAATTGAAAGTATAGAAAAAAAGACCCTTGAACTTTTAAGAGGTAAAAAATTTAAAACTTTTAAGATTTCTACCCAAAGATCAAAAAAGGAATTTCCTTTAACTTCCCAGGAGATTAATGAGAAAGTAGGGGAATACATATTGAAAAAGGCAAAAGGCAAAAGGCAAAAGTTAAAAGTGGATTTAGAAAATCCGGATATTACTTGTTTCATAGAAATTGTTGAAAAATATGCTTTTTTATATTTAGAAAAATTTAAAGGAGTAGGAGGATTGCCGATGACCGTAAGCGGAAAAGCCATAGTTTTACTTTCCGGTGGGATTGATTCGCCGGTAGCAACTTTTTATCTAATGAAAAGAGGAGTGAAAGCAATTTTTGTTCATTTCTATGCCCATCCTTATACTAATAAAGCTTCTATCCAGAAAGTCACCCAAATTGTTGAAGTTCTGAATAAATTTCAGTTTATTTCTAAAATCTATTTGGTTCCCTTTGCTAAAATCCAGAAAGAAATTTTACTGAAAACTCCTGCCAAATTAAGGGTAATTTTGTATCGAAGAATGATGTTTAGGATTACAGAGAAAATAGCCCAAAGAGAAGAAGCTCAAGCCATGATTACTGGAGAAAGCGTAGGGCAGGTTGCCTCCCAGACATTAGAAAATATAAAGGTAATAGAGGAAGTTGTTAATCTTCCGATTTTTAGACCCTTGATTGGTCAAGACAAAGAAGAGATAATAAATAAAGCCCAGGAAATTGGTACTTATGATATTTCCATTTTACCTTATCAGGATTGTTGCTCTCGTTTTTTACCAAAACATCCAGCAACTAAAGCCCAATTAGGAGAGCTCAAAAAAGCCGAAAAAAAACTAAAGATAGAAAAATTGGTAAAAGAAGCAATTAAAACTACAGAATTAAAAATTATAAAATGAAGATAGGTTTAAATAATAAAAATTTAATTCGGACTTTTCTCTTTGGTTTAATTATAGGCCTATTTTTGGTTCCTAATTTTGTCTTATCTCAAGAAAAAATAGATATTTATTTTTTCTATAGTAAAATCTGTCCTCACTGTGTTCAAGAAAAAGTATTTTTAGAGAAATTGGAAAAAGAATATTCCCAAATCGAGATTAAAAAATTAGGTCTCTTTGAAAAAGAAAATGTAGAGCTTTTAAAAGAAAAATATGGTAAATATCAAGTTCCTTCTCAGAAACAGGGCTTGGTGCCAATAACTTTTATAGAGGAACGTTATTTCTTAGGGTATAGAGATGAACAAACTACTGGGAAAGAAATTAAGGATTATGTCCAAGGGTTAATAGAAAACCAAAAACCTTCTCCAGATGGAGAGATAGTTAGTCCTTTAGAAAAAGAAATTAAAATTCCAATTTTAGGCAAAATTAATCTTTCAAACTTATCTCCTCTTTTTCTTTCAATACTGCTCGGCGCCTTAGATGGATTTAATGCTTGCGCAATGGTTGCTCTTGGGTTTTTATTAGCAGTTTTAATCAGCACTGGGATAAGGAAAAGGATATTTTTAATTGGAGGAACTTTTATTTTAGTTTCAGGGATAGTTTACTTTTTATTTATTTCCGCTTGGTTAAATTTATTTTTATGTTTGTCCCATATAAAATTTATTACTGCCATAGTGGGAATAATTATTACTTTATTCGCCATCCTTTTATTGAAGGATTACTTTAAAGGCGTAGTTTGTCGAATCTGCGAGGTAAAACCCGGAAAGGAAAACATTTTAACAAAATTTGAAAAAAAGCTTTTTGAAAAAATACGGACTCTTTCAACTACCCAAGTATCTCTGCCTTTGGCTTTACTGGGAGTAGCAGTGGTAGCAGCCGGAGTAAATATGGTAGAACTCTGTTGTTCCTTTGGATTCCCTCTTGTTTTTACCAAAATTTTAACTTCTTTTAATCTTTCTACTCCTTCTTATTATTTTTATCTTTTAATTTATATTTTATTTTATATGCTTGATGATTTTCTAATTTTTACTTTTGCTGTTTCAACTTTAAGAATAACTCAGGTTTCTCAAAAATATCTAAGATTTATTAAGCTGATTTCAGGAATTTTGCTTTTGATTTTAGGGCTTTTGATATTAATCAAGCCAGAAATTTTAATGTAAAGGTCGAAAAAAAACGGAATAAAGAATTAAGAATGAAGAATTAGGAATAAAAATTAGGAGGAATAATTCTCTTAATTCAAGATTCCTGATTCATAATTCTAAATTTATGGCTAATCTAAAAAATAAAGCCCCAAACAAATCCCCTTGGGATTTAACGGGGCAAGTGGCTATTGTTACTGGCGCTCGAAGAGGAATGGGAAGAACCCATGCTTTGCTTTTGGCTAAAGCCGGAGCAAAAGTAGCGGTTTCTGATATTTCTCAAGAAGATTGTCAAAAAATAGTTGATGAAATCAAAAAAGAAGGAGGTCAGGGTCTGGCTATAAAATGTGATGTTTCTAATAAAGAGGAAGTAGAAGAAATGGTTAAAAAGACAGTTGAGGAATTTGGAAAAATTGATATTTTAGTAAATAATGCCGGAATTTGTCAGTTTAAACCATTTTTGGAAATGACCGAGAAAGAGTGGGATAAAACCATAGATATTAATCTTAAGGGATATTTTCTTTGCGCTCAGGCTTGCGCTAAAGAAATGGCAAAGCAGAAATACGGAAAGATTATAAATATCGCTTCAGTGGCTATGGGACAGCAGGGGATAGGTTTTCCCAATATTGTCCATTATTGCGCTTCAAAAGGAGGAATTGTGGGAATGAGCGAGGCCTTAGCTGTAGAATTAGCTCCTTATAATATAACCGTTAATACTGTTTCGCCTGGACTGATTGAAACCCCGATGATTGCCTCAATAAAACAGGACCCGAAAACAATAGAAGCAATGTTGGTTCGAGTGCCAATGCATCGAGTTGGAAAACCAGAAGAGGTTTCTAATTTAGTTTTATTTTTGGCTTCTGATGAATCCTCTTATATGACCGGTTCTGTAATAGTAGTTGATGGCGGTTGGCTTGCCGGCTAAAGAGATGAAGAAGATTTTAAGAGATGAAAAATTAAAGAAGATAAAAAATGAAGTTTTGAAATGCAGGAAATGTTCTTTGTATAAAACAAGAACTTATCCAGTAATCGGGGAAGGGAGTCATCAAGCGAAAATAATGTTTATTGGAGAGGGACCGGGATTTAATGAAGATAAAACTGGTCGTCCTTTTTGCGGAGCTGCCGGTAAAATTTTAGATGAACTTTTGGAGTCAGCAGGAATAAAAAGAGAAGAAATTTATATTTGTAATATTCTTAAATGCCGTCCTCCCAATAACCGTAATCCTAAAAAGGAAGAAATAGAAAGTTGCACTCTTTATTTAGAAAGACAAATTGAAATTATAAAACCCAAAATAATTTGTACTTTAGGAAATTATTCCACAGTTTTTATTTTTGAGAAATTTGGTTTGAAAGACAAAATCCAAGGCATTAGCAAAATTCATGGGAAGATTTTTAAGAGTAGTAATCTTTTCGGTTCTTTTGATATTATCCCTTTTTACCATCCAGCTGTTGTCGCTTACAACCAGAATATGAAAGAAATCCTCAAAAAAGATTTCCAAATTTTAAAAAAGGTCGCAAATTAACCAATTAACAAGTTAATAAATTATGTTTATAAGTTTTCTTTTAATTATTATCGGAGTTGTCTTCTTGTTGAAAAATTTAGGTATAATTTCTGGCAATGTCTGGGGAATTATTTGGCCCTTGGTTTTGATTGCTTTCGGACTGTATCTTATTCTAAAAACCCACCGCTTTAGGATGTTTCGGGATAAAATATGGAAGAAACTCGAGTAAATAGAACAAGACAACCATAAAAACTTTTAATATGCGGTTATTTAGTAGTCGTTTAATTAATTTTTTGATTGTTCTTAGTATTGTTCTTGGTATTATCTATTTTATAAAGGATAGAAATTGGCATTCATTTTATTTCTTAACTTTTTTATGCCCGATATTTCTATTATGGCCTCGCTATTTTTATCGAAAAATATGGCAGAAAAGATATAATCATTCTCTTTTAAAAATCTTGGAATATTTTATTGCCTCTATTTTTACTTTAAATCTTTTAGGAAACATAGGTCTTTATAGTATAAGGATTGAGTATGACAGTTTTGTCCATCTGACTGTTCCTATGCTTTTAGCAGTGCCAATAGGTTTCATTTTAACTACTTTTAGCAATCCCAAAAATATTCAAAACATTAATCTTTTTAAATTAAGTTTAACTGTATTTTTAATAATAATAGTTCTTGGTATTGTTTGGGAGTTTTATGAATACATTAATGATAAACTTCTTGGTACCTCAATGTTTTTTGATCCTCGACAGGGAATCGTTTTAGATACTTCTTTAGACCTTATTTTAGACACCATCGGCGCCTTTATCGGCAGTTTATTGATTTTTCTTAAATGGCCCCAATGGTATAGCAAATGGCTGATTGATAATAAGAAAAGTGATAATAAAAAAAGGCAAGAGTTAAGCTGAACATTTTCGAGAGACGGTCGTCCATTAAAAATGTTCAGCTTAATACATTAAAAAAATGTCAAGAAATACTTGACATTTTTTCTTGACATATTTTGATATGTGTATTAAAATAGAATTCTATAATAAGATGAGAAGTTATTTTCGGGTGCCAAACTAATTAGTATTCCTCCTTAGTTTTGGCACCCGGAAATAGCTTCTCATTTTTTATTACTATGGATATCGCAAGTCCATAGTTTTTTATCCTCTTTGTTTTTTATTATAAAATTTATGGGAAAAATTGCCCTGTGGATAACTCCTATTGACTTTTAATTTAACAGAGTATAAAATCTAAACAATATCAAAATTTATCTAGAAGGAGGAGCTAGATAAATAAAATAGCTCGGTGTCAATTTTTATCTGGCAGAAAGGAGAAAAGTCCTCATTAAAAAACTTCTTCTAAAAAAGGGAAGTTTTTTTATTTTTTACCCTGTTAAATAAAAAACAGCCCTTTAAAAGCTGAAAAAAGAATTTAATAAAGGGAATAATTATTTTTTAGAAAATTAAATTACTTTTTTCCCTTTCGTAATTTAATAAACTCTTGATGGGTAATTTGAAGATCTTTAAAAATCCCCTTTAAGGTTTTACGTTTAATTGATTTTGAACCGTGATGAGGAATAGTTGTATAGCATCCATCTGCTCGCCGCCAGATTTCATGGCTTCCTTTAGCTGATCTATAAAAATAAAAGCCCAATTTCTTGGCTACTTTTATTATATTGCGATAATTAGATTGAGGAAATTTCTTTCCCATAAAATTAGAAAGATATAGGTAAAGGAAGAGTTAGTCGTAAATCTGTCTTTTTGGGAATAGAAACCTCCGGGATAGTTTCTCCGTGAGTTTTACGAGCTTCTAAATGAATTTTTATTACATCTTGAATATTTTCGATGGCTTCAGCATAGGTTTTTCCCTCGGCCCGACAACCCTGAAGGACAGAGCAGGACGCTAAAAATCCTCCTTCCTCAAGAGATTCAATTGTAATTGGAAAGAAATAAAATTTTTTCTCCATATACTTCTATTCTAATCTATAAAAAGATATTGTCAATACTTTAAGAGTTTAAACCTCTGTGCCTAATAATCAATATTTAGTTAATTAGGTGTGGAGGTTTGGACTCCGCCTTGAGATACGGCCCCCCACCTATCAAGGTTCATTTATGTATTATGTGTATTTCATCAAGAGCGTAAAAAATGGAAAAGTTTATGTGGGATACACTAATGATTTAAGGCGAAGAATAAAAGAGCATAATACTAGAAAAGGAGGTAAATACACTAAGAACAAAGGCAAATTTTTCCTAATTTACTACGAGGCCTATAGATCGAGAGAAGATGCTAAGAGAAGGGAAGACAATTTAAAATTACACAAGAAAGCTTACACTCAACTTAAGGGAAGAATTTCAAAGAGTCTGGGCCTGAAGGAAATAAGTAAACCTTGATAGGTGGGGGGTAGAACTCAGGGTTGAGAAATCCGCCAAAATTTCGCTCCACGAAACTTAAGCGGACAAGCCAAAAAAGGTCGAGAAAAATAGAATAACGAATTATGAATTACGAATTAGGCATAATTCCTGATTCCAAATTCATAATTCAAAAAAAAACAATATGAACACGAAAATTATACTTAGTTTAAGCGTAATTGCTGTTGTTGCCGCTATCGGCATTGGCGGAACCATTGCTTACTTCTCAGATACTGAGACAAGCGAAGGCAATACTTTTACTGCCGGAACCATTGATATTTCCATTAATGACCAGAATCCTTGGGATGAGTCATTTTCAATGACTGATATGAAACCCTGCTACACTGATTACATCAATTTCAAGATTCAGAATTCTGGAAGTGACCCAAACCCGGTTAATGTTTGGAAACATCTAGAGATTACCCAACAGAATGGCGGAGCAGTTTCTGAGCCAGAATGTACAGAACAAGGGGGAGATTGGACTGGCACCGCATGTATTTGGGGTGCTACCCCTGACAACAATAACATTGCCAGTATTATAGATTATGATCTTAGAGTAGAAGTTTATGGCAGTTGCGATGAGCTGCTTTGGTGGCAGACAATTTACGACAAAGAAGTTACTGTAGAAGATATTGAGTGCAATGATATTTACTTAGGTATGATTCCTGCTGGCGGTTATATGAAAGTAGAGCAGAGT
>DAOWIS010000013.1 GCA_030640805.1 bacterium | reverse complement strand
TAGGAGCAAGTATAGGCAGACCTCGAGTGGCTTACAAAGAGACCATTCGAGAGATGGCTGAGGCCGAAGGAAAATATATTCGTCAGTCCGGGGGAAGAGGGCAGTATGGCCATGTTTGGTTAAGAGTTGAACCGAAAACAAGAGGAGAGGGTTTTGAATTTGTCAATGCTATTAAAGGAGGAATTATTCCTCAAGAGTTTATTCCAGCCGTCCAAAAAGGAATCAAAGAGGCAATAGATAAAGGAGTTATGGCCGGTTATCCTTTGGTGGACCTAAAAGCCACTCTCTATGATGGTTCTTTCCATGAAGTGGACTCTTCGGAGGCGGCATTTAAAATCGCTGGTTCTATTGCTATGCAGGAAGCAGTCAAAAGAGCTGAGCCAGTTATTTTGGAGCCGATTATGAAAGTAGAAGTGGTAACTCCTCAGGAATTTTTAGGCGAGGTAATAGGTGATCTAAGTTCAAAGAGAGGAAGGATTGAGCAAACATCTGATCGAGTTAACATGAAGATAATCGATGTTAAAGTTCCCTTAGCCGAAATGTTTGGCTATGCTACAAATATCCGTTCCTTAACCGAAGGCCGAGCCAGTTTCACTATGGAGTTTGACCACTACCAAGAAGTCCCCAAAAACATCGCCGAAGAAATAATTGAAGGAAAGAAATAAAATTTTTTTAGCAACTTTAAAATAAAAAGCAGTTCAGTTAGGAATTTCCAAATATTTTATCAAAAGAGATTCTATTAGAGGACTGTCCTCTGATTTTTTATGCTTTTTACAACTATTGAAGTCCGACTTCAATAGTTATGAATTCACCGCTTCGGGGCTTGGCAAGTATAGACTTGCTATGGTATAATAGAGGTAGAAAATGATGGTTGTTTAAAAATTGAATAAGGAATGAAAAAATCAGAAAACTTAAACTATTAATTTCAAGATAGGAGGATAGTGATGAAAAAGCTTCTTTTTTGGGAGGGAATTACTACAGTAATTGCTTTAGTTGTCTTCTTTGCTACTTTTTCTCTCCTTGGTGGATGGTCATTTGATAATAGTAGCGATGTTGCTGCTATTGCTGCTATGGCAGCTGTTGCTGGTGTTGTCGTTGCGTCCATCTTTGTTGCTTATCTAGGTATTGGCACTGGTACTATTATTAGTAATTGCGCTGGCCTTGGTGCTGTTATTGTTATTATAATTAGCGTTGCTCTTGATATCCGTCTTGGCATTATTGCTGGTTCTGTTGGTGTTCTTGCTGCTATTCTTGCTAAGATTGAGACTATTAAGAGAGATAAGATTAAGCCAGGATGGTTATTGACTTCGCTTATAACAGAAGCAGCAATCATTTTCTTAGCAATGACCATCCCAACCGGTTTGCTCTTTTAACAAACAAAACCTGAGACCAAAAAGCGATGGAGATAACTCCACCGCTTTTATTTTTTGAAAATAAAAAATAGTCCAACTTTAAATTTCAACTGAACATTTTCGAGGGACGGTCGTCCATGAAAAATGTTCAGCTTGGAATTTCCAAACATTTTATCAAAAGGGATTTTATCAGAGAACCGTTCTCTGATTTTTATTTATCAATGTTTGGAAGTTGAACTTCCAAACATTAAATCTAACGGAGACTCGCTCTCCGTTTTCATGTTTCAGGTTTCATGATTTATTGACTTTCTTTTTTTAATTTGCTAAATTAAGAATAAAGGTCATTTCTATTTTTGAGAAAATAAGATTAAGATAATAAATATGAGACCCTACAAATTTACAGTAGTTTTTGAGCCAGAAGAGAGCCAAAAAAATGTTTATAATGTTTATGTTCCAGCTTTACCTGGCTGCCATTCTTTTGGTGAGAGTTTAGCGGAGGCGCATTATAATATTCGTGAAGCAATTGAATTGTATTTAGAAACCCTTTTAGAAGAAGGTGAACCTATTCCCAGAGATAAAAAAGTGAAAGTTCCTAAAAAGTCTCTTGTTGAAGGAATAATTGTTGGCATAGATTTTGATGTTAAGGCTGGCTTTTCTCCAGAAAGAAAAATAGCTTATGTCTGATAAATTACCCATCTTAAAAAGCGAAGAAATTTTGAGAATGTTGTTCAAATTAGGTTTTCAGCCAAAAAGAAAGAAGGGAAGTCACTTAATTTTAAGTAAAGGAAAAGAGTTGGTAATAGTACCAATTCATAAAGGTAGAGATATTCCAAAAGGTACTTTGAAGAAGATCATAAAGCAAACTGGTTTAAACAAAAAAGAGTTTTTAAAGATTTTAAGGAAATAACCTACACAGTTTTTCATTGATTTTTTTTTAAAGGTGGTAAAATATAATACAAAATATAATAAATCAGATTTAATAAATCAGATTAAAGATTAAAAAGAATTTACTTAATCAAATTTTAACCGAACATTTTATCAAAAGGGATTTTATCAGAGAACCGTTCTCTGATTTTTATTTATCAATGTTTGGAAGTTCAACTTCTTTTTTGTTTCATGCCTGCCCCGCACCGAACGAAGTTCTGGTGCGGGGTTTTATGCTTCAAGTTTCAGGTTTTATGTTTCATGTTTATGTTGACTTTATTTTTTTGATTTGCTACATTAGGAATAAAGGTTATAATTATATATATTTATGGTTATAGAATTATGAACAGAGAAAAAACTTTGAAAAAGAAAATTTACCAATTTACTTGCCATTTTATTCCGGATGAAGAAACGAGTGGTTTTGTGGTTGAGGTGCCAGCCTTTCCAGGTTGCGTTACCCAAGGGGATAACTATCAAGAGGCAAAAGAAATGGCTAAAGAAGCTATTCAACTTTATTGCGAAACTCTGTTGGAAAGAGGCCTGTCTATTCCTAAAGATGAAGACATTGAATTTTTTAAGAAAAAAATAGAAGTTCCTTTAGGATCTATAAAATCAGCCCATTAAAATGAGTAATAGAATTCCGACACTAAAACCCAAAGAAGTTATAAGAATTTTTAAGAAATTAGGATTTTATACCAAAAGAAAGAAAGGGAGTCATGTAATTATGGTGAGAGATGATGATTCCGTTCATCAACCAGTAATACCATTACATAGAAAAGATTTAACTCGAGCTACTTTACGAAGTATTATTCGGCAGGCTGGTTTAACACTAGAGGAATTTAATCAGTTAAGAAGGAAATAAAAAAAATGAAATTATGAACGGAACAAATACTTGGGAGCAATTAAGGCAATTATTAAAAGAAGGAGGAAAGTGTGTTATATTAGAAGATGGGGAAATTAAGGGTGTTTTAACTAATTGGGAAGATTATCAAAAGATGAACAGTAAGAGTTTACCTAGAATTTCTTCTAATTTATTAGAGACAAAAGAAAAAGAAATTCGAGCATTTCTTTCTAAGATGATTGAAAAAGAGTCAGACCTTCTTGAAGAAAATTTTGATTATGATAAAATAAAAGTTGAGGATTTACCTGTGTAGAACTTGACTTGATTTTTTTTGACTTTAATATAAGATAGTAATATAATCTATTAAAGCGATTAAGCGATTAAGAGCTTAAGAGATTTTTATTCTTAATTAACTTAATCTCTTAGTTATCTTAATTTGCTTTAAAATTATGCCTGAAAAAGAAAAATTTGAAAGAGGAGGCAAACCTCATCTTAATGTGGGAACCATTGGTCATGTTGATCATGGGAAAACCACTCTTACTGCTGCCATGCTTAAAGTA
>DAOWIS010000015.1 GCA_030640805.1 bacterium | reverse complement strand
TATCGTTTTGGAGTGTACAGGATTTTTTAGACAACTAAAAGATGCAAAGAAGCACATTAAAGCCGGCGCTAAAAAAGTGATAATTTCGGCTCCTGGCAAATCAAAAGAAATCCCAGGTTTTGTTTTAGGCGTTAATGAAGAAAAGTTTGACTCCCAAAAAGACGAAGTTATGGACATGGGTTCTTGCACCACTAATTGTCTGGCTCCAATAGTAAAAGTTTTGAATGATAGTTTTAAAATCAAGAATGGTTTTATGACCACTATTCACAGTTATACTAATGATCAGAAAATTTTAGATTTGCCTCATAAAGATTTAAGAAGAGCTAGGGCTGCGGCTCTTTCTATTATTCCCACTACCACCGGAGCAGTAGTTGCTACTACTAAAGTAATTCCGAAATTAAAAGGAAAATTAGATGGTATTGCCTTGCGAGTCCCTACACCAACAGTTTCCATTGTTGATTTTGTGGCTAAAGTTAAAAAGAAAACTACCCCCAAGAAAGTTAATAATAAATTTAGAGAGGCCTCTCAAAAAGAAGAGTTAAAAGGAATTTTAACAGTGGAGGATGCTCCTTTGGTTTCAGCGGATTATAAAGGTAATTCTTATTCAGCTATTATTGATGCTGATTTTACAATGGTTGAAAATGATTTAATAAAAATCCTTGCTTGGTATGACAATGAATGGGGCTATGCCTGCCGATTGGCAGAATTCGCCGAATACATAGGAAAGAAATTATAAATACTTAATAATTTTCAATTTCTAATTTCCAATTTTCAATTAATCATTTAGACATTTAAAATTGATTTAAAATTTAAAATTGGGAATTTAAATTTTTTTTGTTATGCTTGTTCCTATTGAAATTTCTGCTCGTCACATTCATTTATCCCAGGAAGACCTGGGAAAACTTTTTGGCAAGAATTATCAATTAAAGAAGTTAAGAGATCTTAGCCAGCCCGGTCAGTTTGCCGCTGAAGAAATTTTAGACATTCAAAAGAATGAAAGAAAAATTTCTAAAGTTCGGATAGTAGGACCAATTCGTTCTCAGACCCAGGTAGAACTTTCTTTCACTGACGCTATTAATTTAAGAATGGAAGTTCCCTTGAGGTCATCAGGTGATTTAAAAGGAACGCCAGGAATAACCTTAATTGGTCCTCAAGGAGAGATAGAGATTTTAGAAGGAGTGATTGTTCCTTGGCGGCATCTTCATCTTTCCTTAGAAGAAGGAAAAAAATTGGAGTTAAAAAATGGAGATTTTGTTTCTCTAAAAATAAAAGGAGATAGAAAATTAATTTTTAATAAGGTAAAAGTAAGAATATCTAAAGATTACAAAATGTCTGTTCATTTAGACACTGATGAAGGCAATGCCGCAGGTATTCTTAAAAAAGGAGAAGGGGAGTTTAGTTAGGTGATAGATGTTAGATTTTAGATGTTAGATAAAAACAGAGAACGGTTCTCTGTTTTTTTATATTGGATTATTGGAATGAGGGTTGTGGAAAACTCTGGGTTGACTTAGGTTTTTAGTGGATTATAATAAGGATGAAGTGGGAAATTGTGGATAATTAGGGGATAAGTTGTATGCTTTGGGGATAACTTTAAAAATGTTTTAAATTATGTTTATCGGTGAATATTCTCATACTATTGATAATAAAAAGAGATTATCTATTCCGTCTAAATTCCGGAAAGAATTAGGTAAATTCTCTATTATAACTAGAGGCTTAGATACCTGTCTTTTTCTTTATCCCTCATCGGAATGGAAAAGAGTAGCTGAGAAGTTAGGAAAACTTCCTCAAGGAAAAGCTGATGCTCGAGGCTTCGTAAGATTAATGCTGGCCGGGGCAATGGAGGCCCAGTTAGATAATTTAGGAAGAGTTTTAGTTCCGGATTATTTAAAAAAATACGCCAAATTAAAGAAAAAAGTAATAATTGTTGGTCTTTACAATCATATTGAAATCTGGAGTGAGGATAATTGGAAGGTTTATAAACAGAAAACTGAGAAGGAAATTGGTGATATGGCAGAAAGACTATCAGACCTCGGCATTTAATAATGAAATAATGAAACACATTCCTGTTCTTCAAAAAGAAGTTTTAGATTATTTAAATCCAAAAGCAAATCAGAATTTTATTGATTGCACAATCGGCAGTGGCGGTCACGCAACTGCCATCCTTGAGAAGAACCGACCAAAAGGCAAGGTTTTAGGAATTGAGGTGGACTCAGAACTTATTAAGAATTTAGCATCGATAGAAAGATTAATTTTAGTTAATGACAATTTTAGAAATTTAAAAATTATTGTTGAAAAATATAATTTTGGACCGGTTCAGGGAATTTTACTTGATTTAGGCATTTCCAGTTGGCATCTTGAAAAAAGCGGAAGGGGATTTTCTTTCCAAAGAGATGAATCCCTAGATATGAGATACAGAAAAAACAATTTCACAGCAGAAGAGATTATTAATACTTGGCTGGAAAAAGAAATTGAGAAAATCCTAAGAGAATATGGAGAAGAAAGATTTGCCAGAAGGATAGCCAGGGAAATAATTAAAGAAAGGAAAGTAAGACCTATTAAAACTACTTTTCGATTAATAGAGGTTGTTAAAAAAGCAATATCCAGAAGATATCTACACCAGCGGATCCATTTTGCTACCAGAACCTTTCAGGCCTTAAGAATTGCCGTAAATAATGAATTAGAAAATTTAGAAAAAGTTTTATCCCAAGCAATAAATGTATTAGAACCAAAAGGAAGATTAGTAGTTATTTCTTTTCATTCTTTAGAGGATAGAATAGTTAAAAATTTTTTAAGAGATAAATCTAAAGAGGGACTAGTCAGAATTTTAACCAAAAAGCCAATTCGTCCTACTTTAGAAGAAATCAGAAATAATCCTCGAGCCAGAAGTGCAAAATTAAGAGCAGCCCTTAAAAATTCCTAATGACAAAATCCAAATGTCAAATGAATGCTTAAATATCAAATGACGGAATAGTAATTTAATCATTTAGGAATTGGTCATTGATTGGACATTGGTCATTAGGCATTTGTCATTTTTCTTACTTATGGCTAAGAACCCCTACAAATTAATTAATATCTTTATTTCTTTTTTATTGATCCTTACCATAATTAGCTTAGGGGGAATTTATATTTTAAAAATTCATAATAAAGTAAACGCTAATTATTCTTTAGAAGATTATCAAGAAAGAATCGAGGCTCTCAAAAAAGGAAATAAGGACCTGGGAATGACTGTTTCTACTCTCCAATCTTTAGAAAACATCACTCAACTTAGTGAATTTTTAAATATGGTAAAGATTGATAAGATAGATTATCTGGAAATAAGTAAACCATCATTAGTAGAAAAATAACATGAGGGCTTGGAGATTTTATTTTTTGTTTTTTATTATAATTTTAATTGCTGCGGCTATCGGAAGTCGCTTGTTTTTTCTTCAAGTCAAAAATCATGATTTCTACGCTGCTCTTTTTCAAGGACAGATTAATTCTTTTTCACCTAATTCTTCTTTGAGGGGAGAAATATTTTTTCAAGAAAAAGGAGAAAAATCTCAACCTTTAGCCATAAATAAAGAAGGAAATATAGTTTATGCAGTTCCTAAAGAAATTGAAAATCCAGAAGAAACAGCCCAAATTTTAAGTTCTATTTTAGAAATCCCTCAAGAAGAAATATTGGAAAAAATTACTAAAGTTGAAGACCCTTATCAACCTCTTAAAAATAAAGTTTCCGAAGAAAAAGGAAAAGAAATTAAAGAATTAAAATTAAAAGGAATCGGCTTAAAACCGGATAATTTTCGTTATTATCCCCAAAACACTTTAGCTGCCTCTTTGTCAGGATTTATTGGTTATGATAGCCAAAGCCAAACAGGTCAATATGGAATTGAAGAATTTTATAACGATGAGTTAGAGGGGGATTGGTCTAAAAAGGGAAAAGATTTAATTTTAACTATCGATTATAATCTCCAATATATTTGCGAGAAAGAGCTAAAAGAGCTAGTGGAGAAATGGGATGCCAAGGGAGGAACAATTATTGTTTCTGATCCTACGACTGGGGCAATCAAAGTTATGGCTGATTTTCCTAATTTTGACCTCAATCAATATTCCCAAGTAGAAAATCAAAGAATCTTCATGAACAAATCAGTTCAATCTCTTTTTGAACCCGGTTCGGTTTTTAAACCAATTACTATGGCTGTAGCTCTTGAGACCGGAAAGCTTACTCCTCAGACTACTTATTTAGATGAGGGACAAGTAAGAGTAGGGGGGCGAGTTATTAGAAATGTAGACAGCAAATCATATGGGGAACAAACTATGACCGAGGTACTTGAAAAATCATTAAATACTGGCGCTGTTTTTGCCGTAAATCAAATAGAGAAAGATATTTTTTTAGACTATCTTAAAAATTTTGGTTTTTCCGAGAAAGTGGGAATTGATTTAGTAGGAGAGGAAAAAGGAGATATCAATAATTTAAATACTTTTAGAGATATTAATTATGCTACGGCTTCATTTGGTCAGGGGATAAGTATTACTCCAGTCGGGTTGGTTACTGCTTTTTCGGCTGTTGCTAATCAAGGCAAGATGGTAAAACCTTATGTGGTAGATGAATTTATTAATGGTAATGTTTCAGTAAAAACCAAATCCCAAATAATCAAGGAAGTTATTTCTCCAACTACCGCTTCAAGAATTACTGCAATGATGGTTTCAGTGGTGGAAAATGGATCTGGAAAATTAGCCCGAATTCCAGGTTATCATATTGCTGGCAAAACCGGAACCAGTCAGATTCCTTATACTTCTTTAGGAGAAAATAAAATTGGTTATTCAGATGAAGTTTGGCATTCTTTTTTAGGATTTGCTCCGGCTTTCAATCCTAAATTTTTAATTTTTATTAAGTTAGATTCTCCCCATGGGATTCGTTTTGCCGCTGGTTCCCTTGGTCCGGTATTTAAAAGGGTAGCCGAATATCTTTTTAATTATTTAGAAATACCACCAGACCACTCGGTAAATGCCGAATGACAAAATCCCAATGACAAAATCCAAATGTCAAATGAATGCTTAAATATCAAATGACGGAATAGTAATTTAATCATTTAGGAATTGGTCATTGATTGGACATTAGACATTAAACATTTATGTTTTCTCTCCTAAAGTTTTTATCTAAGTTAATCCTTTGGCGATATAAACCTATTATAATAGGGGTTGTTGGAGATATAGGAAAAACCAGTGCCAAAGAAGCAATTTATACTGTTTTAAAGTCAAAATTTACTGTCCGAAGAAATCAAGCCAATGATAAAAAATCAATATTTTCGGCTATTTTAGGAACAAGTAATAAAAATAAAAACTTTTTTAGTTGGCTGGGAATAATTTTTTTAAGTATCTTTAAAATTCTGATTAAAATAAAGCATCCTCAAGTTTTAATTTTAGAAATGAACGCTTCACCAAGTAATATTAAATACTTTACTAAATTTATACCTTTTCATATCGGCCTAGTAACGGCAATAGGAGAAATACCTTCCCGAGGAGAGTTTTTTGCTGGGGAAGAAAAGAAAGCTAAAGAAAAAATAAATCTTCTTAAATCTCTCCATTCTCAGGATTTCGCTATTTTAAATTATGATGATGCTACTGTTTTTGATATGAAAAGTGATGCCAAGGCTTACATTATTACCTTTGGCTTTGGAGGAGGGGCAGAAGTAAGAGCCATAAATTATGAAATTTTAAATTACCCAGAACAAAAGGGAATTACTTTTAAAATAGATTTTGAAGGAAATATAGTTCCAGTGCGAGTTTTTAATACTTTTGGCAAATCACAAGTTTATGCGGCTTTAGCGGCAACCGCGGTTGGAGTAACTTTAGATCTTAATTTAATTGAAATTTCTCAAAGTTTAGAAAAATATCAATCTCCGCCAGGCAGAATGAAACTTATAAAAGGAATAAAAGAAAGTTTAATTATTGATGATAGTTATGATGCTTCTTCTTTTTCTATGTTAACTGCTCTTGAGGTTTTGAAGGAAATAAAGGGAAAAAGAAAAGTGGCTGTTTTGGGAGATATAATTGGAATTGGAAAATATACTGAACAGGCTCATCGTCATATGGGAGAAGAAGCAGCAAAAATTGTTGATTTACTTTTTGTTATCGGTCCCCGGGCAAAATTTATTGCTGATGAGGCAAAAATTAAAGGTTTTCTCGAAGAAAAGATTTTTCAATTTGAAGATTTAAAAGAGGCCGGATTGACTTTACAGAAAAAGATAAACAAAGAAGACCTTATTTTAGTTAAAGGTTCTCGAGAAATACATCTGGAAAAAATAGTGGAAGAAATTATGGCTTATCCCGAAAAAGCCAACGAGTTATTACTAAAAGATAACAATTGACATTTGACATTTGACATTCAAAATCTAACATGGACAGATGTTAGATTTTTTGTTAAATTAGGAATGAACTGGCCCTGTCGTCTAGCCTGGTTTAGGACACCAGATTCTCAATCTGGCAACACGGGTTCGAATCCCGTCAGGGCTACAATAGAAAAAATAGGTTCGTCCCGACCTTAGTCGGGACGCCCAGTCAAATGACTGGACGACTCCGATTAGGGGCGCCAGAAACATTTTAGTACCTTTATAACTTTTTATTAGGAGGAGAAAAAGATGAAAAAAAGAAAAAAGATAAAAGATAAAGTTTCTAAAGAAGATCAATCTGACATTCAGAGGTTTTTTAAAGAGGACAAGTCTAGGAATCTTCTAAGCGGCTCTGACCTTCTTGAAGAATGGATAAGATATTTAAAAAGGACTGGCAAACCACTGCTGCCTGAATAATTCTCATTCAATTTTTCTTCCTAGATATATCTAAGCCCCATCTAAACGATAGGGCTTAGACGGTCGTCCATTAAAAATGTTCAGGTGGAAATTCATTGAGATTAGGAAGAAATGAAATAAAATAGACAAATTTCACAAAGGGCTTGACAAATATAGACCTATTATGGTATAATAGAAGTAGAAAATGACGGGGATCTTTAAAAAAAGAATAAGGAAGTAAAAAGTTATGGCAATGGTTCCCCTAGAAATAGGGAGACTATGTCCAGAAGGAGTCTGGTCATGAACCCTGCGGGGCGTCATAGTGGTGAAAAACCACCCATTGCCATCAAATTGAACATTAAAAGTCAACATTAATAAAGGGGTGCCTTATGGCGTCCCTTTTTCTTTTATAAACATTTCTTATTACGGTTTTTTTTGGTAAAATGAAAGTATGTGGCATTCTTTTGATATTCAGGAAGTTTTAAAGAAGTTAAATTCCGATTCAGAAAAAGGACTTTCGGAAAAAGAAGTTTTCCAACGCCAAGAAAAATTTGGCAGAAATTTACTTCCTGAAGAAAAACCCTTATCTAAATTAAGGATTTTTTTGGAGCAACTTAAAAGCCCCTTAATTTATATTTTAATAATTGCTGGGATAGTTACTTTATTTTTAGGAGAATATACTGATTCTATTGTGATTTTTGGAGCAGTTCTTTTAAATACTATTGTTGGTTTTTTCCAAGAAAATAAAGCCTCCCAAGCCCTGAGAGAATTAAAGAAAGTATTGAAAATAAAAACCGTTGTTTTTCGGGAGGAAAAAGAAAAAGAAATTTTTCAGGAAGAGTTAGTCCCCGGAGACATCTTTATTTTAAAAGCCGGGGATAAAGTACCAGCCGATGGAAAAATTATTGAGAGTTATAATCTAAAGATAAATGAAGCCCCTTTGACCGGTGAATGGTTAGCAGCGACAAAAAATATTGATATTTTACCAGAGAATACTCCGATGGCTGATAGAGATAATATGGTCTACATGGGAACAACTGTTGAAGATGGCGTGGGAAGAACAGTAGTCACCGAAATTGGAGCAAAAACGGAAATTGGAAAAGTGGCTACTTTGATTAAAGAAACTAAAGAAGAAAAAACTCCTTATCAGAAAAAATTAGCCCGTTTTTCCAAAGTTGTTGGGTTTGTTATTACTATAATTTGTCTGATTATTTTCATTGAGGGACTGTTAACTGGAGGTGAATTCATAGAAATGTTTACGGTGGCAATAGCCATAGCAGTGTCAGCCATTCCTGAAGGATTACCGGTGGCAATGACAGTAATTTTGGCTTTGGCCATGCAGAAAATTTTAAAAAGAAAAGGATTGGTAAGGAGATTAGCTTCAGCCGAGACATTAGGAAGTACTTCAATAATCTGCACTGATAAAACCTTGACTTTAACCGAAGGGAAAATGAAGGTTTTTAAAATTGTTACTTCTGATATGACCGAAAAAAGCCAGAAGCTGGCAATAATCATTGCTACTTTATGCAATGAGGCCTTTATTGAAAATCCGGAAGAACCCTTTGAAGAACCTTTTGAAAAGTGGCGAATTAAAGGACGTCCTACCGACAGAGCTTTACTTTTAGCCAGTCTGGAAATGGGAATCTCCAAACCAGAATTAGAAAAGAAAATGCCGATTATGTCTCAATTACCCTTTAATCCAATCAATAAATATATTGCTACTTTTCATCAATTAGATAAAAATCATCAGATTCTATATCTCTGTGGAGCGCCTGAAAAACTTTTAAATCTTTCCTCTAAATTAGAAATAAACGGAGAACAAAAACAATTAAATGAGAAAAAATTAAAGGAGTTGAAAGAAGAATTAAACGAACTTACTTCAAAAGGATTAAGAGTAGTAGCGGTAGGATATAAGAAAATCACAAATTCCAAATCCCAAAATTATAATTTAGAAGAATTGTGCACTGATTTGACTTTTGTTGGATTTATTACTTTAAAAGACCCTTTAAGAAAAGAAACAAAAGAAGCAATCAGAATTTGTAAAGAGGCAGGAATGAAACCAATTATTGTTACCGGCGACCATAAATTAACAGCTAAAGCGGTGGCTGAAGAATTAGGTTTTAAGGTAAAGGAAGGAAATATCATCGAGGGAAGAGATTTAGATAAAATGTCGGATGAAGAATTTTCAAAAAAAATAAAAAATATTCAGGTTTTTGCCCGGGTTGAGCCGGCTCATAAAATGAGAATTATTCAGACCTGGCAGGAAAGGGGAGAAGTGGTAGCAATGACCGGCGATGGTATAAATGATGCCCCGGCTCTAAAGAAAGCCGACATCGGAGTAGCCTTAGGTTCGGGAACCGAAGTGGCTAAAGAAGTTTCCGACCTGGTTTTACTTAACGATAATTTTTCCATAATTGTGGCTGCTATTGAAGAAGGAAGGGCCATTATTGACAATATAAGGAAAGTTATTACTTATTTACTTTCCGATAGTTTTACCGAAGTGATTTTGATTGGCGGATCAATGACAATCTGTTGGTTGACAAAACAGGCCTGGATTTTACCAATTTCAGCCGTTCAAATTTTATGGGTAAATTTAATTGCCGATGGTCTGCCCAGTATTGCTTTAGCTTTTGAGCCAAAGGAAAAAGATTTAATGAAGCAAAAGCCCCAACCTCGGAGCGCTCCCTTGCTGACCCGAGAGATGAAAGTAATTATTTTTGTTATCGGTTTGGTTACGGACTTAATTTTATTAGGAATATTTTTTTGGCTCCTGAATAACAATTATGAGGTAAGTCATATTAGGACAATAATTTTTACTGCCCTGGGCATTGATTCTCTTTTTTACGTTTTTTCTTGTAAAAGTTTAAGAAAAAATATTTGGCATATTAATTTTTTTTCTAATAAACTTTTAGTTTTGGCTTGTCTAGTGGGAATTATTGTTCTCTTTATGGCTACATATTTACCGGTTTTTCAAAACCTGCTTAAAACTGTTCCCTTGGGACCTTTTGATTGGTTAATTTTAATTGGTCTTGGGGTAATAGAAATTATTCTAATTGAAATAGCCAAACATTATTTTATTGTCAGAAAGCAAACCCAAATATGATTTTAGTTTATATTTTAATTTTTATAATCTCTTGTTTACTGCTTTTTTGGTCAGGAAAGCGACTAATTAGGGCCTTAATAAGAATAGCCAAATTTCTCAATTGGCGGGAATTTATAGTTGCCTTTTTTGTAATGGCTTTTGCTGGAACAATTCCTAATCTTTTTTTAGGAATAGATTCAGTAATTCGTGGCATTCCTCAACTTTCCTTAGGAGATATAGTGGGAGGAAACGTTGTAGATTTGACTTTGGCGGTGGCTTTGGCAGTTTTAATTGCTGGTGTGACAATCCCAGCAGAAAGTAGGATGATTCAGGGCAGTGCTATCTTTACAGCCGTAATTGCTGTTTTACCTTTAATTTTAATTATGGACGGGACCTTAGGAAGAGGGGATGGCTTAGTCCTTCTTTTTGCCTTTGCTTTTTATGTTTTTTGGATTTTTTCCAAAGAGGAGAGATTTAGAAAAGTTTACGAAGATGAAAAAGACGGAGTTATAAAGGATTTCAAGACCTTTATAAAAGACCTGGGTGGGATAATTTTATCTTTAATTTTACTTTTGGTTGCTGCCGAAGGAATAATCAGAAGCGCTATTTATTTCGCTGACAGTCTCAATGTAAGTCTTCCCCTGATTGGAATTTTAGTTGTTGGTTTAGGAAATTGTTTGCCAGAAATCTATTTTGCCGTAGTTTCAGCCAAAAGAGGCCAATCCTGGATGATTCTGGGAAATTTAATGGGTTCAATTATAGTGCCGGCTACTTTAGTTTTGGGAGTTGTGGCTTTGCTTTCTCCAATAAAAATTGCCGACTCCACTCCTTTTACCATTGGTCGGATTTTTCTTTTAATTTCAGCAATATTTTTCTTAGTATTTATTAGAAGCGGTCAAAAGATTACCAAAAAAGAAGCAATATTTTTACTTTTGATTTATATAATTTTCGTTTTGTTTGAAATTTTAATAAGATAATGCTAACATCATCTTATGGGTGATTTTTTATTTTTGGCTATAATATTGGTAATAGTGCTGGGAGGAATAGGAATTTCTATTTTTTACATTAGGAGAGAGACACGGGGAATAAAAGAAGAAAAAAAAGACGAATTTGCCCTGAACTTAATAAAGCAGGATATTGACTCAATGAAAAAAAGATTTGAAGATGGATACAACCAGATGGCTTTGGAGCTGGGTAGGGTTCAAGAAATTGGCCACGATCTTAAAAGTCTTCAGGAGTTTTTACAATCCCCAAAGTTAAGAGGAAATTTAGGAGAGCAGGTTTTGAGAAATTTATTAGAGCAGATTTTGCCAAAAAATAGTTTTCAAGTTCAATATAGGTTTAGAGAGGGAGACATAGTTGATGCTGTTATAAAAACCAATCAGGGGATTATTCCTGTTGATTCAAAATTCCCAATGGAAAACTTTAAGAAAGCTTCGGAGCTAAAAGGGAAAGATAAAGAATCCTGCCTTAAGATATTTATTCGAGACATTAAGAAACACATTAATGATATTTCAAAAAAATATATCTTACCCCAAGAAGGAACAGTTGATTTTGCTATTATGTATGTGCCCTTTGAGGCAGTTTATTACGAAATTATTACTAATCAGCCAGAAATTCTCGATTACGGTTATTCAAAAAAGATTTATCTTGTTTCCTCTAATAGTTTTTATTATTTTTTAAAAATCATAATGTTGGCTCTTCAGGGAGCAAGAATTGAGGAGGCCTCAAAAAAAATATTAGCAGGTCTTAAAGCTATTCAGCAAGAATCAGTAAAGTTTGGAGATGAACTAAATACCTTGACTTCTCATATTGACCATGCTAAATCTTCTTCTGAAAGAGCCCAGAACAGATACGGGAGATTAATAGGAAAAATTGATTATTTAGGAGAACTGGAAATGCCCGAAGAGAAGAAGAAAATAGAATAATATTAAATAAATTATGCTTGCAATAATAAAAACCGGCGGTAAGCAATATCTTGTTTCTCCCGGTCAAAAAATAAAAATTGACCCGCCTGCAACGCTTCGCGTAGCGATGCGGGCAGGGAAAATTGAAGGAAAGGAAATAACTTTCAAAGAAGTTTTATTGTTGGAAAAAGGAAAAAAATTAGAGATTGGCGCTCCTTTGGTAAAAGGAGTAAAAGTTATTGGCAAAGTTCTAAAACAAGGCAAAAGCAAAAAAGTAATAGTTTTTAAATACAAATCTAAAAAACGTTATAAAAAAAAGAAGGGTCATCGCCAACCCTTCAGTGAAGTAGAGATTTTAAAGATAGAAACTACCTCTAAAACTTGACAAAAATAATGTAGTATGCTATCATATAGGCAGAACATTGATAATGAAGAGATTGAAAAGAAAGTAAATCTTTAACTTAAAAGGGGAGAGAAAGATGACAAAGATAACAAAGATAACAGAGAGAAAGATGACAGAGACAAAGATGACACTGGATTTTAGAAGGGCATTTGTAGTAATGATTATATTGCTGATAGCATCAGGGGTTTGCTATTTCAGGAATATTGAAGTGTTTGCTATACTTTTTCTGATTACCTCCTTAGGCGTGGCTTCATGTATATGCTTAGGCGCTTTATTAAACCTCTATTTTAAGATAGAAGATTAAAAGATCTGTCAAAGGATCTACTAAAGACCTTCTTGAAAAAGACCCTTTTGAAAAAAGAGGGTCTTTTTGTTTTCCTCTTGAAAGATAAACTCGTAAGTTAAATCTCTTTAAGTTAAGTTTTTTTTAAGGAGAATTTCTTTAGTGAGTATTATTATAAAGGAGTACTATTATGGAAGGATATATTGTTATGATTATTTTATAACGATTATTTTATTTGTTTGTTTAAATTTCTTCTCTAATTTTATTCTTTAATTAACTTATTCTAGTTCTTAATTTCTTCCTTCTAAAGATGAACTTAAGGTTTCTTCGTCAGCGTATTCTAACTCTCCTCCTATCGGCAATCCCCGCCCCAGGCGGGTGATTTTTATATTAAAAGGTTTAAGTTCTTTTTCTAAATAAAGAGAGGTTGCATTTCCTTCGGTAGTAGGATTTAGGGCTAAAATTATTTCCATCTCTTTTTCTTTATTTCTTTCTTGTTCTATTCTTTTAATTAATTCTTTTATCTTTAGAAAACCTGCTAAATTTTTTTTGGCTAATTTTATATTTCCTCCTAAAATATGATAAACCCCATTATATTTTCTTGTGCTTTCAATTTTGGCTAAGTCGGTCTCATTGGCAATCACACAAATCTTGGAACGATCACGAGCTGGATTTTGGCAGATAGGACAGATCTCTTTTTTCTCTTTATCTTTATCCGCCTCAATTTTGCTTTCCAAAATTTGGGCGGGAGAGAAAGGATTAAAACAAATTTTACAGATCTTTATTTCTTTCTTTAGGTCTAAAATAACCTGAGAGAGCTCTTCTAACTTTTCTTTAGGAAGTTTTAATAAATAAAAAACAAACCGGGTTGCTGTTCTCGGTCCAATTGTTGGGAAATTAGAAAAAAGATTAATTAATTTTTGAATAACCTTAGGATACATTTTCCCGATGGCGTTCTAAATTTTTAAAACTTACTTGATTTTCGTCAAAATAAAGTTGAATTTTTCCCGTTGGGCCATTGCGATGTTTAGCAATAATTATATCAGCGATATTTTTCATTTCAATATCTTTCTTTTCTCTATCTTCCCGATAGATAAAAAGCACTACATCCGAGTCCTGCTCCAAACTTCCGCTTTCTCTTAAATCAGACAATCTTGGAATTTGAGGAGACCTTTGTTCTACAGCCCGGGAAAGCTGAGAAATAGCCAAGACCGGAACTTCTATTTCTCGGGCCAGAGCCTTTAAAGAACGAGAAATTTCTGTTACTCGTTGGACTTCACTTTCACCAAACGATCTTCTTGATTCCATTAATTGGAGATAGTCAACAATAATCAGTCCTAATCCATATTCGGCTTGCAATCTTCTTGACATTGCTCTCATCTGAAGAATATTAGAAGACGGAGCATCATCAATATAAATTGGAGTTTCGGACAAAACCCCTAAAGCATTTTGAATACGAGTAAAATCATTATCTTCTCCTTCGCTGGAAAGTCGACCAGTCCTTAATTTCCAAAGAGAAACCTCTGATTGAGCGGCAATCAATCTATCAATGACTTGGTCTTTTGACATCTCTAAACTAAATATTCCAACTGGCACTTTTTCTTTCATAGCCACACTTCTGGCAAAATCAAGGGATAAACTGCTTTTACCTAAACTTGGTCGGGAGGCAAGAATAATAAGGTCTGATTTTTGGAAACCACCTAAATAATCATCTAATTCGTAAAAACCCGTTGAAATCCCTCGCAACCTGCCTTCTCTTTTTGAAAGTTTTTCAATTCTTTCAAAAGCCTCACCTAAGGTTGATTTAACCGGAAGAAAGTATTGAGTAAGAGATTTCTGAGTGATACCAAAAATCTTTTTCTCAGCTTCATCTAAAAGAATATCTACATCTTCATTTTCTCTGTAGCCCAGTACGCTAATTTCTTCAGCTGACTTGATAAGATCGCGAAGGATTTTTTTCTTACGGACTGCCTTAGCATAATAAACTACATGGCTGGCTGTAGGAACAGAATTAATAAGAGAAGTTAGATAACTATTTCCACCGATTTCTTCTAATTGTTTTTTTTCTTTTAATCTTTGAGAGGCCGAAAGAATATCAATGGCTTCATGGTTATCAAAAAGTTCCAACATTGTCTGATAAACCATTTGATGAGTTCCTCTATAAAAATCAGAAGGGGAGAGAATGTCAGCAATTTTGGTTATAGCATCTTTGTCTAACATCAAAGAGCCAAGTACTGATTGCTCAGCTTCAATGCTTTGGGGAGGGAGACGATTTGGTATAATCCCTTCTAAATCTTGATTTTGATTTTTATCAGCCATAATTAGACCGCTTAATAATTATCTACTCTTAATTTAATACAAATCCCAAAAACTTTCAAGAGGAAAACAAAAAGACCCTCTTCTTCAAGAGGGTCTTTAGTAGATCCTTTTTAAAGTCCGATTAGTCCTAAAATTAGGATTATGCAAAGCATAATACTTGCAAATCCGATAATTAACTCACCGAACTCGTTCCTTATCAGAAAGAATGCTCCTGTAGTTACAATTATTATTCCAATAAGACAACCAAAACGAGTCCAGTCAAAAAGAGGTTTTACTTCAGAGTCCTTTCCGCTCAGCTGGTCAAATGCCCTTTTTACGCTACCATTATCACGGTATCTTAATATATGGTTGAAGTAACCAAATTCTAAAGCGGAGTCAATGATGCTAACAGCAGGGATTAATTCTGTCAGAGTTATGCCATAGGTTTTCAACCTTTTTTCTAACTCTTCTATTCTCTTTCTATTCATCTTTAACTCATTACCAGTGATTATCTGATCACTGGTAACCTCTATTAGATACCAGCGCAGGATTCTTTCGACATTCAAGACCTTTTGATCAGTCCTTTTTAAGTTGTCTTCCCGAGTGGATTTATCAAGGGAATTAACTTCAGATAAGGATCTACCGAAGGCGATAAAAATAAAACTGGAAATTGCCAAAGCAACAAAAATTTTCAGTTTCATCTCTTTCTCCTTTCTTTTTGGTTAAAGGTTTATTTTCTTTTCGATCTCTAGACTTTCAAAGTTCTGCTTATATAGTAGCATGCTGTATTATCTTTGTCAAGGTTTTGAGGGTAATAGGATGATAACATTATTCACAAAAACCCAACAAAAAACTTTAAAAGTGTACCTTGTACACGTATATGCGTGTACAAGGTAAATCATATTATACTTGAGTATTGTCTATTATTATTTTAGTTCTCGTGGCTATAATAACTACAGAAGTGTAATAGGGGTCAACATCTACTACCCAGTCCTCGTGAATATTATGACTTTTGGCAGATTCATTTTATTATGCGCCATTCAATTTCTTCTTCTTTGCCAGCAAATTCCAACCATTCACCTTCCGGACTGATAACATACCACTTTTTTTTGGTTTTTGACCAGACCATAGGATTTTCTTGAAAATAGGGTTTTTTGACAATTTCTTTTGGCTTTAGCCTATCTAATTCCAGCCATTTTTTAAAAACCGTTTCAATGGCATAATCTAAATTTCGCGACCTTGCCCATTCTGATACTTTATCAATTGCTTTTTTTGCTTTTTCGATAGAACCGGCTAATTCTAAAAGTTGCTTGGCTGGCTTTGTAAATCGAGAATAGACTATTTTTCTTTTTTTAGCATTTCTCTTAAGTTCAATCAAAGACAAACCTTTGGTTTCAAAATAATGAGTGATAATCTGGCGAACAGCTGTTTCTTTTTTTAATTCTTCATAATATTTAATTTTTCTTTTCTTTAAATATTCTTCAATCTTTTTGGCAATGCTTTTGCCTACGCCGGGAAGTTTTTCAATTCCTTTGATGTCCTCTTTTTTGTAAATTAGAAAAACATCTCTGTCTAATTTTTCTAATACCAAAGCCGCTTTACGATAAGCTTTGGGCTTAAAAGCTGTTCCTTTTATCTCCAAAAGATCAGCTATTTTATTTAGTATTTGGGCGATTTTTTCATTAACCATTTTAAAATAAGTTTCAGATTTTAAGATTATTTGTATTTTTCAACAGTAAAACGATAAATTAATATTTGCTCTTTGGTGGGGTCGATGCCGGCTTTTTGGCAGGTAATGGAGATTTGTTTCTGGGCAGTATCTACTCCTTCTAAACCCGGCAAGAGAAGACCGGACTTATGGGGTAGATGACCATTAAAAACAACATCGGTATTGGAAGAAATAATTGGAGCAGTTTTGATAATTATTCCGTATTTTTTGGGGTTTAATTCTGAAACATTCTTGACTGACTCTGGTTGATTTAAAATATAGACCGTATAAGAAAGAGAAGGGAGTTCTTTTTCCTGAATTGGTCCAAATCGATAGTCCTCGGCAGCAGCAGCAATGGCATTATCAATAATTTCTTTGGCAATATTTTCTTTAGTAGGAAGATAAGTACCGATACAACCCCGTAGTACAAGCTTTGCTTGACTACGGGGCAGGCCCCGCAATTCTTTTTTCGTGTCGGTTTCGTGTGGAGATTGAAAGATCGACACAAAGGTGCCTGCTTTTCGTAGAAACTCTTTAGGCAGATCCTCGGGAGCCGAAATTATTTCACTTTCCTTGATATAAGTTTCTACTGCCGATTTGGCAAGTAATACAAATTGATTCATTATTGTAGATTAAAACTATTATTAGATTTATTGTATCATAATAAATTTATTTTAATATAATCTAATAATTTTTTCTTTACTGTTCCTTGTACACGCATATGCGTGTACAAGGGAATAATCTATTTAATTTAATTTAAATTAAATCTACTACTAGTTTAAAATTTACTACCAGGTAGCCAACGCCAAAGGGATATTCATATGACAAAATTTCGGGTTGCCAGATTGAGCCCGTCGAATAGCTTGATTCCTCTAGTATTCCTAAAAGAAAAGAAAAAGAACGTAAGCCGCATTCTCCGGCTCCAGGAAATATATCGTCTAATTTCAGAAAATTTTCTATGTCTTTTTTCTTTAAAAATTCTATTAAGGCATTATCAAATTTCGGTCCATCGGGATGAAAACCATAAGGTCCATCTTCTTTTAAACAATGGGAAAGATCGCCAGAGGCAATAAGTGCCACCTTTTTAACAGATTTGACGGAGGTCTGACCTCCGTCAATTTCGGAATACAGTTTTTTACCTTCTTCAAAATAAAATTTTGGTGATTCAGCGCCAATAAGGTAATTTTTAATTTCTCCTTTAAAATCTTTGGCCAAAAAATAGAGGGGTACATTAAATCCCCAGTCAAGATGAGGAGAAGAAATTATTATTGAATCTGGGTCTGCTTCTTTAAATTTTTTACCTAAAAATTCCAAACTCTCTATGGTTTTTTCTACTTTTTCTCTATCTTCTTTTGAACCCACATCGGGAAGTAAAAGAGGAGGATGAGGTGAAAAACAAGCAAACTTAAGCATACGAATTATGAATAGTGAATTACGAATCATGAATGAAAATTAAATTATTCATAATTCATACTTCATAATTCATTATTCAATAATATTCAAGTTTTCGCCGCATTCTGAGCATTTGCCGTTTTTATCCTGCCTTTCAATAAAATAACCGGTTCGGCTTAGCATTTTGGCTTGGCATTTTGGGCAATAAGTATTTTCATTTTCAAGGCCGGGGATATTGCCGGTATAAACATATTTTAGACCAATTTTTTTGCCAATTTGATAAGCAATTTTTAAAGTTTCAGCTGAAGTATCAGGAATATTCTGAAGTTTCCAAGAAATAGCACCAGAAAATTGAGTGATATGCCAAGGAGTTTCCGGTCCTAATTTTTCTTTAATAAACTTAGCGATTTTTCTGAAAATTTCTTCTGAGTCATTTAGAGTAGGAATAACCAAAGTGGTAACTTCTAACCAGATATTTTTCTTTTTCATTCTTTCCAAAGTATTCAGGACTGGCTGAAGTTTTCCATCGCAGTATTTTTGATAAAATTTATCATCAAAACTTTTTAAATCAATGTTGGCAGCATCAAGATAAGGGGCGACTAATTCTAAGGCCTCTCTGGACATAAAACCATTAGTAATCCAGTTATTTTTTAGGCCTTCTTTTTTGGCTAATTTCATTGTATCCAGAGCGTATTCAAGAAAGATCGTTGGCTCTGTGTAAGTATAGGAAACAGAAGGACAATTATTTTTCTTGGCTTCTTTTACTAAATCTTCAGGCGATAAATCTTCTCCCCAGATTTTACCTCTGACTATTTTTGGTCCTTGAGATATCTGATAGTTTTGGCAGGAAAAACAGGCGAAATTACAGCCGACAGTAGCTATTGATAGTGATTTACTCCCTGGTAAAAAATGAAAAAATGGCTTTTTCTCAATAGGGTCAATATTTAGAGCAATCACTTTTCCATAATTTAAAGAATAGAGTACTCCGTTTTGATTCTCTCTAACCTGACAAATTCCTCTTTTACCTGCTTCAACAATACAATAATGAGCGCAATTCTGACACTGAACCTCATTATCAGATAGTTTTTTATATAAATAAGCTTCTTTCATTTTCTTTAACTATATCAGGATTTATGCTAAAATTCAATTAATAAATAATAAGAACCTGCTCGCTTCGCTAGCAGAACCTTGATTCGCTAAGGTATAGATATTTAATCTTGAATTATGAAACATCGGGTTTTTATAGCTATAAATTTGCCAGAAGAAATTAAAAAAGAACTTTTAAATATTCAGAAAAAATTGGTTAATTATCCAATGAGGTGGACCGAAGAATTAAATTTACATATTACTTTGATTTTTATTGGTTATGTTTTTGATGAGCAGATATTAAAAATTTCTAAGATCACTAAAGAAGTGGTTCTAAGATACAAGCCATTTTTAATAAATCTAAACAGAGTTTATTTAGGACCATCTAACAGAACTCCGCGAATGGTCTGGGTAGGGGGAGAAAGAAATACTGATTTAATAAAATTGAAAAATGATTTAGAAGATGCTCTTTTTGCCTCCAAGAACAGCGGTTATCACCAAAAAGATAATAGAGAATTTAACATTCATATTACCTTAGGCAGAATAAAACAAAGAGAAAGAGGAAGACTGCCCTTAGAACCAATTGACCAGAAAATTTCTCTGGCTTTTCCCGTAAATTCTATTGAAATAATGGAAAGTAAATTAAGACCCACCGGACCAGAGTATTTTGTTTTAGAAATCCTAAAATTAGGAAAATAAATAATTTGCAGATGGTTCCTTGTACACGTATATGCGTATACAAGAGACATTTATAGTTTTAAGCATTTTATAGCAATATGAAAATTCATTTTATTGGCATTGGCGGAATTGGAGTTAGTGCCTTAGCTAAATATTATTTAGAGAAAGGTTGCCAAATAACTGGTTCGGATTTAGTTGATTCAGAAATTATTAAAAATCTGGAAAAATTAGGGGCAAAAATGTTTATTGGTAAACATAAGGTCAAAAATTTACCCAAAAATGTTGATTTGGTTATCTACAGTCCCGCTGTAAAATCAGATAACCCCGAATTAAAAAGAGCATACAAATTGAAATCCAATATCCAATATCCAATATCCAATATCCAAATAAAAAGTTATCCAGAGGCATTAGGAGAATTGACTAAAAAGTATTTTACCATAGCCATATCCGGCACTCACGGAAAAAGTACTACCGCGGCAATGGTTGCCCTGATTTTAATAAAAGCTGGATTAGACCCAACTGTAATTTTAGGAACCAAATTAAAAGAGTTCGGGGATTCAAATTTTCGAATGGGAAAATCCCCCGAAGAAAAGCCTTCGGTCCCGATGGAATCGAGGATCCTCGACAGAGTCGGGACTTCCCATGGGGCAAGAAAATATTTAATCATTGAAGCCGATGAGCATTTTACTTCCTTTTTAAATTATTGGCCCAAAATTATTATTCTAACTAATATTGAAAAAGACCACCTTGATTATTATAAAAATTTAAATAATATTTTAAGAGCATTTAAGAAGTTTATTTCTCATTTACCTAAAAATGGAATATTGGTAGCGAATGGAGACGATAAAAATATTAAAACAATTTTAGGAGGTCGAACCTCTTTTGGAGGTTCGACCTCTCTATATTCATTAAAACAAAAAGAGACTAAAAAGCTTAAAAAAATTTTAAAAGTTCCGGGGGAATACAATATTTACAATACCTTGGCAGCATTAAGCGCAGCTCGTCTCTTAAAAATTCCTGATAATATATCTTTTAAAGCACTTTCTCAATATAGAGGCACCTGGCGTCGTTTCGAAATTAAGAAATTGGTTATTGATCATTGGTTATTGGTCATTATTCAGGACTACGCTCATCATCCCACAGAGGTTAAAGCCACTTTGAAAGCCGCTCGGGAGAAATTTCCCAGAAAAGAAATTTGGTGTGTTTATCAACCCCATCAATATCAAAGAACTTATTATCTGTTTAAAAATTTTCTGAAAGTTTTTTCCGAATCTCTTCGACAAGATCAAGGCAAGCCCTTTATTAATAAATTGATAATTACTGATATTTATGATGTGACCGGAAGAGAAGAGAAAACAATAAGAAAAAAAGTTTCTTCAAAAAAATTAGTAGAAGCAGTAAAAAAGCGACAAGATAAAAGCGAAAAGCGACAAGTAATATATATTCCTACTATTAAGAAAACAGCAAGTTATATAAAAAACCATTTAGGAAAAGAATTGGTAATAATTATAATGGGAGCAGGGGATATTTATACCCTAGAGAGTCTTTTAGTTGGTTGACACCCTTGTTTGTGTTATAATTAAGAAAACCTACTTAAAGGTCGTCTTAAAAATCCTAAATCCGAAATCCTAATTCCTAATAAAAATCTAAATGACAAAATCCAAATGTCAAATGAATGATTAAATGTTAAATGTTAAAATAATAATAATTTAATCATTTAGTCATTGGTCATTGATTTGACATTAGGCATTAGACATTTGTCATTTTGTTAGACATTAGGATTTAGAAATTTAAAATATCATGCTCTGGTGGATTTGGTTAATTATAATTGTCGTAGTCATTTTAATTGTTTATTTTCTCGTTGCTGGTAAGGGAGGAAAAGAAGAAAAAACTTTTGAGACAAAGGAACCAGAAGAAAAGTCTGAAAAAGGTCCGGAAGAACCTGGTCCTACTTCTTCTGGAGGAACTCCACCGATGTAATAAGAAAGATTAAGTGATTAAGAGATTAAGTTAATTAATTACGAGATTAAGGCAATCCTTAATTGCGAGGGTTGCCTTTTTATGGTATAAAATAATTAATGTCAGAAATTTCTTCTAAAATACTAATGAAGCGAGTGCCTATCTGGCTTTTAATTTTCTCCATTATCGGGATTATTTTTCCGATTCAGACATTAGCTATTAGTCTTGAAATTCCTGAGATTATTCCTCGTTCAGAATGGTTAGATAGACCGGACTTAATTAATTTAATGAAATGGTTTCCAGAAGAAGGAGAAATTCCGCCGGACTATCAACCAGTAGAAAGAATAGTTATTCATCATAGCGTTACGCCTGCCGAAAGATTAGTAAAATATTCTCCAAAGATCATAATCCAGAATATATTCCGATACCACGCAGTAACTAAAGGATGGGGAGATATTGGCTATAACTATATTATTGACCAAAAAGGAAATATTTATCAGGGTAGATATGGAGGAAATGGAGCAAGAGGAGCTCATGTTTATGATAAAAAAACAAAAAATAACTATAATTTAGGGACAATTGGAATTGGGATTTTGGGAAATTACGAAGAAAGAGAATTTCCTCAGGCAGCAAAGAATTCTTTAGAAAAATTAATGGGTTGGCTGGCAGCAATCAATAATTTCAACCCTGGCCAACTTTCCAAGACTACAAAAGTTTGGAATAGCGAAACCGAATCTTTTAGTTCTAGTTTTCAGGGTCCAGTTATTTTGGGACACAAGGATTTAGGAAACACAAAGTGTCCGGGAAAAAATCTTTATAAACTTTTGCCTCAGATTCGAAATTCGTCTCAAACTTTAGCCAATTCTTACAAAAAATATGGCTATCAGATTTCCGGTTCAAATAAAGTGTATTTTTTGACTAATGGTATAAAAAAAGAATATAAAAATTTTCAAGCTCTCCAAAAAGAAAATAAAACAGTGGCAAAACTGGTTAAGATTTCTGAAGAACAACTGAATTTATTTTCCAAGAAATATTTAAAATATCCCTCGGGTTCTTTGGTTCAAGGAAAAGGGGATTTGTCGGTTTTTTACATAGAAGATGGTCAAAAAAGATTACTTGATGTTAGTTCTTCTCAATTTGAAAAACTTGGTTTTAATTGGGAAGAAATTATCCCTTTAGAAAAAGAGGAATTAAATTTCTATCCCGATAGCTTAGAGATTAAATATGGACCGGATGGAAAACTCTTTAGAGATTTGGACGGTAAGGTTTATTTAATTGACCAAGGGAAAAAACACTGGATTACTTCTCTATCGTTGTTTAAGGTCTTGGGTTTTAGATGGTCAAAAGTAAAAGACGAAGAAGAACTTAAACATTATCTTTTAGGTTCCATTGCTACTTATCCTGAAGGAACTTTAATCAAAGCCAAAGACGATCCTTCAGTTTATCTTTTAGGATCAGTAGCCGTTCAGACCAAAGTAATTATAAGAAAAAAGAAAATTTTGTCAGAAAAACTCTTTGATTTGCTTAAATTCAGTTGGAGGAAAGTCATTGAAACAACTAAGGAAGAACTTAATCTTTATCCCGAAGGAGAGCCAGTAAGTTATCCTGAATTAACTCTTTTAAAGAAAGAGAAAGAGGAAACTGTCTATTTATTAAAAGACGGGAAGTTGAGACCTTTTAGTTCCGAGCAACTATTTAAAAAACTGGGTTATCAATGGAAAAATATCATTGAAATAGCCGTTCCGGAGTTCAGTGAATATGAAATTGGCGAGTCAATGAAATATCCAGAAGGAACCTTGGTTTCTCAAAAAGGAGATAATAAGATTTATGTGATAAAAAATAGAAATTTAGAGTGGATACCAACGATGAAAGAGTTTGAAAAAAGAGCTTATAGATGGGATGAGGTGATTGAGGTCTCGGCAGAAGAGATAGCCTTGTATTCAGCAACCAGCAACCAGCGACCAGCGACAAGTGAAGAAAAAGAAGAAACAGAAAGCAAGGAACAAGAAATTAGAATTGGGATTTATTCTCCAGTAATAGAAAAAGAAATAAAAATTACTGCTAATAATTCTTATAAAACCTGCGACTTAAAAAATATCTGTATTCAGAGAAATAAGGAAGAAATCTCTTCTTTCATTGCTTCCACTTCTCTTTTTGCTAAATTAGTTGGCGATGAAAAGGATACTATTTTTGAGATTATTTCTTACTCTGATCCTAATTGGAAATTTGGCAGTTCGGAATATAATCCAGAAAAAGATAATTATAATAAATTTAGAGGAAAGATAGAAATTAAATACTCATTGTTTTCTAAAAAAGTTTGGCTAATCAATGAACTATCTCTGGAAGATTATCTAAAAGGAATAGCTGAATCAGTGGAAGGAGATACTTTGGAATATCTTAAATCTATGGCAGTGGCTCAAAGAAGTTATGCTTTTTTTCATCTAAATCAAGAAGGAAAATATGGCTCAGAAGAGATATTTCATCTTAAAAATCTTGCCACCGATCAATTATACAAAGGATTTAATCGAGAGAAATACGCTCCTTCTATCGTCAAAGCCCAAGAAGAAACTTTGGGATTAGTAGCCACTTTTAACAACAAACCTATTCGAGCCGTTTATTCTTCCGGAGCAGCCGGACCTACTAAAAACGGCTGTGATGTTTTCAATTTATGCGGCAGTGATTATCAATATCTTAAAGGAGGCATAAATGATCCAGCTGGCACTGAATATCAATACTTAAGTTGCGGAGGAGCCAATCATTGCGTAGGAGTAGATTCAGCCGGTGCCCGTAAAATGGCAGAATTAGGAAAAACCTTTGAAGAAATTTTAACCCTTTATTACCCCGGAATTAAAATCGAAAAATTATATTAAAAAAATCAGAGAACCGTTCTTTGTTAATTTTTTAGTTCTTTGTTAATTTTCTATATATTCGCAGATGAACATTCTTGAGAGACAATCGTCCATCGAAAATGTTCAGTTAAAAATTTATAAAAACAGCGAAGCAGTTTTGCTTCCTTTTTTGTTTGTTTTTGTTCTGGTATAATATAAAAGAGAAAAAATTTGACAAAAAATTAAAATAGACTAAGATAAAGATATATGAGAGAAAAATCTTTAAAAACAAACGAGCATCCTTTTACTGTCATTTATGAACCCTTAAAGGAGGGAGGATTTAATGTTGTTTTTCCGGCTATTCCGGAAATTTGTACATTTGGCCAAACCTTAAAAGAAGCTCGTAAAATGGCCAAAGATGCTTTGCGTTGCTATTTGGAGAGTGCTTTTAAAAGTGGAGAAATAATCCCTCGAAAATTTCAACCTTTAAAAAAGGTAGTAAAAGAAAAGGTGGCTATTTCTTTTTCTTTAAAATAAGTGGCTTCATTGCCTATATTAAAACCAAAAGAAGTAATCCGAGCTCTTCAGAGAGCTGGTTTTTATATAGATCATCAAGTTGGTAGTCATGCTCGGCTATTTCATCAGACGAATTCTCATTTACGAGTAACTATCCCAATTCACTCGCGAGACATTCCTCAGGCAACTCTTTCTTGTATTCTTAAACAAGCAGGGCTTTCTAAGAAAGAATTTTTAAAATATTTATAGTGTCTATTCTACGACTAAAAATTTGACAAAATTTATAATAAATGTTAAATTAAAATATTGAAGCATTTTTACAAACTTATTTAGGGAGATTCTGGAAAATTTAAGGCCACTCTGAAGCTGCGAGAAGCCATTTTGTCTCTGCCTTTAAGGCCAACAGACTTCTGCGAAAAGCCATTTTCCCTTTGCTCTAAGGCCAAGGTTAAGGTGTGAGAAACCATTAAGAAGTTGCCTAATTCTGAATCTCCCTTCATAGCCCTATCTTAAAAAATAGGGCTTTCTATTTGACAAGATTTATTAACTATGCTATTCTTTAAATAAGAACCTTTACAATTTATAAGGAGATTCTGGAAAATTTAAGGCCACCATACAAATGTGAGAAACCATTAAAGATATGCCTTAAAGGAAAGGAGGTGAATTAAATGATTAATTCTGAAACTCAAAAAATTATAGATGAGTTGGAAGCCCAGTTAGAAATTTGTCCTCGATGTAAGACCAAGCAGAAATTAGGAAGGGTCTTGATAAGGAAAAAGGCCTGGGGAGGAAAGGTTACTTCTGAAAATCAAGCCCAGTTGTGTCTTCCTTGCGATGAGGACTGGCGAAGGTTCGCGGAAAAGAAAGAACTGAGGTGTTCTTCCTCTGATGAAGATTTCCAAAAGCACTGGAAAGCATTCCTTAAAACAGAAGTTGGCTCTGAATCTACTTTACCCCAGGCTTTAGAAATCCTAAGAGAACTGGCCGGACTAAGAATTCAAATAGCCATCGAGACCCAAAGATATGCTGGCCGATTTCGCTCTCGCAGTAGACGCTTAGATGACCTGTATCCACTTTCGGGAAGCAGATTTTCTGAATCAGGTTTTGATTCCTGGTTGGATTTTCTGATGGGTCAAGTAGCCGATGTCACCAATCTCAAAAGATCTCTGGAAAAAGAGATTGCTGACCAAGTGAAGTTTTTTCCAATCTGGAATATGTATTTAAAATACATTCCTGGTTGTGGACCCTGGTTAGCTGGTTTCTTTATTGCCTCTATCAGAGATCCCCGACGTTTTCCTGGCACTAGTAATCTCTGGGGTAATGCGGGTACAAGAGTCAATGGAGATGGAACGGCCGAATTCCCTTCTCGAGGAAAAAAACTCAACTACGATCCTCTTTTAAAAATTGCTGTGGTCCAACTTCTGCCTCAAGCCATGAGATACCAAAAAAGCCGGCATCGTAACAGCCCTTATTCTCAACTTTTCGGTTATATTAAGCTAAAAGAAGAGAAAAAAGCTGAAGAGGCTAAACCAGAGATATGTCGGATAAAAGGTTGTGAGGAGACCGATATTGTCAATCTTGGCTATAAGAAAAACGAAGATGGAGGCCAAGTTTTTCTGGGCTTTTGCTGTAAAAAGACACTCGATGGAGGAAAACCCCATAGGTTTCTTACTCCCTGCCATCGTGAGCGCCGAGTCCTTCGAGAAATAGGCAAAAAGTTCTTGGCTGACTTCTATCATACCTGGCTTTATTTTCTGGGCGAGAATCCTGATATTAGCCGAAACCCCAGAATTATGTGGGTTTTTGAACAGGCAACAAAAGACAAAAAGAAGAGTTAAAGCCATGAGGAACGTGTGAGAAACCATCATGTATTTGCCCTTAAGGCCATGTTGTAGATGTGAAAAACCAACTCGTGATTGCCCTTTAAGGCCACCCGACGACTGCGAAAAGCCATTTCTTTCTTGCCTTAAGGCCAACATGCTAATACGAAAAGCCAACACGGCCTTGCCTCATAATCCCAGAATCTCCTTAAAAAGCCCTATCTTGCTTAAATGATAGGGCTTTTTTATTTACACTTTCATTTTAAGTTGACTGGATTGTTTAATTTGCTAAAATATAGGTAGATGTTGATAATTTAGTTACTTTAACAATTAAATAAATATAGAAAGGAGATGATTAAAAAGTGAGAAGGTTCGGAATTATTTCAAATTTGAGAAACAAAGGAGACATTCCTCTGGTATTTCCTGAATGTCGAAACGGAAAACTACCGCCTTTTAAGGTATGGAGTAAATTTGATGTTTTTGGAAGAGCAAAAGGATATATTATTGTCTTGAGTTTAACTGGTTCTGAAGTCATGGATCTCAGGCATAATGGAGAAGTCAGGAAACGAATTTTAGATGCTATAATTTACGGAGAGGAACAATTGGGAATTGAATTATTTGGACTTACTTCATTAACCTCTTCTGTAACCAGAAAAGGTCAGTGGTTAGTAGATTGTGGATCAGTAACTGCTTCTCTGACTCACGGCGATAGTTACGCTGCCGGTATTACTATTAAGGGAATCGAAATGATTGCCGAAAAAATTAATCGGAGATTAGAAGATTTAACCATTGCCATTATTGGAGCTTACGGACTTATTGGAAAAGTATTATCAACAGTGTTATCTCAAAAGGGTTGCTCATTAATTCTAATCGGCCCCAATAAGATAAAACTTCAGCGTCTGATTAACAATATCCTATGTAAAAGGGGTATTACTCTTAAGGTAGGTACCATTCTAAACCCTATCAGAGACGCTGATATAATTATTACCGCAACCAACAATTCCAATGCTCTTGTCTCTTCGAATCATCTAAAATCTGATCCATGGGTTGTTATCTATGAAGTTTCGGTTCCTCCCAATCTCCCATATGAGAATTATCTGAAATTAAGAATAAAACGGCCTAATGCAGTAAAGATAGACGGTGCATTAGTTAGTATCCCTGGAATTGATTTAGGCGTTCAAATAACCGATGTTCCTAAGGGAGTTACCTTTGCTTGTTGGGCTGAGACAATAATGCAATGCCTCGAGAATGACCAAGGCGATTATGTCGGGGAGATTGCAATTCCTCATATGGAAAAAACGATGATTTGGGGAAGAAAGTATGGTTTTTCACATGCCCCACTTTCTTGCTTTGGAAAAGCTATACCAGAGGATACCTTCCTAAGAGAATCCATAAAGGAAATGGTCTTCTAAATGGGATTAGGATATTATAAATCAGTTTATTCTAATCCCATTTTTATTATCTAAAAAATCTATGCTATTTTAGGAAAAAATGCTAAAATCAAAAAGAGAGCTAATTTCCAGTTATGACCATTTCAATTTTATCTTTAATCCCGCCTTTAATAAGTGCTATTTTCGTTTTTGGACTTGGAATTTTTGTTTATTTCGAAAAGCCTAAATCAAAATTAAATGTAATTTTTGCTTTATTGTGTTTATCTGTTTCTATCTGGCTTTTTGGCACTTTTATGATGTTTTTGAGCAAAGATAACGACCCCAAAGCAATTTTCTGGGATCGTTTTATTTATATCGGTGTAGTTTTTGTACCATCACTTTTTTACCACTTTAGTTTAGAATTTAGAAAAATAAACAGAAAGAAATTGTTGATTTTAAGTTATATTCTATCATTTATTTTTTTGGTAATTAGTAGAACTGATTATTTTGTGAGCGGTTTATTTAAATACCCCTGGGGGGTTCATACTCAAGCACAGTTTTTCCATCATATTTTTTTAATATTTTTTTCTTTCTATCTATTACTCGTCCTTATTAATTTCAATAAAGCATATAAAAAGTTTAAGGGATTGCAGAAGGAACAAGCACGTTATATGTTGTTAGCCTTTTTTGTTCTAATAACTATTGGGTCTACTGCCTATCTTCCAGCTTATAAAATTAGTATTTATCCATTTTCTTTTATCTCTGGGGCTATTTTTGTAGCGATTACCGCTTACGCTATTGTTAAAAAGGAACTGTTTGATATAAGAGTTGTTTTAACTGAACTTTTAGTTGGACTGATAGGTTTGGTTTTATTAATTCAGATTTTTTTAGCAGAAACTTTTAGGTTAAGAGTTTTAAATCTTGGTGTTTTTACTTCCTTTATTATTTTCGGTTATCTTTTAATTAAAAGTACTTTAAAAGAAATTAAGCTAAGGGAAGAACTCCAAGTGGCTTATCAAGACCTTAAAAAATTGGACGAAGCCAAAACCGAGTTTATTTCTATTGCTTCGCATCAGTTGAGAAGCCCTCTCTCAATTATTAAGGGATATATTTCCATGCTTTTGGAGGAATCCTATGGGAAGATTAAACCAAGGGCAGAAAAGGTTTTGAAAAAGGTTTATACTTCTAATGAAAGATTGATAAAATTAGTTAATGACCTTTTAGATATTTCCAGAATGGGGGCCGGGAAAATGAAATATAACTTTCAAATGGTAGATTTAAATAAGTTAGTGAATGAAATAGTAGAAGAATTAAAATTAGAAGCCCAAGAAAACAATCTCTTTTTATTGTACAAAAAACCGAAAATACTTTTGCCTAAAGTTAGGATTGACCCAGAAAAATTTGAACAAGTGATTTTAAATGTAATAGATAATGCTATAAGATATACTAATAAAGGAGAAATAAAGGTAAAAATAGTAAAGAAAGTAAAGAAAGTAAGAATTATTGTTTCTGATACGGGAAGAGGAATAGATAAAGAGGAGTTAGCAATTATTTTTGGGAGATTTATCCGAGGAAAAGAAGTTCCTCGGATTAGTCCGGAAGGAATAGGACTTGGTCTTTATTTGTCTAAAATGATTGTTGAAGCCCATCAGGGAAAAATCTGGGCCGAAAGTCCTGGGAAAGATAAAGGAAGTACATTTTATATTGAATTGTCCATCTAACCAATACTAATCTACAAATTTTATACGAATAACGAACAATTTATTCGTGTCATTCGTGTGCTATTCGTGGATTGGTGTCGCGTTATTATGAAAATTTTGTTAATTGAAGATGAGAAAATCCAATCCGATATGTACTCTATTAAATTAAAGCAGGAGGGTTTTAGGGTTATAAAAATAATAGATGCTGAAGAGGGAATTGAGTTGGTAAAAAAAGATAAGCCGGATTTAATCCTGCTAGATATTTTACTTCCTGGGATAGATGGAATTTCTGCCTTAAAGATATTAAAAGCTAACCCTAAAACTAAATCAATTCCCATAATTATTTTCTCTAATCTTTATACCGAAGAGATAGAAAAAGAGGCCTTATTATTAGGAGCAGAGTGTTATTTATTAAAAACTAACTACACTCCAGATGAAGTAGTGGAGGAAATAAAGAAGTATTTGAAAAAGTAAATTATGAAAAGGATTCTATCTAAAGAAACAATTAAACATTCAGGCAAGTTAGTTAGGGTCTGTGGCTGGGTTCATTCTCGGAGAGATCACGGGAAAATTATTTTTATTGATTTAAGGGATGAATCTGGTTTAGTACAAATAGTATTTAATCCAAGCAACAAGAGTGTTTATGAATTGGCTGAGAAATTACGACCAGAGTGGGTAATTGGGGTAGTGGGAAAAGTTATTCAAAGACCTAAAGGAATGGAAAACTCAGAGATTAAAACTGGTCAAATTGAAATTTCAGCAGAAAATTTAAAAGTTTATTCAGAAACTAAAACTCTTCCTTTTGAGATTAATAGAAAAGATGCCATTGTTCGTATCCCTAAGGCAGAAAGAATAGTAGCTGATGTGAAAAAACCAAAAATAATTACTGCCACTTCTGAAGAGATAAGGTTGCGCTACCGATATTTAGATCTAAGAAGAGAAAAAATGAAAAAAAATTTGAAACTCCGATTTAAGGTCATCCAACACATTAGAAAATTTTTAGAAAATGAGGGATTTGTCGAAATTGAAACACCTATTCTTACTAAATCTACTCCCGAGGGAGCAAGAGATTTTATAGTACCCAGTCGTCTCCATCCGGGAAAATTTTATGCCCTGCCTCAAAGTCCTCAGCAATATAAGCAATTACTGATGGTGGCAGGATTTGAAAAATATTTCCAGATTGCTCGTTGCTTTCGAGATGAAGATCCCAGAGCCGATAGGCAGATGGAATTCACCCAACTTGACATTGAGATGGCATTTATTGAAGAGGAAGACATTTTAAATTTAATTGAACGGCTTTATATTGATATTATCAAGACCATATTTCCTCGAAAATTTATTACTCAAATTCCTTTCCCACGACTGATCCATAAAGAGGTTATGGAAAAATATAAAACCGATAAACCGGATTTAAGAAAAGACAAGTCAAATCCTGATGAATTATCATTCCTTTTTGTTAAAGATTTCCCAATGTTTGAGTGGAGGGAAAAGGAAAACCCTTCGACAGGCTCAGGGCAAGGTCGGTGGGATGCTTGCCACCATCCCTTTACTCGACCCCAGATTGAAAACATTAAAAAAATAAAAAAAGAACCCCAGAATATTTTGGCTCATCAATACGACTTTGTTTTAAATGGCTGGGAAATTGGAGGAGGAAGTCTAAGAACCTACAAGCCAGAAATCTTAGAAGCAGTATTTGAAGTAATGGGTTATAAAAAAGAAGAAGCCAAAAAAAAGTTTAGCCATTTATTTAAAGCCTTTCAATACGGTGTTCCGCCACATGGAGGGATTGCTCCAGGCATTGATAGATTTTTAGCTATTTTATGCGGCGAACCGAATATCCGAGAGGTAATTGCTTTTCCAAAAACTGGCGACGGAAGAGATTTAATGATGGATATGCCCTCAGAGATTACTAAAGAACAATTAGAAGAATTACACATAAAAATACAACAAGAAAAAAATAAAGAGGTTCAACCTCCATAGGAGGTTGAACCTTAATAGTTGTTCAATATGGATAAAGTTATAGTTTCTTTTTTAATTGCTTTAATATTAATAATTATTATTACTGGATATTTTCTTTATAATGATAAAGAAAATTTAACCTTCAATTTATTGGATACAAGAAAATCTTTGTTTGAAACAAGGCTATATGCAAAATTGCCGCTCTCCGATAATATTTTTTTAGAAATGTCTAATTCAGTAGATTTTTTGCCTATTAGAAACTGGGGGGTCAAACAAATCCAACTTGAGAGCAGAGCCGCTCTTTCTCTTTTGATTTCCAATCCAGAAAAAATTCTTTTTCAAAATAATATTTCCGAGGAACTACCCATAGCCAGCTTAACCAAACTAATCACTGCTCTCATTGTAATGGAAAATTATAATTTAGACGATTTAATACAAATAAGCAGGGAAGCAATAATGACTGAGGGGAACGGTCCAGATTTTGTAATAGGCGAAAAAATTTCAGTAAAAAATCTTCTATATGCCATGTTAATGCAGTCAAGTAATGACTCAGCCGTTGCTTTATCTGAAAAAATCGGCAAGGAAAATTTCGTAGATTTAATAAATAAAAAAATTAGAGATTTAGAACTAAAAAATACTTATTTTTCAGAACCCACTGGCTTAGATTATAAAAATATTAGTTCTGCTTACGATTTAGCCAAGATTACCGAGTATATTTTATCTTCTAAAGATTTTTCTCTAATCTGGGAAATTCTTCTAACGCCAGCAATAGATATTTATTCTTCGGATGGAACAATTTCTCACCATTTAATAAACACCAATAAACTTTTAGAAAAAATCCCTGGTCTAATAGGAGGAAAAACTGGATATATTGAAGAAGCAGGAGATTGTATGGTTTTGGTAATGGAAACTCCTAATAAAGAAAAAGTTATTAATATAATTCTTGGAGCAAAAAATAAATTTCAAGAAATGGAGAAATTAATTAATTGGTCAAATTCCGCTTATTTGTGGAAATAGTTTATGAATAATAATATTTTTGAAGTCGTTAGAATTTTAATTTTGGCTGCTTTTTCTTTTGGAATTGCCTTTTTTAGCACACCAATTTTAACTCATTTTTTATATAAATATCGTCTAAGAAAAAGGGTAAAAAAAGAATCAGCTCCTATTTTTTCAGAAATCCATAAAGAAAAAGAGGGGACTCCGACAATGGGAGGAATTCTAATTTGGGGAACCATTTTGATTGTGGCTTTTTTATTTTGGCTAATCTCCCAATGGCAACAAGGAACAATCTTAGAAAAATTTAATTTTTTAAGTAGATCTCAGACCTGGCTTCCTTTAGCGGCTTTAGTGGCTTCGGCTCTAATAGGACTGGCTGATGACTTAATAGGGATATTTAAAGCGAAAATCAAGGAAATAGGATTGAGAATGCGGCATCGAATTTTGCTTTACAGCGCAATCGCCGCCTTCGGAGCTTGGTGGTTTTACTTTAAATTGGACTGGGATCTCTTTCATATTCCATTTCTGGGAGATTTCAATGTAGGACTTTGGTATATTCTGATTTTTATGTTTATTATCATTGCTACTGGATTTTCGCTAAATGAAGCAGATGGTTTAGACGGCTTAGCGGGAGGGATTCTTTTAATCGCTTTTATGGCCTATACAGCCATTTCATTATATCAAGGAAAAACTGATTTAGCGGCTTTTTGTGGAGTAACCAGCGGAGCTATTTTGGCATTTTTATGGTTTAATATTCATCCAGCTCGCTTTTTTATGGGAGACACCGGAGCAATGGCTTTAGGGGTAACTTTGGGAATTATCGCTATGCTAACCAATACTGCTCTTGTTCTTCCTTTTATTGGATTTATTTTAGTTTTAGAATCTCTATCAGTAATTCTTCAGGTTACTTCTAAAAAAATTTTTCATAAAAAAATATTTTTATCTACTCCTTTTCATCAGCATTTTCAAGCTAAAGGATGGTCAGAGACAAAAGTTGTAGAGCGATTTTGGATAATCGCCGGCGTAATGGCCGCTTTAGGATTAGTAGTTGCCCTGTTAGGATAAAAATCCCATTGATTTACGGAGAACGGTTCTCCGAAGAAACTTTTGCTCAAGTCTCTATGAAAAAGAAACCTAATTCCTTGGGAAAGAAATATCCTCAATTTATTTATCAAAATTATTCTTATAAGATTTCTAAAAATAATTTAGAGATCTTTTTTAAATTCAAAATTGAACCAGATATTTATTTTTCTCCCAAATTAGTGATAAGAAATATAGAGAAATCAAAAATATCTTTTATAAAAAAAGAAAGATTAATTAAAATTTTTGGCAAAAATCTCTTTGAGAAAAAGGAACTTTCACCAATAATGTTAGAATTAATCGGCGAAAAGAAATTTAAGCCCTTTGAATGCGTCGGCACCAAAAAAGAAACCCTAATCGCCTTCTATTTATGTTTAAAACTAACGGAGAATAGTTCTCCGTTAGTTTACGGAGAACGGTTCTCCGTCCAAGTCCAAGAGCTTCCTTTTCTTTTGGAGTATTTCCAAAAGAGAATTTTACCTAAATACCCGAACATAGAGCAAGAAACAAAAAAAATGATGAATTCCTGGAACAATCAACATAATTTACCAAAAGAATTTGAAAAAATTCTTAAATTTATGCTATCTTATAACTATATGTTAGAGGATTTTAGAACCAAAGAAATATTAATTTTGGGATTGGGAAGAGAAGGGATGGATACTCTTGAATTTTTGCGGAAATTATTTCCCCAAAAACAAATTGGGCTGGCTGATAGATTAAAAATAAATGAATTAAATCCAGAAATAAAAAAGAAGATTAAATCTGACAAAAAGGTTAGGCTTTATTTAGGAAAAAATTATCTCAAATCTCTGAAAAACTACGATATTATAATTAAGACACCAGGCATCCCCTTTAAAAAACTATTGAAGTCGGATTTCAATAGTAAAAAGATTGCTTCGCAGACCGAGATTTTTTTTGAAAATTGTCCAGGAAAAATTATTGGCATTACCGGCACAAAAGGGAAAAGTACTGTTAGTTCTCTTATTTATAAAGTTTTAAAAAATAGTGGAATGAAAGCCCATCTGATTGGGAATATTGGAAAACCGGCGCTATCTTCATTATTAAGGGCTAAAAAAAATGATGTTTTTGTTTATGAACTTTCCAGCCATCAATTGGTAAAACTTAAAAAAAGTCCTCATATTGCTATCTTTTTGAATATATTGCCGGACCATCTTGATTATTATCAGAATTTTAAGGAATATCTTAAAGCCAAAGAAAATATAACTCGTTATCAGACAAAAAATGATTATCTAATTTTCAATTCAGACGATAAAATTTTAAGAAAAATTGCTTCAAAAAGCAAAGCAAAAAAAATTCCTTTTGGTTTTAAAAAAGGATTAAAAATTATAAAAGAGAACAAAATTCCTCTAAAAGAAAGATTTAATGTTTTAAATATTATACCAGCCATTATTATCGGAAAGTTATTTAATATTCCTTCTCTAAAAATTGCCAAAGCCATTAAAAACTTTAAACCTCTTGAACATAGATTAGAATTTGTCGGAAAATATCGAGGGATAAAATTCTACGATGATTCTGCCGCAACAATCCCCGAAGCCACTATTTCGGCTATAGAAATCCTTGGCAAGAATATCCAAACCATAATTTTGGGTGGCTCTGATAAAAAACTTAGGTTTGAGGAATTGGCTAAGATTATATTAGAGAGTAAAATAAAGACAGTAATTTTATTCCCAACCACCGGATTGAAAATTTGGAAAGCAATTCTTCTGCAGGCCAAGAACCGCCCAAATTTTCAGAGAAAACTCAGGCAGACACAGCATTTTTTCGTAGATAATATGGAAGAAGTAGTCCATCTTGCTTATCAGAATACTGAAAAAGAGAAAATTTGTTTACTCTCTTGCGCTTCTGCCAGTTTTGGAATTTTTAAAGATTACAAAGAAAGAGGTAATTTATTTAAAAAATACGTAAGGAAATTTTCCGTTAATAAAAAATGAAAGAAGAGAAGCAAAAACCAGATTATGTGCTACTGACATCAGTTGTGCTATTATTATTAATAGGACTGTTAATTTTAAGTTTTGCTGCTTTCAATATTTCTAAAGAGAATTTTGGAGATCCTTATTGGTATTTGCGACATCAGTTAATGTTCGGAATTTTGCCGGGTGCAATATTGGGTCTCATTGCTTTTTTTCTCCCTTGCCAATTTTGGAAAAAGATATCTTTGCCTCTCTTTATCTTTAGTTTATTTCTTTTGTTTTTGGTTTTTTTCCCTAAGATTGGCATTGGTTATAAAGGAGCGACTCGCTGGTTGTCACTGGGTATACTTTCCCTTCAGCCCTCGGAAATAGTGAAATTAAGTTTTATAATATATTTAGGAGCCTGGTTAAAAAAAAAGAAGAGATAATAAAGAAATAAAAAAATTTAAAGAAGGATTAATTCCCTTTTTAATAATGACAGGGATGATAGGAACCTTACTGATTCTTGAACCAGATATTAGCACATTAGGGATAGTTTGTTTAACGGCAGCTACAATGTTTTTTATCGGAGGAGGAAGGATATCCCATTTAATTTTAGTTATAATTATCGGAGGTATTTTATTTTTGGGATTGGTCGGAATTTCTCCTTATCGAGCAGACAGGATTGCTGTTTTTCTTAATCCCCAAATCGACCCTTTAGGAAAAGGTTATCAAATAACTCAATCTTTAATCGCTTTGGGCTCAGGTGGAATTTTTGGAAAAGGACTAGAGGGAAGTATCCAATCTGCAAAATTTCTTCCTCAAGCAATGGGAGATTCTATTTTTGCTCTTTGGGGAAAGGGTACTGGATTTGCGGGAGCACTTTTAATAATTTTGCTTTTTTTGATTTTTGCCTGGAGAGGAATAAAAATTGCCAAAAATTCTTTTAATCCTTTCGGATCAATGGTAGCAATCGGCATTACTACTTGGATCACTCTTCAGGCATTTGTAAATATGGGAGCGATTTCGGGGCTAATACCCCTGACTGGCATTCCTCTTCCTTTTATTAGTTACGGTGGTTCTTCAATGGTAGTAACTTTAATAGCCACGGGAATACTGTTAAATATATCAAAAGAAACTAATAGAAATTTATAGAAACTTGCAACCTTCGGTTGCGAAATTAATAGAAATTAATTGTAAAAAACAATAAGTTTCAATGGGTTTCGCGAGCGAAGCCCTGAACCGTACGGTTCAGGGCGGAGTGAGTAAATTTCTATAAGTTTCTAATCCCTTATGCGTATTTTATTAACTGGTGGTGGCTCAGGAGGACATCTTTTTCCCCTGATAGCCATTGCTAGATCCATCAAAAAATTTGCTCCCAGATATGGAATTTTAGAGTATGGAGTTTTAGATTTAAAATTCCTTTATGTCGGACCAAAAGATGATTGGATTCAAGAGTTATTAGAAAAAGAGAAAATAAAAGGGAAAATTATTTTAAGTGGAAAAATACGCCGAGATTTTTCCATTTCCAGTATAATTGCCAACCTAAAAGATATCTTTTATCTTTTTATTGGTTTTTTTCAAGCCCTTTATCGGGTTTGGCAGTTTATGCCGGATATAATTGTGGGAAAGGGAGGATACGGAAGTTTCTCGGTCCTCTTGGTAGGAATAATTTATAGAATTCCTTTAGTAATTCACGAATCAGATACTGTTCCTGGCTTTACTAACCGTTTTTTTTCTTATTTCGCAAAGAAAATTATAGTCTCTTTTCTCCAAACAAAAAAATATTTTCCCAAGCAAAAAATTATAGTCAGTGGTAATCCAATCCGGCGGGAGATTTTAGAAGGAACAAAACAGAAAGCCAGAGAGACATTTGGCTTGTCTCCAGACCGTCCCACTCTCTTTATTATAGGAGGAAGTCAAGGGGCACGAACTATAAATGATTTAATTCTATCTGTTCTTCCCGAACTTCTTTCTAAATATCAAATAATTCATCAAGCGGGAAAAAGAAATTTTAAAGAAGTAAATCTTGAAGCCCATGTTGTATTAGAAGGTTCCGAAAATAAAATTTTTTATCACTCATTTCCATTTTTAGACGAAAGGCAAGCGGCTAATGCTTATACCGTCGCCGATTTAATAATCTCCAGGGCGGGCTCGGGAACCATTTTTGAAATCGCTGCCTCAGAAAAACCAAGTATTATAATTCCTTTATCTACTGCCGCGGCTGGGCATCAATTAAAAAATGCTTATGCTTTTGCTAAAAATGGAGCAACTATTGTTTTAGAAGAACAAAATTTAACTCCCAATCTTTTTCTGAATAGAGTGGCTTCTCTTTTGGAAAATCCGGAAAAAATTAAAGAAATAAGCAAGAAAGCTAAGGAATTCTCAAAACCTAAAGCAGCAAAAAAAATAGCTGAAGTAGTATTGAAATTAATAACTTAATTTTAAATGCCAAATTACAATTCAAAATACTAACCAGTCGCTTCGCTCCTTGTAATTGCGAAGCAATTAAGCAAAATTTTTAATTTTAATTTTTCACTTGTCATTTGGCATTTTGAATTTGAGCGAAGCGTTTATGGTTCGGGTTCGTATTGCTCCATCTCCTACTGGTCCTCTTCATATCGGTACTTCTCGTACCGCTCTTTTTAATTATTTATTTGCCAAAAAACAAAAGGGAAATTTTATATTAAGAATTGAGGATACTGATTTAGAAAGATCTAATCCAAAATGGGAAAGAGATATTTTGGAGAACTTAAAATGGTTAAAAATTAAATGGGATGAAGGACCGACCCCAATTTTTCAAAGAAAAATTGGGGAAATCACAAATCACAAAACCCAAAACCCAGAAAATCAAAGATATATCGGTGATTATGGGCCTTATAGACAAAGCCAACGAATAGAAAGTTATACTAAATATATTAAGAAACTTTTAGAATCTGGGCAGGCATTTTGGTGTTATCATAGTAAAGAAGAATTGGAAAAAGAAAAAAAAGAGCAGATAAAAAGAAAAGAGGCACCGAGGCACGTTTGCGACAAGCGACAAGCGACAAGCGACAAGAAGAAGAAAGGAATTATCAGATTCCGGTGTCCTTCTAAAAAATTAAAAGTTCATGATTTAATTAGAGGGGATTTAGAGTCTGATACTGGAATTTTGGGCGATATTTCTATTGCTAAAGACCTAAAAACACCTCTTTATAATTTTGCTGTAGTGGTTGATGATTTTGAAATGAAAATTACTCCTGTTATAAGAGGAGAGGACCATCTTCCGAATACTCCAAAACAAATTCTTATCCAGGAAGCACTGGGTTTTTCTCGTCCCCAATATGCTCATCTGCCTTTAATTTTAGCTCCTGATAAGAGCAAATTAAGTAAAAGGCAGGGAGCAGTTTCTATAAGGGAATACAGAGAACAAGGCTATCTATTAGAGGCCCTGATTAATTTTATGGCTTTACTTGGCTGGAATCCTGGCACTGACAAAGAAATTTTCACTCTTCCAGAATTAATAAAAGAATTTTCTTTAGAAAAGGTTCAGAAACAGGGAGCAATTTTTAATATTGAAAAATTAGATTGGTTTAATAGTTATTATGTTCGTCAAAAACCTTTAGATGAATTAACTTGGCTCTGTATCCCTTATTTAATTGAAGAAGGATTAATAAAGCCCATCTTTAAGATAAAACAATATCCTCCAGCCTATGGAGGAATGGATTTAAAGCAAATCTATCAAATTTCTGAAACTAAAGAAGAAGTAAATTTTGAATATCTTAAAAAAATTATTTCTTTATACCAAGAAAGATTAAAAAAATTGTCGGAAATTTCGGAGTTAGCTGATTTTTTCTTTAAAGAGAAATTAGAATACAAGAAAGATCTTCTTTCTTGGAAGGAAATGAAAGATAAGGAGATTCTTGAGGTCCTAACTAAATTAGAAAAAATTATCTCCAAAATAAAAAGTGATGATTGGAATAAAGATAATTTAGAGAAAGTTTTATTAGCGGAAGCAGAATCCTTCGATAAACTCAGGACAAGGAAATTAGATCGAGGTAAATTACTTTGGCCATTAAGAGTGGCTTTAACCGGGAAGAAAGCCTCGCCTGGTCCTTTTGAAATTATGGAGGTGTTGGGAAAAGAAAAAACTGTTCAGCGAATAGACAAAGCCAAGAGTCTTTTTAGCACTCTTGACAATTGACTGCTAATTTTATATTATAGAATAAGTATATGAAGAAAAGGCAACAATTAATCTTAAAGGATATAGTTAAGGAATTTATAAAAACAGCTGTTCCGGTAAGCTCTCAGATTTTAGTTGAGAATTATAATTTTGATTTAAGTCCAGCTACTATTCGCAACGAGATGCAAGAATTAACTGAAGAAGGTTATTTAAAACAACCTTATACCTCGGCCGGTAGAATTCCTACTGACAAGGGCTATCGATTTTCTGTAAATGATTTTCTGACAAAGGATTTTTCTAATTTAAAAATCGAAAAAAAGCTTTCAAAAATGATAAAAGATTTAGAAAAAGAAACCCGGGATTTATTAAAATTTTCCTCTCAATTTACTAAAATCTTGGCTTTAAAATCTTCTTCTCTGGTTTTAATCTATCTTTTAGAGAAAAATGTTTTATGGAAAGAAGGTTGGCAAGGAATTTTTCAAGAGCCGGAATTCAAAGATCCAGATTATATTTCAGAATTTACCAAAATGGTAAACCATTTTGAGAAAAAAATAGAAGAATTTGATATTTGGGACTATCCGGAAATTAAAATTTATATTGGAAAAGAAAATCCCATAAATTCCACAGATGAATTTAGTTTAATTATTTCTCGTTTCTCTCTCTGTAAAGAAGAAGGAATATTAGCAATGCTGGGACCAAAAAGAATGCCTTATTTAAAAAACATAGGGCTTATTCGGAATTTTGTTAAAGTTTTGAATAATCAAAATTAAAATGGCAGAAAATAAAGAAAAAAAAGAAGAATCGAAAATTGAATATATAGAGGAATCTGAAATTTCTGGATTATCTTTAGAAAAAAAAATTATAAAACTTAAAGAAAAATTTAAAAAGTGCCGGGAAGAAAAAGAAGAATATCTAATGGGTTGGCAAAGAGCCAAAGCCGACTTCATTAATTTTAAAAAAGAAAGTGAAGGATTGATGGTGGATTTTAGAAAATGGGCTAATGAAAATTTGATTGAAGAAATTTTACCAATTTTAGATAATTTTTATAGGGCTGAAAGCCATCTGCCAGATATGAAATTAAGAAAAGTGGATTGGGTAAAAGGAATAATTCAGATAAAATCTCAATTAGAAGAATTTTTAAAAAAACAAGGACTGGAAGAGATTAAAACATTGGGAGAAGAGTTTAACCCCGAATTTCACGAAGCCGTGGAAGAAATAAAAAAAGAGGGAGAAAAATCAGGAAAAATAATAAAAGAAGTCCAGAAGGGTTATCTGCTTCAGGGCAAAGTAATCAGATCAGCTAAGGTGAGAATAGTAAAGTAGATATTAGATTTTGGATGTTGGGTATTTAGATGTTAGATATAAATCCATCATCTATAATCTATTATCTAAAAACTAAACAAATTATGAATAAAATATGAGGTATAGATTTAGGTACTACTTTTTCGGCGATGGCAACAATAGAAGCCGGCGAGCCAAAAATAATCGAAAACAAAGAAGGGGGAAGAACTACGCCCTCGATAATTGCTATTTCTAAAAATGGGGAAAGATTAGTGGGAATTTTAGCCAAGAGGCAAGCCATTACTAATCCAGAAAATACTATTTATTCAACTAAGCGTTTAATTGGCCGAAAATTTTCTGACTCCGAAATTCAAAAAGATAAAAATACTTTAAGTTATAAAATTCAGGAATCAAAAGACGGGGGAGTGGAAATAAAATTAGGCGAGAAATGGTATGGACCAGCAGAAATTTCAGCAATGTTATTACAAAAATTAAAACAAGATGCCGAAGATAAATTAGGTCAAACTATAACTGAAGCAGTAATTACGGTACCGGCCTATTTTAACGACAGTCAGAGAAAGGCTACTAAAGATGCTGGAGAGATTGCTGGATTTAAAGTGAGAAGAATAATTAATGAACCAACTGCTGCTGCTCTGGCTTATGGCTTAAGTAAAAAGAAAGATGAAAAAATTGTAGTTTATGATTTTGGAGGAGGAACATTTGATGTTTCAGTACTGGAGGTAGGAGAAGATACGGTGGAAGTAAAAGCCACTGGCGGCGATACTCATTTGGGAGGAGATGACTTTGACCAAAAGGTTATCAACTGGTTAGTTTCGGAATTTAAAAAAGAACAGGGTATTGATTTAGCCAAAGATAAATTAGCTCTTCAACGACTAAAAGAAGCAGCCGAAAAAGCCAAGATTGAACTTTCTACTACCTTGGAAACAGAGATAAACCTTCCTTTTATTACCAGCGATGCTTCTGGTCCAAAACACCTTAACCTTAAACTTACTCGGGCAAAGTTAGAAGAAATGGTCGATGAATATATCTCACGCTCAATAGATACATTAAATAAAGTGATTTCTGAGACTAAATTTTCTATGAAAGATATAAATGAAATAGTTCTGGTGGGAGGACAAACAAGAATGCCGGCTATTCAGCAAAAAATTAAAGAAATTTTTGGAAAAGAACCTTCTAAAGAAATTAATCCTGATGAAGTAGTAGCAATTGGGGCAGCGGTTCAAGCCGGAATCTTGCAAGGAGAGATGAAGGATGTTTTACTGCTGGATGTTATTCCTCTTTCTTTGGGAATTGAGACTTTAGGAGGAATAAACACTATTTTAATTCCCAAAAATACTACTATTCCAACTGCTAAAACCCAGATTTTCTCAACCGCAGCTGACAATCAACCCTCAGTGGAAATTCATGTTCTTCAGGGCGAAAGAGAAATGGCGGTTGATAATAAGACATTAGGAAAGTTTATTTTGGACGGTATTCCGCCAGTTCCTCGAGGAATTCCTCAAATTGAAGTAACATTTGATATTGATGCCAATGGAATTTTAAATGTTTCGGCTAAAGATAAAGCCACCGGTAAACAGCAATCCATCAGAATTGAGGCCTCTTCGGGCTTAACTCCTGAAGAAATTGAAAAGATGAAAAAAGAAGCCGAGATGCATGCTGAAGAAGATAAAAAGAAAAAAGAATTAGTTGAAGCAAAAAATAATGCTGATAATTTAATACATTTAGCTCAGAAAGCTTTAAGGGAAGGAAAAGAAAAAGTTAATCCCGAATTAAAAAAAGAAGTAGAAGAAAAAGTAGAAGTTTTAAAAAAAGTTAAAGAAGGGGATAATATCCAAGAAACCAAGAATGCTACTACTGATCTTTCTTCTGTTTTACAGAAATTAGGAACAGAAATGTATAAGCAAACCCAGGAGAAAAAGGACGAAGGAGAAAAAGGCAAGGATGATAAAAAGTCAGAAGAAGATAAAAAAGAAAAGGATTAATAAAAATTTTCAATTATCAATTTTTAATTTTCAATCAATTTTAAATTTTAAATTTTTAAATTAAATCATTTAAGAATTCATTTAAAATTGAAAATTAGAAATTAGAAATTTCCTATGAAGGATTATTACAAAACATTAGACGTTTCTCCTAATGCCTCAGTGGAAGAAATTAAAAAGGCCTACCGAAAATTGGCTCATAAACACCATCCTGATAGAGGAGGCGATGAAAAAAAATTCAAAGAGATTAATGAGGCTTATCAGGTTTTAGGAGATAAAGAAAAACGGTCCCAATATGACCGTTTTGGAAAAGCATTCGAAGGACAGGGTCCTGGTTATGGACCTTTTGGATATGGACCATCTAAGGGAGGATTTGATTTTGGTAGGCAGGGTTTTGATTTTGGAGATATTGATTTAGGAGATATTTTCTCTGATTTTTTTGGAGGCGGAACAAGAACTAAAGTAAGAAAAAGAAAAGGTCAAGATACCTCTATTGATTTAGAAATAACTTTAGAAGAGGCCTTTAAGGGAAAGGAGCAGGAATTAAAACTCAAGAAGAAAGTAATTTGTCCTCGCTGTCAGGGAAACGGAGCTGAACCCGGAAGTCATCTTAAATCCTGCCCTACTTGCGGAGGCAGAGGTCGTATTCAGCAGGTTTATCGGACATTTTTAGGCTCGATTACTCGGACCGGTCTTTGTCCGGAATGCCAAGGAGAAGGAAAAATTCCCGAAATAGAATGTAATCTTTGTAAGGGTCAGGGAAGAGTAATAGATGTAGAAAGCATATTAATAAAAATTCCGGCTGGTATCAATGATAAAGAAATTATCAAAATAGAAAATAAGGGAGAAGCTGGTCCTCGAGGAAGCCAAATGGGAGATTTATATGTAAAAATCCATCTTAAAAAACATCCTAAATTTAAACGAGAAGGAAATGATGTTTATTACGAATTACCTCTTAGTTTCAGTCAGGCTGCCTTGGGAGATATAATAGAAATACCGATCCTTGAAGGAAAAGTAAAATTAAAGATACCGGCTGGTATTGAATCAAGCCAAGAATTAAGATTAAAAGGAAAGGGAATCCCTCATCTTTATCAAAGAGGAGTGGGAGACCAAATCGTCATAATAAAAATTATCACTCCCAAGAGCTTATCAAGAAAACAGAAAGAATTATTGAAAAAACTAAAAGACGAAAATTTATAAAAGAATTAAATTTTGTAATTAGTGTGAGTAATTAGTAGTTAGGAAGCAAATTTTCGCTTTTTATAATAAATGATTTTATCTTATTTTCTAAATACTAAATACTAACTACTAACTACTAACTACTGCGAATTTGAGCATATCGAAAATTCGCTTTGCCCCCATAGCTCAATGGTAGAGCAGTGGCCTTTTAAGCCATTGACGAGGGTTCGATTCCTTCTGGGGGCACAAAATAAAATCAAATATTAAATATATGGTTGAGTTTATTCCTAATCCAGGGAAGAAATTAATTATTGAGGTTGAAAAAAATAAATATGTCCGTCTGCCTATAAAAACCCGCCTTATTACCCCTAAGGACAACCTTTTAAATATCTTAGAAAAATATCTAAAGCCCCATTTAAAAAAAGATGATATTGTTTTTATAAGCGAACGGATTGTAGCCATAACTCAAAGCCGAGCTTGGCCCATTAAAGACATCAGCCCTTCTTGGCCGGCGAAATTTCTTTCAAAATTTGTTCGTAAATCTCCTTACGGTATCGGGATTGGCAGTCCTTGGACAATGGAACTGGCTATTAGAGAGGCCGGCTATCCAAAAATGTTTTTGGGTATGGTTGCCTCAGCCCTAAGCAAGCCATTTGGTCTTAGAGGAGGGTTCTATTGGATTTGCGGAAAAAAAGTTGCTTCTATTGACGGACCCTGTTCTTATACTATTCCACCTTACAATAAATATGCTAAATTAGGACCTTTAAAACCTAATAAAGTTGCCAAATTTCTTAAAGAAAAAATCAATCAGGAAGTAATAATAATTGATGCCAATGATTTAGGTGTGGCAGTTCTGGGTAAATCCAGCAGATATATTTCTGATGATTTTTGTAAAAAAGTATTTAGAGATAACCCTCTTGGTCAATCCAAAGAACAAACCCCTTTGTGTATTGTCAGAAAAACGCCTTTAAAAAATTATGAGTAAAGGAATAAAGACTTTTGATATCTTTCCACCAAGATATAAGGGGAAAAAACGAATAATCGATCTTAGAGCCAAAAAGGATTCCAAGTCAATATTCAATTGGATGATTTTAGGGATTGTTTTTATCTTAACCGGAACCTCGATTCCAGTCATTACTGGTCCGGAAGAAATTATAGATTATAATGATATTTATAAAATCGTTGAACTATCAAGCGCCCAGCCAGTTTTTCTCCCAATAAATGGAAATATAGAGAAAAAAATTGAAATAAATCTCTCAAAACAAATATTAATTCTTTGGAGAAGCGAAAAAAAACTTGCCGAGTATATTGTCTCCACTGGAAAAAGCTCTACTCCTACCAAGACCGGCAATTTCTCAGTGATTAGTAAACATCCAATGGCTTATGGAGGAGTTAATGGACTTTATTGGACAATGCCTTATTTTTTAGGAATTTATAGAATCGCTGGTCAAGAGAACGGCATTCATGAATTACCTTTTTTAAACGGTTATCGAGAGTCGGAAAGAAGTTTAGGTCATCCTGTTTCTCATGGTTGTGTCCGACTGCCAATTGGTTCGGCAGAAATTCTCTATAATTGGACAGAAATAGGAACACCAGTAGCAATTCATTACTAAAAATAAGTCAGTAAGGAGGGGTGGCCGAGTGGCTTAACTGGCGTGCCTGGAAAGCACGTATACTCGAAAGGGTATCGTGAGCACGCCCCCACACCAATTATTTATGGAGGCGTCGCATAGTATGGCCTAGTGCGTCCGCTTGGAAAGCGGATATGCCTTAATCGGCATCAGAGGTTCAAATCCTCTCGCCTCCGCCAGTATATTTTACTTAATTATTTAGCACTTTAAAATTTTATAAGAGGGAGGAAAAAACAGTGGAAAAAGGAATTAAGGCAGAAAAGGATGACTCTGACAGTAATAGTGAGAAATCTAATCCTGATTTCTCTGATCAGATTTCTGAATGGTTAAGCAAAGGGGACTATAATGTATCTAAGATCTCTAATCTTCTTTTTGATCCCGCTAAGCCTGGGTCTATTTCTGAATCATTAGTCCTGACTGATCCACCTAAAGAAAAAGAACGTCCAATTGGAATTGGTAGAGTTAAATTTTTAATTTCAGTCAAAAAGACTAAGGAAAGGGTTTCGGCAATACTTTGGTTTGGTGATGATGAAGAGGAATGGAATCTTTATTTTTTTCAGAAAGAAGATCTTAGTCACATGTATACTTTGGCAGATGCTCTAACAATAAGATTTGGAAGGAGGGTTAAAGTAAAATTTTTAGATTTAAGCAAAGAAGAATATAATCCCAAGAGTACCTTGAAAGAAACACTAAGAAAAATAAAACTCAGGAGGAGAGCTAAAGTAAAATTTACAAAGCAGGAATAGACAAAAAAGGCCGGTTTCCCGGCCTTTTTAATTATTAGTTAATAGTAATCGTTAATAAAGAATACTAATAATGAACAAAGCGATTTTTTAAAATTAAATTAATCTGTACCTTGTACAAGTATATGCGTGTACAAGGTACAAGTAGAAAATCAAAAATATCTTGTGGGGTTGACAACTCTCCATTAAAAGGAGTATAATTTGAATTGGAGGAATAATTAGGAAGTTCAAGAAAAATTTCTAATTTTTTCTTGATAGAGGTCGATTTCTAATTAAACCTATTTATAAAGCAAAATGGCTAAAAAAATTATTCTTTCTATATCTTTAGCTGTTATTATAGGATTTGCTCTACTGTTTTCCATTAATGTGATAGCGGTGGGATTAGACGAGGGTTGCTATTGGCATTGTTGGAGTAGTCCTGAAGGAGAAACGTGCCATTGGGTATGTGGTGGCACTACTTCTTCCAATTTTCCTTCCTTTAGATAATATCCCAATCTCTACAGTATTTCAGCGATGAGGTGTCACAAAAACTGTTAATAGATAAATAATATTATAAATAATATTTTAGTAACTTTTAGTATTTTTTACTATCTGATGGTTTTAACTTAAGTTAAATTTTTATAGATAATTAAAGAATTATAAGAACCTTTAAAATAAAATATGGAATAGGAGACAGAAGAAATGAAAAAGAACTTTTATTTAGGATTGTTCTTGGGAACGTTGCTGATTATAAGCTGTGCGGCCAGAAGCCCTCTTTCGCCTAAGAATCTCAGTCAGGAAGACCAGAAGAAATACGGGCAATTAAAAAAAGCTGGAGCTGCTAAAGCAGAGTTAGATATATTTGCTTTACATTATCTAACTCCAACCCTAAAATCTGTAAAAGATTCTCTTTGGAGAGAATTTTGGAACAGAAGATATGAGGCCCTGACGCCTAAGGAACAAACAGTCTTTCGTGTTTATTTAAGCGATTCTTTGTCTCGGATAAGGTACCTCTCTCTGAAAAACGAAAAAGAGAGAAGTAAACTCATAAAAAAACTCTTAGACAAAAAAAGAAAGGAGCTGGTGAAAACCGAGGAAGGAAAAATCCTCTATTACTCAATGAAACTTTTATTCTCTGAAGAGGAAATGGAAAAGTTTCTGATGTCTTCTCCTCCGGATAGAGAAGAGTTCTTGAGGATTTGGTGGGCAAAGAAAGACCCTGATCTCACTACTAGAATAAATGAATTCAAAGAAGAGTTTGACCAGAGGGTAGAACATGCCTACGATTTCTTTCATGGGGATGAAAGAGGCAATGTCTATATTTTGTATGGACCGCCCGATATTATAGAACCTGCTGATTATTATTCTGATCGCTCTGGTAATTTTGTGTCTTTAGATGAAACAAAAGACATAGATCAGGTAATTGAAGACTTAAAGAGTAGATCCGAGGTTTGGGTTTATTATAGGCTTGGGGAAAATGGGACTTTCCAATTTGAAGATCGTTACGGATACGGTTACTATGAGCTGATGCCTTATTTAGAAAACAAAGGTCTCTCTCACGATGCCGGCATGAGAGCGCTAAGCCAGTACATAACAACTAAAACTGAAAAGATTGATATGGCTAAAGCGGAAGTTCCAGTTGATCTTGGAGAACAACTGAATTTTGCATTGAGCTTGTGGGATTTTAGAAATAAGTGGGATTCTGACAGAGGAGACACTTATGCGTTTAATGTAAATCTTGGTATCCCTCTTGAAGAGCTAACTCCACTTTCCGATTCTGATTTTCTTAATGAGGCTATTTTTACAGAAAAGATAGTGATATTTGATGAAAAATCTATGCTGCCTGTCGCTCAAGACAGTACAACCATCAGGAAAAAATTACCAAAAGATCAACAGAAGGGTATGTTTTATATTGATCAGTACAGACACGATTCTCTCCCGCCAGGAAATTACATTGTTGGCATTAGTATATCGGACAGTGGTTCTCAAAAAAAAGGAATTTTTGATACCACTATCTCCTTAGCGTCTCATGCTTTTGCGGTGGGACGGGATAAAATCAGCAGTTTGGTAATGGCTCATTCAATCTGGCCAGCTGACTCGACCTATGTGATAAACAACGGACATAAGTTTATCCGAAATTCAATGATTATTGTGCCCCGACCAGGGAATGTTTATCTTAAGGGGCAATTGGCTAGTTACTATTGTGAGCTGTATGAACTAAAAAGAGGCGAAAATGACAGCCTTAAGTCCTTGGTCATTTATAACATTCTCTATCAGGTAGAGAACGATGAATTTGCCCTTTATGCAGGACCTGACTCGGTATACGCCTCTTGGCCAGCAAATATTGAAGGTCAACCGTTCTTAATGGGAACATTGAATCATCTCGAGAAGGGAGACTATATCCTTCATGTTATTGTATATGATCGCAACGACCCGGAAGAAAGCAAAGACATAAGAGAGACAGCGGTTAGATTTAAAATATCCTAAAGACCCTTTTCGAATTGAATTTCGAGAAGGGTTTTATTTTAATCATATTGCTTATAAATTTAAACTATAATATACTAAAATAGAAACAAAATTTACCCCCACACCAGAACGAGCATTAGGCTCCGCCTAGTTAAAACAAAAGTTTATGCTCGTTTGGTGTGGGGGTAAAGGTCATAAATTAATTGAAAAACAAATATGGAAATTTTATATATTGTTTTAGGAATTCTAATTATCCTGATTTTCTGGATTATTGTTATTTATAACGGATTAGTAAAATTACGAAATCGAACCAAAGAGGCCTGGGCCGATATTGATGTTCAATTAAAAAGAAGATATAATTTAATCCCTAATTTAGTAGAGACTGTAAAAGGTTATGCTGCTCATGAGAAAGGGGTTTTTGAAAAAGTCACCGAGGCAAGAACAAGAGCAATGGAATCTAAGGGATTAAAAGAAAAAGAGCAAACAGAGAACATCTTGTCAGGAACTTTGAAATCTCTTTTTGCTGTAGCTGAAAATTACCCTGATCTTAGGGCTTCTCAGAACTTCTTGGAACTTCAAAGAGAACTTCGCGATACTGAAGATAAAATTCAGGCGGCTCGCCGCTTTTATAATGGAAATACTCGGGATCTCAATATTAAAATTGAGTCCTGCCCAGCCAACATAGTGGCTAATCTTTTCAATTTCCAAAAGATGGAATTCTTTGAATTGGAAGAGCCAGAAAAAAGAAAGCCAGTGTCTGTTAGGTTTTAAACCCAAAATCCCAAGCTCGAAATCCGAATAAATAACTAATGCCTAAATGTCTAATTTTTAAAGTTTGGTTATTGGGATTTGGGAATTTGTTCGGAATTCGGATTTAGTCATTGGGGTTTTTTATGGCGACGCTTTATGCTCAAGCTGATAAAAATATTAGAAAAACATGGCTATTGATTACTGGTTTTTTAATTTTCATCATTGGAATTGGCTATCTTTTCAGTTATCTGCTGGACAGTTATGTAATTTTGGTTATTGCTGTGATTATTAGTATTTTAATGAGTTCGGGAAGTTATTGGTATTCAGATAAAATTGTTCTTTCAATCTCTCATGCTCAGCCAATCGGAAAGAAAGACAACCCCGAACTCTATCGCTTAGTGGAAAATCTTTCTATTACTGCCGGACTTCCTTTGCCAAAAATTTATATAATTGAAGAATCCCAACCTAATGCCTTTGCTACTGGAAGAGATGCTAACCACGCCGTAATCGCAATAACTCGAGGACTTTTAGAAAAATTAGATAGAGTAGAGCTGGAAGGAGTAATTGCTCACGAACTATCCCATATTGGAAATAAAGATATGCTTCTGGGAACAGTGATAGTAATTTTAGTGGGAATTATTGCTTTAATCTCTAATTGGTTTTTAAGAATTAGTTTTTGGGGTGGAAGCGGAAGAAGAAGGAGTTCTAGAGATTCCAGCGGGACTATTTTGTTAATTATAGGAATTTTGGCGGCAATTTTAGCTCCCATTGCCGCTACTTTAATTAAACTGGCTATTTCCCGGAAAAGAGAGTTTTTAGCCGATGCGACTGCTGCCCTTTTAACCAGATATCCTGAAGGATTAGTTAGGGCTTTAGAAAAAATCTCGACTGATCCTCATCCTCTAAGAGTAGCTAACAATTCTACTGCCCATCTCTATTTTTCTTCACCTTTCAAAGGAAAACAATCCCAAAACTGGCTAACGAAGTTATTTATGACCCACCCACCAATAGAAAAAAGAATAAAAGCCCTTAGGGGAACGAAGGTCTAAAATAATAAAAATATGTTATCAATTATATATTCTTGGTTTATATCTCATGGCATTAAAATCATTTGTATTTTAATTGCCGTTTATTTAACTAAACACTTTGGCGGAGTTTTTATTGGAAAAGTAATTAAAAAATCTATTAAAAAAACTTATCGAATAAAAGACGGAAAAGCCCAGGAAAAAAGAGAGAAAACTTTAACTAAGGTTTTTAGTTCAGTTTTGGGCATCATGGCCTGGGTAATGGCAATTCTGATGATTCTTTCTGAATTCGGAATAGATATCGGACCCTTACTGGCTGGAGCTGGAATCGCTGGAATTGCTTTTGGCTTTGGAGCCCAACATATGGTTCGGGATTTCTTGGCTGGACTGTTTATAATTTTAGAAGACCAATATCGAATAGGAGATGTAATATGTCTAGATGGAACTTGTGGCGGAGTAGAAGAAATAAACCTACGAAAGACAATTTTGCGTGATTTAGATGGAATTCAACATACCATTCCTAATGGAGAAATAAAAAAAGCCTCTAATTTGTCTAAAGGTTTCTCTAGAATCAATCTTAATATTGGAATTGCCTACAAAGAAAATCTTGAGCGAGTAATAAAAGTTTTAAATAAAGTCGGTAAAGAAATGGCTAAAGATCCAAAATGGAAAGAGGATATTACCAAGACCCCTCAGGTTTTAGGGGTTAATGATTTCGCTGATTCAGCAGTAATAATTAAAATTCTTGGCGAGACCAAACCCTTAAGGCAATGGGACGCCACCCGAGAATTAAGAAAGCGAATAAAAATTGCTTTTGATAAAGAGGAGATCGAAATTCCTTTTCCTCAAATGTCCATTTGGCCAAGGGGAAAATGGGATAAACACTGATTACTACTATAATAATTCTTTAAACAACTTTAAGTAATCTTTTAAAAGCCGAGGCATTAGAAATTTTTCTCTAACAGTTTGTTGAGCATTTTTTCCCAATCTAAAAGATAAATCTGGATTTTTAATTAACTGAACTATTCTTTGGGCGGTTTCTTTAGGATTAGAAACTAAAAATCCATTTTTGCCATTTTCAATCTGAATTTTTATTCCGCCAACATTGCCACCAATGACCGGCTTTCTTTTCCACATTGCTTCAGTAATAGTAAGTCCAAAACCTTCTTTAATTGATTTTTGTAAAATTATATCTGAGCCAACCTGAAAAGCATTAACAAAAGTATTAACTTCTAAACTACCCAATTCTTGAGGATTAGAAAAAAGAAAAATATTAGATTCGCCTTGGGCCTGTTTTTCCACCTGTTTAAAAACTTTCATTGCTTCCGGATCATCCAAAGCTAAAAAAAGACCAGCTAAAGCCAATTGTAAATCTGGAATTTTCTTTTTTGCTAAAAAATAACTCTCGATTACTCCTAAGGGATCTTTCCAAGGATCAAAACGAGAAATTTGAGTTATCAAAGGTTTTTTTAAATCGATGCCAAAGTTTTCTATAATAGTTTTTGCTTTTTGAACTGATAAAGGTTTATTTTTTCCCGAAAGAGGATCAATGGCTGGAGGAATAATTTTAATCTTTTTTTGGGGCAAACTTTTGGCAATAAAATCTTTAGTACTAAAAATTATTCTATCGTACCTTAAAAGAAAAGGTTCAATGAAATCCCATGCCTCTTTATTGGGAGAACTGGTATCAATATGTAAACGAGCTATCGAGGGATGAAGATTTGGCAAATTATTAATAATGCCTAACGGTTGAGGATCATGGATAACCCAAATATCTGATTTCATACCATTCATCAATTTAGCCGACCGTTTTATATAATTTTGATAGACTTGTTTTGCCCTAAAACTCAAAGAAAATTCTTTCCCCTGTAAAGCATTATGGAGTTCCTTAGTCAAGGCAAAAAATTCTTTAGAGGGAGGAATAGTGTACCATTTAACCTTTAGTCCAATATCTAATATTAAAGGAACGAGGCCCTTTAAAACTTCGGCTACTCCACCTCCTCGAGGAGTAGAATTGATGAAAGTCAATTTTAAATTCTTCAGCTCTTTAGCCAGATTTTTAATTTCT